>JBOHZD010000056.1:0-11816 GCA_050738315.1 Woeseiaceae bacterium
CGGATGACTCGCTGCTATCTTTCCTGAACAGCCTGTGATTATGCCGAGTACGAAAGGTCGCAAAGCCAGAGCACCACCGGATCTCACCGCACGACTCGGAATAATCCGGAAGTCGGAATAATGACGCTTATGCCGAGCTCGGCATAAGAAGCATACGTTCGGGCACCGGCTGCGTGCTGCCGGCGTGAGCTTCGAGGATCGCCAGGATCTGCTCGGACACAAGTCCGAACGGATCACGACGCATTACTCGGCGCCGGATATCGCGAGATTGCTGGAAGCGGCGGAGAGAGTGTGTGAACGACGACCCAATACGGTTTTGCGGGTCGCAGCTCACACGAATCTCACACAATCGCTCACGCAAAAAGACAGTGGTCGACTGAGAGACGTGCAAGCTATTGACGTTTAAGGGACTGATTGGTCGGGGTGAGAGGATTTGAACCTCCGGCCCCTGCCTCCCGAAGGCAGTGCTCTACCAGGCTGAGCTACACCCCGAAGCCGCGCAATGATACACATCCTGACGGGTGGCGGCCAGACGGCTATTGTAGGGCTGCCAGACTGCCGTGTCAGGGCCGGCGGCGAGGAAAAACGAACCTCGGTGCCGGCATCGGCTCTGAAATCAGTACGAATCTCGTGCCTGGCATCGGTCCTGCTGACACGAACCGCTTTCGTCGTTAGGATGCAAGGCCACCGGCGGGGTGGCTGCCTGCTGCGGCGTGCGTGCCTGTCGTCTCGCGTTGAATTTCAGATCAAATAAAGGAACTCAAGGAATGGCTCATAAGATTCTTCTGATTGCATTGTTTGCCATCTGTGCACCACTGGCGGTTGCCGACGAAGAGAACGACAAAGCAAAAGACGAAGCGCTTCCCGAAGCGAAAGTGTCCGTCACCGAGCATCAGGTGCGCATCGGTGACCGCACCATCGACTACACGGCCACCGCCGGCACCATGCTGATGAAGAACAAGAGCGACGAACCCACTGCCTTGTTCGGTTACACCGCCTACGTTGCCGACGTCGACGACCAGACTCAACGCCCGCTGATGTTTGCCTATAACGGCGGCCCCGGCTCGGCCTCGATCTGGTTGCACATGGGCGCGCTCGGGCCGCAGCGCGCCGTCGTCACCGATGTCGGATTCAGCCCCGCGGGGCCTTTCAAGCGGGTGACGAACGAGTACAGCATCCTGGACGAAGCGGATCTCGTGATGATCGACCCGGTGGGCACCGGGTTTTCGAAGGCGATCGGTGAGGGGAAAAACGAGGACTTCTGGGGGGTCGACCAGGACATCCGCTCGGTATCCGAATTCATCGTGCAGTACGTCACGCAGAACGGCCGCTGGGCGTCGCCGAAGTACATCCTGGGAGAAAGTTACGGTGGCATGCGGACCGGCGGCGTTGCCTACCACCTGCTCACGCGCTACAACATGGCATTGAACGGCGTTGTCCTGGTATCGCCGTTCATGGAGATGACCACGGGTTTTGCCGGACTGGGCATCGACCTGCCGCACGTCATGTTTCTGCCGACATTTGCCGCCACCGCGTGGTATCACGATGCGCTGGACAACAAGCCCAACGACATCGAGGTGTTCATGGAGGAGGTGAAGAAATTCGCGGTAGAAGAGTATGCGCCGGCGTTGCTGGCCGGAAGCAACCTCGAGGGTGCCGACAGAAGTTCGGTGCTTGCGGGCCTTTCCCGCTATACGGGGCTGAGCGAGGAGTACTGGGATCGCGCGAACCTGCGCATCGACGAGGGGCAGTTCACGCAGCAATTGATGCGCGAGCGCGGCATCACGGTCGGTCGCGTCGATTCGCGCTTCTCCGGCGACAGCATCGACAAGCTTGCCGAGTCAGCGCCATACGATCCCTTTACGACCGCAATCGGGCCGTCGTATCTCGCGGCGTTCATGGACTATTACCGTGCCGATCTCGAAGTCGAGAACAGCGCGAACTACGTGGTTTCCGGCGGTTTTTTCATGGAATGGGACTGGGGACATGAGCAACCGGATCTGAACGGCTTCGAGTTGCCGTTCCCGAATACGGCCGTGGATCTCGAGTACGCGCTCAAGCAGAACCCCGCCATGCAGGTGCTGGTGCTGCAGGGCTACTTCGACCTCGCAACGCCGCTGTTCGCGACGGAATATGTCATGGATCACATGAACCTTTCGCCCGGGCTGCGCGACAACATCGAATTCGAGTATTTCGAATCCGGGCACATGATGTACGTGCACGAGCCGTCACTGGTCAAATTCAAGGAGGACGTGGCCAGGTTCGTGCGTGACAGTTATTGATCCCTGACAGACAGCAACATTGGCCGACAGATCCAACAAACTGCATGTCGTCATCGGCACTCCGCTCGAACCGAACCTCGTCGAGCGGATTCGCACTGTGCGGCCGGAGCGGGTCGTAGTCCTGTACGAGCCGGATCTGTTGCCGCCCATGCGTTATCGCGGGGATCACGGGGGCGATCCGGATTTCCGGCGCTCATCGTATGAGGAACAGCGCTGGACCGGCATGATCCACAAGGCCGACATTCTGTGGGACATTCCGCCGTCGCACCCTGACGGCGGCAACGTGATCGACGACGCCAAGCGGTTGAAATGGATACAGACGACCAGTTCAGGCGTCGGTCCGCGGGTGCAAAAGCTCGGGCTCGACCGGCGCGGCATCGTCATCACGACCGCGCGCGGCCTGCATGCCGGGCCCCTGACCGAGTTCACTTTCATGGCTTTGCTGATGCACGCGAAAGACTATTCGCATCTCAAGCGCGAGCAGGCGGCGCGGCACTGGGAACTCTATTGCACCGACAGCCTGGAGGGAAAAGCATTGTCGATCGTCGGCATGGGCGGCATCGGCAGGCGCATCGCGGCGACCGGCAAGGCATTCGGCATGCGCATCAACGGTCTGTTGCGCGACGATTCGACGGCAACGGCCGATGACTTGCGTATCGACGCAGTCTTTCACCAGGGTTCGTTGCACGACATGTTGCGCGAGACCGACGCGCTCGTTTTATGCGCGCCACGTACCGCGCAGACCGAAGGCATGATGGATCGTGCGGCACTCGACGTATTGAAGCGCGGTGCGGTGCTGGTCAATATCGCGCGCGGCAGCCTGGTGGATGAGCCGGCAATGATTGCCGCATTGCTCTCCGGCCAGCTTGCGTTTGCCGCGCTGGATGTCTTTGCCGCCGAGCCGCTGCCGGCGGAGAGCCCGTTGTGGGATCTGGACAATGTCCTGATCAGCCCGCATTCCGCGAGTACGGTAGTGGAGGAAAACGAGCGGATTACGGATCTGTTCTGTCACAACCTGCGGCTCTTTCTCGAGGGGCGGGTCGGTGAGATGAAGAATTTGTTCAATGTAGAGCTTGGGTATTAATGGAGCAGGGTCGCCCTTCGCAGATAACTGCTCCTGCAGGGGGGCGCCTTTTTCGGCTAGGATGTGCAGGCGATCAATACGGGGAGAGATGGGCATGCCTGCGCGTCGGGTCGGTTTTTTTACGTTGATGCTGGTTGGTGCCGCCTTCGCGGACGTTGCGTGGTGTGCGGAAAGCGATGCGGGCGGAGAGATCGAGGTGGAGAACACGCCTCCCATCGAACTCAGGCCGCACATCGAGCACCTGACGCCGGGACTGGACCAGCTCATATCGGCCGACGCAGAGGTGGAAGTCATCGCAACGGGATTCCACTGGACCGAAGGACCGCTCTGGGTCGACGCGCAGCAGACCCTGTTGTTCTCGGACGTGCCGGCGAATACGGTCTACGCGTGGCGCGAAGGCGACGGTGTCAGCATCTATCTGCGGCCGTCCGGATATACGGGCACTGTCCTCAGGGGTGGCGAGCCGGGCGCAAACGGACTCGCGCTCGATGCGGACGGGCAACTGCTGCTCTGTCAGCACGGCGATCGCCGGTTGGCCAGGATGTCGGCGATCCTGTCGCAGCCGGAACCGGCGTACGCCACGATCGCCGGTCAATATGACGGCGCTCGATTCAACAGCCCGAACGATCTTGCCGTCGATTCGTCGGGCAACATCTACTTTACGGATCCGCCCTACGGCCTCGAGCAGGGCATCGACGACGCGGCCCGCGAACTCGAAGTCTACGGCGTCTACCGGGTCAGTCCCGACGGACAGGTCACGCTGCTGGTCGACGAGCTTGCGCGCCCCAATGGAATTGCACTGTCGCCGGACGAACGGACGCTGTATGTCTCGAATTCGGATCCCGAACGGGCAATCTGGATGTCGTATAGCGTCCGCCCGGATGGCTCGCTGTCCGACCAGGCCGTGTTCTACGATGCGACTGCGCTGGTGGCCTCGAAACCCGGGCTGCCGGACGGCATGGAGGTCGACGACCGTGGCAACCTGTTCGCGACCGGACCGGGGGGCGTCCTGATCTTCACGCCGGCTGCGGAACTCCTGGGCACCATCATCACCGGCGTGCCGACCGGCAACGTGGCCTTCAACGCCGACAAGTCCATTCTGTACATCACCGCCAACGACAGCCTGCTGCGCGTCCGCCTGCACTGAGCGCGCGGTCGCTGGTTTCCGGCCGGCCTGCCTGTCTGGGCTGCACGCACCTCGGTCACCATTATTCATCATATAAATGATTCCGGTTTCCTTCCGTGCGACGCCGGGATATGCGCCTATGATTGGTAGTATAAATATTGCAAATTGCCCGAAAAGCGTGGTAGCGTTACCAGAGATCCTGAAGGGGGAAACTCAGGACCGATGCGGCCAGACATCGAGAAACTCGCGCAAGCGCAAGCGACCGTCCGCATCCGTCGGACCGTCGACGCCGTTCATACGCGCCATTCTGCGCCACTCATCAGCCCGGCGCTTTTCGCTGTTGCGTTACTGATTTATAGCCTGTTCGAAGTCGCGAGCGCCGGGGCGGTTCGGCACGAACTCTGGTTCGAGCGGCCGGCGGACAACTGGGAGCAGGAGAGTCTGCCGATCGGCAACGGCGCCATGGGCGCCACCGTCCAGGGCGGCATTCGCGACGACCGTCTGCAGTTCAACGAGAAAAGTCTCTGGACCGGCGGACCCGGCTCCGATGCCGGATATGATTTTGGCCTGCCATTGACACCGGTTACCGGCGAACTCGCGAATGTCCGGAAGGCGCTGGCGCGACAAGGTGCGCTGCCGCCAGAAGCCGTCGCTGAACGCCTGGGACGGCCGGCGACAGGCTACGGCCATTACCAGAGTTTCGGCGAGGTGGTGCTGCATTTTGATCATATGGAGCCGGTTTCCGGTTATCGCCGCGAACTCGACATCGGGACTGCACTCGCCACCGTCCGCTATCGCAGCGGCAATGTCCTATACCTGCGTGAATACTTTGCGAGTTATCCGGACCAGGTCATCGTGCTTCATCTCACGGCCGACCGGGCGGGAAGAATCGACTTCGAAGCAAGCCTGCACGTTCCCGACAATCGCAGCGCAAGTTTTGACGTTGCGGACGGGAGACTCACCGTGCGCGGCAAGTTGCACGACAACGGCCTCGATTACGAGGCCCAGTTGCAGCTTGTAGCCGAAGGCGGCAGCGTGTCCGGCGAGGAAGAGCGCCGCATCCGTGTGGACGGCGCAGACAGCGCCACATTGATTCTTGCTGCAGCGACCGGCTACGCGGCCTCTTATCCCGATTATCGCGGACCGGATCCGCACGCGGTCGTGCAGCAGCGAGTGGACCGTGCGGAAAAGCGGGGCGTTGCCGCACTTCTGGCGCGGCACCAGGCGGACTACCGCGCCCTGTTCGACCGCGTACACCTCGAGCTGGGTCAATCGCGCAGCGCGCTTCCGATCGTTCAACGGCTGTCGCGCTACGGGAGCGGCGATGCGGCTCTCGATCGTGCCCTCGAAGAACTGTACTTTCAGTACGGCCGCTACCTGCTCATCGCTTCGTCGCGCGAAGGCTCGTTGCCGGCCAACCTGCAGGGTGTGTGGAACAACTCAGCCACACCTCCGTGGAACGGCGATTACCACGTCAACATCAACCTGCAGATGAATTACTGGCCGGCGGAAGTCACCAACTTGCCGGAAACCGCCGTGCCGCTGTTCGACTTCGTCGACAGCCTGCTCGAACCCGGCCGGGTGGCAGCAGCCCGTCTGCTTGGTGCGCGCGGCTGGACGCTGTTCCTCAACACCAATATCTGGGGTTTCAGCGGGATCATCGACTGGCCGACTGCGTTCTGGCAACCCGAGGCAGGCGCCTGGCTGGCGCTGCATTTTTTCGAGCACTACCTGTTCAGCGGCGACCGCGAATTCTTGAGGCAACGCGCCTACCCGGTCATGCAAGGGGCGGCGCTGACATGGATGGACGCGCTGGTCACGGATCCGAACGACGGCCTGCAGGTCGTCAGCCCGAGCTACTCGCCGGAACACGGTGACTTCACGGCCGGTGCCGCAATGTCACAGCAGATCGTCGGCGAATTGCTGCGAAGTACCCGTCAGGCGGCGCAGCTTGTCGGCGACACGGACTTTGAACGGCAACTCGGTACGACACTCGATCGACTGGATACAGGACTGCGCATCGGGTCGTGGGGCCAGTTGCAGGAATGGAAGCGCGACCTGGACAGCAGGCAAGACCGGCATCGCCACGTCTCTCACCTGTTCGCGCTTTATCCCGGGCGCGGAATCGATCCGGTGAACCGCCCGGACCTGTTCGACGCTGGGCGCACGTCTCTCGACGCTCGCGGTGACGGCGGCACCGGGTGGAGCCGCGCATGGAAGATCAATCTTTGGGCGAGGCTCAGGGACGGCGACCGCGCTCACAGGGTCCTCGCGCAACAACTGCGGGACAGCACCCTGCCCAACCTGTGGAGCAACCACCCGCCGTTCCAGATTGACGGCAACTTCGGCGCCACCGCGGGCATCGCGGAAATGCTGCTGCAGTCCCACGCGGGGGAAATTCACCTGTTGCCGGCTTTGCCGGCGGCCTGGTCGAGCGGCTCGGTCGAAGGGTTGCGTGCACGCGGCGGACTGGTCGTCGACATCGCCTGGCGAGCGGGTCAACTCGAGGAAGCCGTGCTGCACGCCGAACGCGACCTGCACACGTGCGTGCGCGCAGGGCCGCGATCCGCAGAGCTACGCGTGACTGCCGACTCGGGTGCGCCGCTCTCAAGAGAATCCCGCGACGGGATGATCGAGCTCGATCTGGAAGCTGGAAGCCGTTATCGAATTTCGCCGGTGGAACGCCGGCAATAAACCAAAGTATCTGTCGATTGCGACAAAGCGTCAGGAGTAAGCCATGAATAATCGAGACAAAGTACCTGGAGAGCATCCGCTTGCGCGACTGGTCGAGGCAGTACCCGGCTTGACGCTGTGCGCAATCTGCGCAATTGCACTCGCAATGCCCACCTATGCCCAGGAGGCCGATGAGGAAGAGGACGAAGATTCCAGCGACGTGGAAGAAATTGTCGTCACGGCCCAGCGTCAGAGCATCCTGTCGGCCCAGGCAATCAAGCGCAACGCCAGCCAGATCGTGGACTCGATCGTCGCCTCGGATATCGGCAAGTTGCCGGACCGCAGCGTGACCGAAGCGCTGCAACGCATTCCGGGCGTCTCCATCACTCACTTCAAACAACTGGGCGATCCGGAGCATTTCTCGGCCGAGGGCTCCGGCGTGATGGTGCGCGGGCTCACCATGGTCCGCAGCGAACTGAATGGCCGCGACAGCTTCACCGCCGATGGCGGCCGCGCGCTGAGCTTTCAGGACGTACCGCCGGAGTTGATGCAGCGTGTCGATGTTTACAAGAACCAGAGCGCCAACCTGATCGAGGGCGGCCTGGGCGGTACCGTGAACCTGCGTACCAAGCAACCGTTCGACTACGACAGCATGGAACTCGCTGTGACCACCGAAGGCAACTACGGCGACTTCGTCGAAGAAATCAGCCCGTCCGCGTCGGCGCTGTTCAGCAACCGCTGGAGAGCGGGCGAGGGCGAGATCGGCGTGCTGCTCGACGTCGCGTATTCCGAAGCGGCCACGCGCACCGATGGCGTCTACTCGCGGGCTTTTTTCCCGCGCGTGGATCTGCTGCCCGGCGAAACGGTGTACGTTCCGCGCGGCGCCGACTGGCGTTCGTACGTGTTCGACAGGGAGCGTCAGGGCGCTTATGGCGTGATTCAATGGCGTGTCAATGATGCCGTGGAAATGTATTTCCAGGCGTTCAACAGCCAGTACGAGGAGCGCTGGGACGAGAGTTCCATATTCGTGGACAACTGGCCGCTGGATATCATTCCTGCCGCAGGGACCGATTTCACCTACGACCAGAACAATATTTTCGTCGAAGGACGGCTGGACTCGGTGACGGGCGGCATTCCCATGGGCGCGGCAGAGCGTTTCCAGGACCGCGAATCGGAAACCACCGATCTCTCCTACAACCTCGCGTGGCAGGCCAGCGAACGCTGGTTGCTCAATTTAGATCTGCAACACGTCATGGCGACCACGAGGAGCCTCGATTCCACCGTCGCCTCCGGCGTTGAACTCGACTACCTGGATGTCGATCTGACCGGCGACCGTCCGCAAATGGTGACCAACGCGGATGTGCTGGGCAATCCCGCCAATTACTACATGGCATTCACCATGGACAACCGCACCGACAATGACGCGGACGAGACTGCACTGCGCCTGGATGCGGAGTATGAATTTGACCGGCCGGTACTGCGCTCCGCTGCATTCGGCGTCCGTTTCACCGACACGACGTCGGAGAACCACGATACCGGCTACGACTGGCAGCCGATCTATCAGCAATGGATGCGCTGGTGGGCGGTCGACGGGCTGGCCCCGTTGCCGCGCGCCGACGTCAGTTACCTTGCGCTCAATACGCTGGACAACTTTTATCGCGGCGACGGCGCACATCCGGGAGTGTTCATGTCTCCCACTTCATTGCTGGCGGAGGGCTATCCGCAAACCTACCTCGACCTGCACCAGGAAGCAGCGGATTCCGGCAATTACCTCTGCTGCTACGGGGCACGCACGTTGCGCGACATCGGCGCAAGCCAGTTTACGAATGTGCAGGATGAGAAAACGCGCGCGATCTATGCGATGAGCTACTTCGCCTGGGACGATCTGAAATTCCCGGTCGACGGCAACATCGGCGTGCGAGTCGTCAGAACGGAAATGTCGACGCGGGGCTCGGTCGTCTATCCGAGCACCGTAACCGATACCAGCGGCGCCATGGGCTTCTACCACGATCCGGAAGCGATCTCGGTGGACAACAGTTACACCAACGTGTTGCCGAGCCTGAACCTGCGCGTGAACCTGAGTGACGATCTGGCGCTGCGCTTTGCTGCGTCCCGCGCTATCTCACGTCCGGCTTTCGGCGAACTGCAGTCGTACCGTTTACTGGGCGCCAGCCTGCCGAACGGCGTCACACTGGAAGACGGCCCGACGCTGGATGATTTCGATCTCACCGCGGACCTGTTCGACAACCCGCGGCTGGAACCAGTGACCGCGGATCAGTTCGATCTTTCGCTCGAATGGTATTTCAGCGAAGTCGGCGGCATGACCCATATCAATGTGTTCTACAAGGACATCTCCGACCTCATCAGCCGCAGCTTCACGCAGGAGGAGTACGGTGGCCATATCTACAACGTCGCGCAACCGACGAACAACGGCGACGGCGAGCTGACGGGCGTAGAAGTGGGGCTGAAGAAATTCTTCGACGGGCTGCCCTATCCGTTCAACGGAGTGGGCGTCGATGCCAGCTACACCTACATCGACAGCGACATGCAGCTTGCGGACATTTCCCAGCCGATCGACACTGATTTCTCCACGTATGGCGACCTGCCGTTTATCGGGATATCCCGCAATGCCTATAACTTTACCGCCATCTACGAACAGGGCCCGATTTCGACCCGCCTGGCCTACAACTGGCGCAGCAAATTCCTGATGGCGGTCGGTCCGAATGGCTACAACGGCGATACCAACGGCCTCTGGCGCCTGCCGGTGTACAACGACGACTACGGCCAGCTGGATGCCTCCGTGGAATACCGCATCAACGACAACCTGAACGTCAGCCTGCAGGCGATCAACCTCGGCAACGCCGAAACCACGCTGATCGCCGAACAGAACCACGCCGGAGACCACCGAAGTTCCTATGTCAACGACACCACCTACATCGCCCGCGTCAGCATGAACTTCCACTGACCGAGGGGGAGGTCTTTACAGGATCGTGCGAGACAGGATGTCGAGCACGAAGCCTACAGGGACGTATTCACGGCGTTCCTGAAAAGACCTCCCCAGGCAAGTCTCCACCTCCCCACAACCTCAGGACAAAACAACGCGAGATGAACAAAGTCAGATCTATTACCAAAGCGATGGCGTTCGCCGTACTACTGATCTGCCCCCCGGTATTCGCGCAAAGTGAACGGCCCGTCCCCGAGTTGGTAGAACGCGACGGACGTTTCGCATTGATGGTTGACGGCGCACCGTTCCTGATTCTCGGCGCCCAGACCAACAACTCGTCCAACTATCCCGCGATGTTGCACAAGGTATGGCCGGCCGCCGAGAGGATGCAGGCCAACACCGTGGTGATCCCGGTGGGCTGGGAGCAGGTGGAGCCACAGGAAGGACGTTTCGATTTTTCGTTCGTGGATACCCTGGTTGCGGAAGCGCGCGAGCGGGATCTGCGGCTGGTCTTGCTGTGGTTTGCCACGTGGAAGAACAATTCTCCCGCCTATGCACCGGAGTGGGTCAAGCTGGACAACGCGCGGTTTCCGCGCGTGATCACCGCGGGCGGAGAGACCCTCAACTCGCTGTCACCGCATTTCGAGAGCACGCTGGAGGCCGACAAAAAAGCGTTCGTTGCTCTCATGCAGCATCTCGAGGACATCGATGGGCGACGCACTGTCATCATGGTGCAGGTGCAGAATGAAGCAGGCACCTATGGCTCGGCGCGGGATTATTCCGACACGGCCGAGGGGCTGTTTCGCGAGGAAGTGCCGGACGAGTTGCTCGAGGATCTCGACAAAACAGGCGGCGACTGGCGCACGGTGTTCGGCGATGATGCGGATGAGTATTTTCACGCGTGGCACATCGCGCGTTACTGCGATGAAATCGCCGCGGCGGGCAAGGCGGTTTATCCGCTGCCCATGTATGTCAACGTGGCGCTACGAAATCCCTTCAACCCGGGCAAAGCGGGCACCTACGCAAGCGGCGGTCCGACCGACAACGTTTTGCACGTATGGAAATCAGCCGCGCCGAACATCGACATGATTTCGCCGGACATCTACTTCCGCCATCACAGGACCGTCACCCGGGTCATGGACCTGTACCGGCGTCCCGACAACGCGCTCTATATCTCCGAGATCGGCAACGACCAGCCGTTCGCACGCTACTTTTTCTCTGCGCTTGGACGAGAGGCGATCGGCTTTGCGCCTTTCGGCATGGACTACAGCGACTACTCGAATTACCCCCTGGGCGCCGAACGTGTGGACGACGAAACGCTTGCGCACTTCGCGGAGGTTTACGCGCTGTTCGCACCGATGGCGCGTGTGTGGGCAAAGCGGAGCTTCGAAAACCGGGTCTGGGGCGTGTCCGAACCGGTCGATACCGACACCGCGCCCGATGACCAGTGGAAGCCGACGGCCGCAGATGAAGGTACGGAGAAAAACTACAGCCAGTACCTGGACCTGGGCAACTGGACGGCGGAAGTGAGCTACGGGCGGCCGATGTTCGGCAATCCGCCGCCCGAGGGCAACGATCCCGCCTCCGGCGGGGCGGTGATCGCGGAGCTCGGTCCGGACGAATACCTGGTGACCGGCTTGCACGCCCGCGTCAGCTTTTCCCCGTCCGGCGAACTGGCAGGCAGGCAGAGGATCATCGCCAGGGTCG
>JBOHZD010000057.1:0-2051 GCA_050738315.1 Woeseiaceae bacterium
GGGA
This sequence comes from Woeseiaceae bacterium, assembly GCA_050738315.1. Taxonomy (GTDB): domain Bacteria; phylum Pseudomonadota; class Gammaproteobacteria; order Steroidobacterales; family Woeseiaceae; genus IDS-8. The sequence continues at coordinate 5 of JBOHZD010000057.1, forward strand.
GGGCTTCCACATCGTTCATGATGAGCCTTCGGCGGCTACGCTGCGAGCGCACGAGAAAGTGGCGAGGCTCGACTGGGAATCCGGCTATCCCGCGTTGCGCACGCCGCTCGACGATCCGATGGCTTTGAGGCTCACGGCACTCATGCGCCGCATCGCGCCGGACCTGATCGTGACGCCGTCGATGGGCGGCAGCCTGCCGCTCTACGAATTCGGCAGCCGCCTGTCCGCGCCGATCGTCATCCTGCCGCTCGCGAACCACGACAACAACCAGCACGCGGAGAACGAGAACATCCGCCTTAAGAATCTGTGGGACGCGCTGCGGATCTATGGCGCGGTGCTGGCCGGGTTCGGCGACCGGTAAATCGAGATCCGCGCCTTTGGAAGCGCACGTGTCGCGTCAACTGCCAGCCCTGATGACGCCCTGCGCAGTACTCGAGGAAGCTCGCATGCAGCGCGGGGCAAGCGCAACGTGCCTCGGTCGCCGAGACGGATGGCAGCAATGGAGGCGACCTCTACCCCGCTATTCTCCGCACCGATACCGCTCCCCCATACCGCAGGTGAGGACACGATTTCGCAATCGACGCCGCCTCCTCGAGATCGCCGGCAGTAATGACGAAGTACCCTTCCAGCACTCCCTGTTTCGCCGCGGGAATGACGTCACTCCGCTCGCCACCCGGCAGCAGCAGCAAGCTGTCATCGGTCAGTTTTTCTCCGGTGACGTACTTCCCGGTCGCCGCCACGTCCTGCGCCCACTGCGAGTATTCCCCAATGCGCTCCTCCATCTTCCCGGGCGCCGGCGCCTGGTACGAGTCGTCCTCGTAAAGCAGCAGCATATACTGATTGCCGGTTTGTTCCGCGGCCTGCTCCGACGGGGCATCGACGCGCCCTCCAAGCGCCAGCCCTATTACCATTCCCACGACGGCAATCGCGGCGTTGATTGCATATTGCATCTTCATGTGTGCAGCTCCTCTGGTTTCCGATCGGATCAGCCGACGCGCTTTCAGCGCGTCGACGACTCGATCCTCGAGTTCCGCCGGCGGCGGAGGAAACGCTCGAAGATCGCCGAGTTTTCGTGGTTTGCTCGTGTTCATCGTGCTGCCTCGTCGTTATCCGACGGCAATGGTGTGCTCTCGAGGCGCTGCCGGAGTGCCTTGCGCGCACGCGCCAGTTGGCTCTTGGACGTACCGGGCACGACATTCAGGGACCTGGCGATCTCTTCGTGCGTGAAGCCCTCGACGTCGTGCAGCACGAGCACCTCGCGGAAGCCGGGCGGCAGCGCCTCCAGGGCGCGTTCGAGGTCCAGCATCTCGCTCCCCCGGACCTCGACTTCCGGTTCCTCGACGATCTCCCCGACCGGCAGGGGCCGAACGTTCCTCTCGTCGTGCCACGTCTCGCGGCAGCATCGAATGAGTATCGCGGTCAGCCACGTGCGCAGCGCCGATCGCCATTCGAACTTGCCGACATTGCGCGCCGCGCGGCACCAGGTTTCCTGCACGATGTCCTCCGCCCGGGAAGCCCCGACCAGGCGGCACGCCATCCGGTGCAAGGCGGGCGTGTGGCGCCGGTAGAGCACACGAAACTCGTGCTCCCCGCGGGCGCGCAGGAACGCGCCCACGAGCTCACGGTCCGGAAGCTCGTCCAACGTCGCATTGTCCGGGCCATCAGGCATTGCTCACCCCGCGGATAGCTATACGAACTGAGTGTGGCGCGGGGTGCGAAGGGTTGCATGCGCCGCCATTCCGAATCATGCCCGCACTTCGTCGAAGGTGCTGCCGTGGCCGGTATGCCGGCCTTTGCCGTTCAGAAGATATTCGATGAGCTTCCGAATGACCTGCCCGCTGGACAGGGCGGCGTGTCCGGTTCCGCAATGGTCATGGATCGTGATGACTGCCGTAGGTCTTCTCGCCTGCCGTGATGCGCAGGGGCAGCCGATTCTGCGCCGGCGGCAGCGGACAGGTGGCAAAGTTGCTGAAGACGCAAGGCGGATTGTAAGCCTTGTTGAAGTCGATCACGGTATGCCCGTCGCGCGGCGGTGCGACGTACAGGT
>JBOHZD010000058.1:0-19654 GCA_050738315.1 Woeseiaceae bacterium
TCACAACGCGCGCCTTGGCCGACTTTTTAGCTGGATCTGCGGCGCTGCATACGGCACGTTCGAGGATATCCGTTACAAACACTTCCGCCACCACGTCGATAACGACGACGTCGTCTGGTTCGATTACGAACGGTTTTTCGAGGAGCACCCGGCAGCACTCCGGATCACGCGAACGCTCGAGTGGTTTTACGTACCGGCCCACGAGCTGATCATGCACTTCATCATGGCGTGCACGTCGTTTGTCATTCCGGAACGACGCAAACAAAGAACGCGCAACGTCCTGATACTCCTGATTCGCAGCGGAATTTTTGTCGCGGTGTTGATTTACTACCCGAAAGCAGCGCTTCTGTACGCGATCGCCTACCTGTTGATGCTGACCGTGCTCCGGTTCATGGACAGCCTGCAGCATGATTACGGCTACAACCTGACCCTATACGATTTCGGCAAACCGCCGCGCAAAGGGGATTACGCCTGGGAGCAGGAACACACGTTCAGTAATCCGCTTTCCATCAAGTATCCTGCCATCAACTGGCTGACGCTGAATTTCGGTTTTCACAATGCCCATCATTCCAACATGTCGGTGCCCTGGTACCGGCTGCCGACCAGGCACCGCGAACTCTTCGGCAGTGATCCGGCGGCGGTCATCCCACTTGCGGCTCAACTCCGTATTTTTCACAAACAACGCGTTCGCCGTATCGTTGGCAATCATGGCGACCACACTCCGACGGGACGCGCGTACCTGAGAGCCGCACAAAGAGCCGATGTTTATGGCGGCAACGCAGCGTCCTTCCTGACGTCCTTCTGACATGCAGAGTATTTTCGAGCGGCCGGAATGGCATACCGCCATTGCGGCGATGATCTCGTCGACCAGTGATGACGCCCTGTGCGGGGCATTGAGCGACGTCGTCGGCCTGGCGGTGGAGCACGAGGGCACCTGCCTCATGGCGTTTCACAAGAATGCGCGGCCGGATGTCCTGCACCACACACTCGAGCCGGCCGGCCAGAAGCACTATCTCGATCGCTATCTCGCGGGACCTTACCTGCTCGATCCGTTGTATCAACTTGCGACAGGCGATCGTCAGGCAAGCTTGTGTCGCTTTCGGGACGAATTGCCGGACCGGTTCCGTTCGAGTGAGTACTACCGGCAATATTGCGAACGGACCCACTTGCTCGATGAAATGGACTTCCTGGCGGCCGTGTCGGCGACGACCACAGTGGTTTTCGTCGTGGGAAAGCGTGATCGTATGTTCAGCAAGTCTGAACTCACGCGCCTGGAACTGATCGAGCCCGCGGTGCAGGCGGGCCTGCGGCGCGTCTGGGACCTGTGGCAGTCCCGCACCGGCCGATCGAAGGGGGAAGATGCGGTGCACCGGCAGCTGACACGCTGCTTCGAGCGCTTCGGCGAGTCTGTGTTGACCGATCGCGAACGTCAGATCAGCCAGTTGCTGCTGCGCGGTCATTCCTCCAAATCGATCGCGCGCGAGCTTGCCATCGCACCCGGCACGGTCATGGTGCACAAGCGGAACCTGTTCGCCAAATTGAATATCAGTTCGCAGTACGAGCTGTTTTCGCTGCTGATCGACGAACTGGGCAGGCACTGAGGAGGGACTCGATTTCGCTGTTGGCGCCGTACATGAATATGTGGGTCAAGTGCCTGGCGGCGAGATCGTATTACGGAAACGGTGCAGCAATCCCTTTATTGGCAATCGGGATCTCGCAATCACTCGGGCAGTGGTCCAGGTCTTCCCCGGCATCGCATATTGCATTTCCACATTGCTCGGCGCAGTCGAGCGCACACGACAGGGCGTGCTCTCCATGGCTTGGGACGCAGACGTTGTCGCCACACACGCTTTCGGGAAACGGGGGCGAGTTGGGCCACAGCGAAGCGTCGCCCTGGTCCCCGGGCCGATACGGCAGCCACACGTTCAGCACGAACATCGACCGGTCGAACACCCGAGACAAATTCAACTTCCAAGCCAGGCGGTCTCCCAATGGGCTATCGGTCGAGATCTTTTGCAGGGCGACGACATCGGGTTGCGAAGGAGACGATTCGGACATCCTGGGGTGGTCGGGATTGGTGAGCTCAAGAACAAAGCGCTGCATAAGAATGCGGTCTCTCTCGATGGCTGCGCCGGCCGGCTCCGTGGTTTGAGCGAGGTCGAAAGTGAAGTCGCAGCTGAATGCGCCCCTCGCAGGGATCTTCTCGCCGGGAAAGTGAAGGTCCTGGTGGGAAGCCGATGTATTCGTCACCGTATCGGCGAGCGCAGTATTCGTTATCACCAGGAAGGGAAACATCCATGCGGGTAGTTTCGACTTGCTCACGGTAGTCTCCTGTTTCATCATGCTACGCCGGTTCGACACTGCGGCCGAGAGGCTCAATCCGGGGCCGGACGCCGCCCTGATAATGCTCCTCAACACCAATCAATCGTTCGGGGCCCCGTCGCTGACCCATTGGCGTATCAGGTCGATCTGGTCCTGGGTCAACGGCTCAGCGCCGAGCGGCATGCGATCGGCTACGATTCCGGTGCCCTGCACTTTGCGGACCAGGTAACTGTTGTCCGGATCGCCGGGCTCGATGCGGAACAGGTTCGACATCTGCACACTGGCGACGTTGACGATGTTCGAATACGCGAGGCCCGCCGAGAGGTTCAGACCGTCGGGCGGATTGCTGCCGCTATGACAGCCCGACGTCGCGCAGGAAGGCGTAAAAATCGTGTCCTGTATCTCGGTAAACGTCGCGGTCGGCTCCGGTGGGAGTTCCTCGAACGCGAAATCGAACGGGTTGCCCGGGGCGATCGCGAAATACACGATGTCGCTGTCAGCCGCCAACGTGCTGCTGATCCTGGCTGCCGTGCCAGCGCTTGCGATATCGACACGGTATAACTCGAGCATTCCGGGCGTGTCCTGATCCGCGACGTACAGGACCTGCGAGCCGTCCTCCGTAATATCGATCTGGGCAATCGGCGAGCCTACCCGCGGCGGGTTCAGCTTGGTCGAAGCGCCCGGAGTCGAAAGGTCGACGTTGTACAGTTCGGCGACACCCTCGGTGTCCTGATCGGCGACATAGGTAAGCTGCAAGCCGTTTGGATTTATTTGAAAGATCGATACGTCACCGCCGGCAACCAGCGGTTCGTTGATTTTGAACGACGTACCCGGCATTGCGACTTCGACGCGGTAAAGCTCGTTGTCACCATCGGTGTCCTGGTCGGCGCGGTACACGATAAAGTCGCTGTTCGGACCGAAGCGAAAGGTCGCCCCCTGCACGTCGCCGTCGGCAACCAGCGGCGGATTGACCTTCGTGGACACGCCCGGCACGGCAAGGTCCACGAGGTACAGCTCGAGCGTTCCGTCGACGTCCTGATCGGCGCAATAGGCTACCTTCGTGGAATCCGGACTGAAATGGAACGTACAAACGTCGCCGTCGGCTACCAGAGGCGGATTGAGTTTCGTCGCAACGCCCGGGTTGCTGACGTCGACCGCATACAGCTCGCGCACGCCGTCTACGTGCTGGTCCGCCATGTATACGATCGTCGCGCCGTCCGGGCTGAATTTGTAATCGCCGAACTGATCGCCTTCGGGGACAAACGGTGCGTTGACTTTTGTCGCGACGCCGGGCGCGGCAACCTCAGTGAGGAACAGCTCGAATTGCCCCGGCACATCGAGGTCAGCGGCGTAGAGAACCATGCTTCCATCCGGACTGAAACTCAATCCGAAAGACACCTCACCGTCCACCGGCAGATCGGGATTGAGTTTGGTCGAAACCCCGGGGTTGGCCAGATCGACCAGGTACAAGTCGAATTGGTCGAACACATCCTGGTCTCCGACATAGGCAATCCGGCTCCCGTCCGGACTGAATACGAATTCGTCGATGAATCCTCCCGCCGTCAGTGGGCTGTTCAGTTTGGTCGAGGTGCCGGGTTCCGCCAGATCGACGAGGTACAGCTCTCCTTCGGTCGCCGTGTCCTGGAAAGCGAGGTACGCGACCTGGGTCAGATCCGGGCTCAGCGAAAAGGGACCCAGTTGGCCACCGGCCACGAGCGGAGAATTGACCTGCACGGCAACGCCTGGCGTTGCCGGATCGACGAGATAGACTGCGGCGAAGCTCGCTCCATCGTCGGTCGTGGTATAGACGATCGGGTTTTCGGGGGCGGTGCCGGTGGGTGGCGGGTCTGGATCCGGATCCGGAATCGGCGGCGGAGGCGGTGACCCGCCGCCGCCGCCACAGCCCGTCAAGGGCAACGTCAGCGATAGCAGCACTGCCGCGGTGATCGACTTCAGATGTTTCCTGTTCATGACTCGCCCCTGATTGGTTGTCGGATCGCCCCGCGGCTGCCCGGCCGCGGAGCGGATCATGGACAAGGTAGCCAGACGACCCGTGATGGTCGTGACGTTCGGATGATTCTTCGCTGATTTCCGCGGCGTTCGGCCGTATGCTGTAATGGACGGGAGACTTTTGGCTCCCCCGGCAGCTCATGATGAAAGTCCGCACGACACCACCGAACGACGTCGCGGTCGGAGACCGGTTCCGGATCGGCGCCTGGCTCATCGACCGCCAGATCCTGCAGATCAGCGACGGACGGAAGGTCGCGTCGCTGGAGCCACGGGCAATGCATGTACTGGTCTATCTCGCGCAGCGCGCCCCTGACGTCGTGACGATCGACGAGTTGATGGACAGGGTGTGGACGGGCACTGTCGTAACCCCGAACGCCGTCACCCGCGTGATCGCCCAGCTTCGCCGGGCGCTGCATGACGACGCAAAAAATCCCCGCTATATCGACACTATTTCGCGTACTGGTTACCGCCTGATCGCCTCGGTGGAGCCGGTCAGTGAAGGTGGTGCCCGGACGCGGCGCGCGCGGCTTGTCGCAGCGGGGGTCGTCGCCGCGGGCCTCGCCATTGCAATCGGTGTGACCAGCGGTTGGTGGCCCATGGATCGCGCCGAGGCGCGTCCCGGTATCGCTGTGCTGCCGTTCACGAACCTGGGCGGTGATGAAGAATCGAAATACCTGAGCGACGGCGTCGCCGAAGAGCTGCTGGATGCGCTGGCCCGCAATCCCCGTCTGCGCGTCATCGCGCGAACTTCGTCTTTCTCCTTCCGGGGCAGCGGCGCCGACTTGCGCACGATCGCCAAGCGCCTCGGCGTCGACTATGTCGTCGAGGGACAGCTACGTCACGATGGTAACCGGCTTTCCGTATCGGTGCGGCTCATCGATGCACGCAGAGGATCCGCAAGGTGGACCGACGCGTTCGAGGGTTCACTCCGGGAAAGCTTCGCGAGAACCGAAACGACCGCACGCAGCATCGCGGCGGCGGTCGGCAGCGAGGGTCCGGCGGATAGGCGTGCGGCGCGAGGCATCGGCACGTCCGACACGCGAGCCTACGACCTGTACCTGCGCGGGCGGCATCTTTGGCGGCAACGCGGCGCACAACCGATGGCTCCGGCCACCGATGCTTTCGCCGAAGCGGTATCGCTGGATCCCGGGTTTGCCGAAGCCTGGTCGGCGCTGGCGTCCGCGTATCTGACCTACGAACACTACGCTCCCGAGGGCGCTGGGACCTGGGCGCTGGCGCGTCCTGCGGCCGAGAAGGCACTGGCGTTGCGCCCGGATCTCGGCGAGCCTTATGCCGTACTCGGCACATTCGAGAAAATCCGTGGCAACTGGATCGCCGCAGACAGGATGTATCGCCGCGCGATCGAGCTGGAACCTCAGAATCCAACCACCAGCTACTGGTACAGCGAACTCCTGGCGCAGGCCGGGCGGCATCGCGCGAGCCTGCCTTATCTCGAACTTACCATCGATCTGAATCCCGTCTACCTGGCGCCACGCGGCGACCTCGGGCTCACCTGGCTGCATCTCGGCAACTACGAGCGCGGACGAACGCTGCTGGAGGAAGCCTGGACGCTCGGGCTGCGCACGCCCCTCTGCTGGTTCGGCGTATTCATCGCACGACTTCTGACAGGCGACTTTACGGCTGCCGCGGGCTGGATAGAGCGTTTTAATGGTCCGCCGGAATCCGCGGATCTGATGCAGCGGTTCCTCGCCGAATTCGAGCACCCGACGGTGGATGACCGCGCGAGACTCGCTCGGGCGATCAAAAGCGCCGTCGAGCAACGGATCCTGCCAGCGGAACCGGGTACCTGGATGCTCGCCCAGCTCGATGCCGGTTTCGCGCTGGCAGCGTTGAAAACGTGGAACGTGGACAGGTATATCGACCCGCGCCCGATCTGGGGCCCCGACAGTAACGAGTTGCATCGGACGCCGGGATTCGAGGCCTTCATCGAGGGGCTGGGTCTGTCGGCGTACTGGCGCAATACCGAGTGGCCGGACTATTGCCGCCCAACCGGCGAGACTTTTGCCTGCGGGATGCGCTGATCAACGAACTGGGCAGGCACTGAGCCGGTGCCGCACCGCCAACCAGGGCCGGTCATACCGTCCGACTAGTATTCAGATCGAGGCAGAACGGACTCAGAATGCCTGTTCTCTGGATGCCGGCCGACGGACACAAGCAATGTTCGACTTTGACTTTGCGCTCGGCGACGACATCGACATGAAGCGGGAAACGGTGCGCGGTTTTGCGGCAGACCGCATGGCGCCGCGAGCTGGGGAAATCGACCGGACGAACCAATTCCCGCGTGACCTTTGGCCGGAACTCGCCCTGGTAGCAATATTAGATTAGAAATTAGATTCCGCGAAAAGCAGTCGCTTATTGGAGAGGACGAACTCGGTGTTTGGCTCAAGCAAAAGAACATTACAAAGGCGCCGCCCCCTTTGAAAACGGTACTGGACTTGGCCTGCTGGCGTTAGATGAAGGATGAAGACGTGCCCCGAGATACTTTCTTGGCTTGGCATTCTTTCGGGAGTTGCTTGGGGACGGACTGCAAGGGACGGTGCGTACACGTTTCGACAGTCGGTGCTACTCACCCTTTTGACAGGTGTCGTGCCGTAAACCAGTCGATGCTCAGCTTACTCGCGCCAGTGAAGAAGAGGGCGAGCAGCATCAAAGTTGTTGCAGGCCACTAGATCTCCCCGGAGGAACGGGTACCTGTTCCCGGGCGCGGCTGTGAGCCTGGTATGTCGCGCAATCAGGTAGTCGAGGGTCAGCTTGCCTGCGGCGGTGAAGGCGCCTGCCAGCGCGCGCTCGCGCTCAAAGGCTACAGGTGTCCTGCCCTGCCTGCCTACCGTCCGAATGGTATTCAGCCCGCGGCCCAACGGATTCAGAATCGTGCTTCCTGAAGCCGCCTCACGGACACAAACCATGTTCGATTTCGACTTTGCGCTCGGCGAAGACATCGAGTTGCTGCGGGAAACCGTGCGCGGTTTTGCGCAGGATCGCATCGCGCCCTGTGCCGGCGAAATCGACGCGACCAACCAGTTTCCGCGCGACCTGTGGCCGAAGCTCGGCGAGCTCGGCCTGCTCGGCATCACGGTCGAAGAGGAATTCGGCGGAGCCGGGCTCGGTTATCTCGCACATGTCGTCGCCATGGAAGAGATCAGCCGCGCGTCCGCTTCCGTGGGCCTGTCGTACGGCGCGCATTCCAACCTGTGCGTCAATCAGCTCCGGCGCTGGGGGAACCCGGCGCAAAAGGCCGGTTACCTGCCCGGGCTGATTTCCGGCGAGCACGTCGGCGCCCTGGCGATGAGCGAGGCGGGCGCGGGTTCCGACGTCATGGGCATGCGAACCGTGGCAGTCCGGGACGGCGATGAGTACATGCTCACCGGCAGCAAGATGTGGATCACCAACGCCCCCGAGGCGGACGTACTCGTGGTGTACGCGAACACCGCCACCAGCGGCGACCCGCAACTGAGCGCGTTCATCGTGGAGCGGGGCATGCCGGGATTCTCGACCGCGCAGAAGCTCGACAAGCTCGGCATGCGAGGTTCGGACACCGGCGAGGTGGTGCTGAACAACTGCCGTGTGCCGAAGGAAAACCTGCTGGGCAACGAGGGCCAGGGTGCCGTCATCCTGATGAGCGGCCTGGACTACGAACGGCTCGTGCTGGCCGGCGGACCGCTCGGCATCATGCGGGCCTGCTTCGATGTGGTAATGCCCTATGTCCATGATCGGAAACAGTTCGGCCGCGCCATCGGGACCTTCCAGCTCATGCAGGGGAAAATCGCGGACATGTACACGGCCATGAATGCCTGCAGAGCGTATGTGTACTCGGTGGCCCGTGCCTGCGACCGCGGGCAGACGACGCGCTTCGATGCGGCGGGATGCATCCTGCTGGCCGCCGAGAAGGCGACCTGGATGGCCGGCGAGACCGTACAAGCGCTCGGCGGAAACGGTTATATTAACGAGTATCCGGCAGGACGTCTGTGGCGCGATGCCAAGCTGTACGAGATCGGCGCGGGCACGAGCGAAATTCGCCGCATGCTGATCGGACGCGAACTATTCAACGCTACGGGGTGATATTCTTCCCGCAATGCCGGTCATCAAAACCAAAATAAAAAATACCTCGGAAACTTTCCAGAAGAATGCCTCCGCAAACATGAATCTCGCGCGGGAATTGCGCCAGATTCAGGAGACGATTGCCAAAGGCGGCAACGACCGGGCCCGTGAGAAACACCTGTCACGCGGTAAATTGTTGCCGCGCGATCGCGTGCGGACGCTGATTGACAGCGATTCGCCGTTTCTGGAAATAGCCCAGCTCGCCGCATACGGCCTGTACGACAACGAGGTGCCGTCGGCCGGCATCATTGCCGGCATCGCGAGGATCAGCGACGTCGACTGCATGATCCTCGCCAACGATGCGACCGTGAAAGGCGGCACCTATTATCCGCTGACCGTCAAGAAGCATCTGCGCGCGCAGGAAATCGCCGAACAGAACAACCTCGCCTGCGTGTACCTCGTCGATTCGGGCGGCGCCTTCCTGCCGAAACAGGATGAGGTTTTCCCTGACCGCGATCACTTCGGACGCATCTTTTTCAACCAGGCCCGTTTGTCGGCGCGCGGCATCCCGCAGATTGCCGCCGTCCTCGGATCCTGCACCGCCGGCGGCGCCTACGTGCCGGCCATGTGCGACGAAGCGATTATCGTGCGTAACCAGGGCACGATTTTTCTGGGCGGTCCGCCGCTGGTCAAGGCGGCCACCGGCGAAGTCGTCGACGCTGAATCCCTGGGCGGCGGTGAGGTGCACAGCAGGATATCCGGCGTCACCGATTATCTCGCTGCAAACGACACCGAGGCACTGGCGACCGTCAGGGGAATCGTGTCGAACCTGAACCGCCACAAGAGCCCGGCCGTGGGACGGCGGGAAAGCACCGAGCCGGCCTATCCGGCCGAGGAGCTGTACGGCATCGTGTCGCGGGATTTCCGCTTCGCATATGACGTTCGCGAAGTGATTGCCCGTATTGTCGATGATTCGGAGTTCCAGGAATTCAAGGCGTTGTATGGCTCGACGCTCGTGTGCGGATTCGCGCATCTGTCGGGCTACCCGGTCGGTGTGATTGCGAACAACGGCATCCTGTTTTCTGAATCCGCGCAGAAAGGCGCGCATTTCATTCAGTTATGCGACCGCCGCGGTATTCCGCTCGTGTTCCTGCAGAACATCGCCGGTTTCATGGTCGGCAAGAAGTACGAACAGGCCGGCATCGCGAAGGACGGCGCCAAAATGGTCAACGCGGTGGCGACCTCGTCGGTTGCCAAGTTTACCGTCATCATCGGTGGTTCATTCGGCGCCGGAAACTACGCAATGTGCGGCCGTGCCTACAGCCCCCGGTTTCTCTGGATGTGGCCGAATGCGCGCATCTCCGTGATGGGCGGACAACAGGCGGCGCTGGTACTGTCGACCGTGCGCCGCGACGGGCTCGAAGCGCGCGGCGAGGAATGGCCGGCTGACGAGCAACAGGGCTTCGAAGACGGGATTCGTGAGCAATACGAGTCACAGGGAAACCCGTATTATGCGAGTGCGCGGCTCTGGGACGATGGTGTCATCGACCCGGTCGACACCCGCCGTGTGCTGGGACAGGCGATTTCCGCCGCCGTGAATCGATTGCGCGACCCGGAAACGCCGTACGGAATCTTTCGTTTCTGAATTCAGATGGGCGCACTCAAGGACAGGACTCTATTCATCAGTGGCGGCAGCCGCGGCATCGGCCTCGCAATTGCGAGGCGCGCGGCGCGCGATGGCGCGAACGTCGTGATCGCCGCGAAGACTGTTGAAGCGCATCCCAAGCTGCCAGGCACGATTTACACCGCCGCCGAAGAAATCAGGCAGGCCGGCGGGAAGGCGCTGCCGGTCGCGTGCGATATCCGTTCGGAAGATGGGGTCGAGAAGGCCGTTACCGCGGCCGTCGATGAATTCGGCGGCATCGATATCTGCGTCAACAATGCCAGCGCCATCTCGCTGCAGCCGACGCTGGAGACGGCGCTGCGCCGTTTCGACCTGATGCACGCGGTCAATACGCGCGGGACATTCCTGGTCTCGAAGGCCTGCATCCCGCACCTCTTGAAATCGGCCAATCCGCATATTCTGAACATGTCGCCTCCGCTCAACCTGGAGGCGAAATGGTTTGCGCCGCATCTCGCCTATACACTCGCGAAATACGGCATGAGCCTGTGCGTTCTCGGCATGGCGGCGGAGTTCCGCAAGGACGGCATCGCAGTCAACGCACTGTGGCCGCGCACGACCATTGCAACAGCGGCGGTGCGAAATCTGCTCGGCGGCGATGACATCATCAGGCGCAGCCGGAAGCCGGAAATCCTGGCGGACGCAGCGCACATCATCCTGTCGAAACCGAGCAGGGAGTTCAGCGGCAACTTCTGTATCGACGACGAAATCCTGGAAAGTGCCGGCATCACCGACCTGTCGGGCTATGCGGTCGATCCGACGGTCGACCCCATGCCGGATTTCTTCGTCGAACCCCGGCGCTGACCGGCGTCCACCGTTGAGTCTCCGGCAGGAGCAATTTTCCGGGACGCGCGACGTCCGTCGCGCCCATCGGTTCGACCCGCGCCCGCTCGAAGCGTACATGAGCACCCATGTCGTGGGATTCGAGGGACCGCTGTCGGTGCGCCAGTTCAAAGGTGGGCAATCGAATCCGACCTACCTGCTCGAAGCGCGTTCAGGCAAATACGTGCTGCGCCGGAAGCCGCCCGGCAAACTGTTGCAATCGGCCCACGCCGTCGATCGCGAATTCAGGGTCATCTCCGCGCTGTATGCCGCCGGCTTTCCCGTGCCGAAGCCCTATGCGTATTGCGCAGCCGAAGAGGTCGTCGGTACTGCTTTTTTCATCATGGGATTCGTGGAAGGCAGGATTTTCTGGAACCTGGATCTGCCGGACGAGAGTCCGGCCGAAACCGCCGCGATCTACGACCAAGTCAACCAGACCATCGCCGACCTGCATAACCTCGACTACGCGAACATCGGCCTGGCCGATTTCGGCAGGCCCGGCAACTATTTCGCGCGCCAGATATCCCGCTGGTCCAGGCAGTATCTCGCCTCGGAAATCGGCAAGATCGATGCAATGGACCGGCTCATGGCATGGCTGCCCGAGCATATTCCGCACGACGATTCGGCGACCGTTGTGCATGGGGATTTCCGCATGGACAACCTCATCATTCATCCGCGCGAACCACGGGTCATCGCGGTGCTCGACTGGGAATTGTCCACCATCGGCCATCCGCTGGGCGACTTCATGTATCACCTGATGGCCTGGCAGATGCCCGAGATCGGCATCGGCTCCACGGGGCTGAAGGGCAAAGATCTGCAGCGGCTCGGCGTACCGGGCGAAGAAGACTATGTGCGCCTCTATTGCGAGCGCACCGGGCGGCCGGGTATCGACAACCGGAGTTTTTATTCCGCGTACAATTTTTTCCGGCTGGCCGCAATCCTGCAGGGAATCGCCGGCCGGGTGCGCGATGGCACTGCCGCGAGCGCGCATGCCGAAAAGGCGGCCAACGCCGTCGCGCCGCTGGCGGAAATTGGCTGGTGTTTTGCCGAGTCGCTGTGACTGCCGCCGGGCTCAGGCGAGCAGGGATTTCCCCATGATGACCGCAGCTTCCTGGCGGTCGTAATAGCCTGCAATCCGGCCGAGCAGCCGGTATCCGTTGTTCAGGTAAAACCGCTGTGCCTGTCGATTCCCGGACCGCACTTCGAGTCGAATCCTCTGGATGCATGCCGTACGGCAGGATTTTTCCAGCCACTCGAGCATTGTCCGACCGGTTCCAGTACGGCGATAAGGCGGTTGCACGGCCAGCAGAAACAGGTGCGCGTCGAGGTCGCCGAATCTCATGATCGCGAATCCTGCGATATCGCCGTCCTTTGAGGCCACCAGGACCATCGTCTCGGGATCGTCGATTTCCTTGCGTACGCGAGCCGGAGTCCAGCGCCACCGCAACCCATACTCGACCTGCAACCTGGATATGGCCGCAATCGCCGCGGCATCGGATCTGTGTGCTGCTCTCAATTGCAGCGCGCTCTCGGCTTTCATCTCACGTGCGCCTTTGATTCGCAGGTCAACTTGCCGGGGGTGCACTCGCACCCTAGAATGCATCGCATTCAGCCATCGCCATACACAGGACGCGGTAAAAAAACCTTCGACACATGCCAATCAACTACGAATCGCTGATGCGCATCTGCGTCGACGACCAGCCCATCAGCTATACCGACAACGATGCCATGCTGTATGCGCTCGGCGTCGGGTTCGGCGGCAATCCACTCGATCCGAAAGAATTGCCGTACGTTTTCGAAGAACCCCGGTTAAAAACGGTTCCGACGATGGCGAGCATGTTGCTGCCGGAAAACTTTCTCGCCGCGTGCGGTTGGGATTATCAACGCGTATTGCACGGGAGCCAGCGACTCGAACTGTACCGGCCATTACCCGCCGCCGCAAATATGTTGCTGACGCGGCGTGTTGTTGCCGCGTACGACAAGGGGCCGGACAATGGTGCGAAAATCCTCGTGCAGTCGGAAGCGCGCATGGCTGCGGACGACACCGCGATTTTCACGCTCGGCAGCACGCTGATCGCGAGGGGCGATGGCGGATTCGGCGGGCCGCGCGGCAGGGGCCCGTTGCCGCATCGCTTGCCGAGACGCGATCCGGATCTCAGTTGCGATATCGGTACGCGCCCGGATCAGGCTCTGCTGTTCCGCCTGTCGGGCGATCGCAACCCTTTGCATGCGAGCCCGGAGGCCGCGCACGATGCCGGATTCGCGGCGCCGCTGCTGCACGGCCGCTGTACCGCGGGCATCGCCTGCAGGGCCATATTGAAGACCATTTGCGACTACGACTACACCCTGATTACCGGCTTCGACGTCCGCTTCTCGGCGCCGGTCTATCCAGGTGACTTATTGACGACCGACATGTGGCAGGATCGGAACATCGTGTCATTCCGGTGTTCGGTCAAAGCCCGCAACGTGGTGGTGCTCAACAATGGCAAATGCACCCTGGCCGCATGAGGCAGCGGGCGGCACTGCTATTCCCGGACTGCCACGATCCGGTAGCGGAAGGTCATATCTTCCGCGACGCTCAACGTGCCGAAGCCGGCGGTGAACGGCGACAAGCCGAGCTCTGAATGGGAGATATCGGTGCGGCCGGTTGCAACGATTCTGTCGCCATACACGATAGCATTGACCGGCAGTTCCACGTTGTGTTGTTCGCCTTTGATCGTGATCTGCGCGTCAACGGTCATATCCGAAAACTCACCCGAAATTCCGCTCGATACGATCCGGATCTCCTTGTACCGGTCCGCATCCAGCAGTTTGTCGCTCAGCATATTCCCGCGCGTGCCCTCGATATCCTTTTCATCGACAGTCCCTTCGAAGACGGACCCTGCATCGGCGCGTGCCTCCGGATCGTCGACCTCGAGACTGTCGACGTTCAGGGTCAGATCGAGTGAACTGTCGGCGGGCGTATCGCCCACGAGGACCGTGCCCGTTATGCCATTAGAAGAGATGACATGGTTGTGAGCGAACCTGCCCAACGCGCCTGCCCTGAACACGAGCACCGCGAGTTCACTTTCGCCGGCGACGACCCGGTAACGGACCGCGTCATCCGCAGGAACCGCACGGTCAGGGAACAGCCCCATCGTGCTGCAACAGGCAAGGCAAATAAGCCGCCACGACATGAGTGAACCCCTCGCGCACCCGGAACTACGGATGGGCGATGATACCCGCACGGGACGATCGTGTCCCGCGGTCGCAGGTTTCGATAAGCTGAAATCGTCTATGTGGGCGTGGAACTCATCACGTGCGCACGCACTCCAAACAACAAAGGGCAGCCTGCTGCCTGCACAGACGAGAGACTGGCCGTGATTCTTCATCAGAAAACAGGTCCTGCTCCGGCAATTGCCGTTATGGCCGGCCTGGCTTTGTGTGCTGCCGCCGTCGTGTCCGCGGACGAATATCGGCAGTTTCCCGGCGCACCGACGGATAGCCAGACGCTCCGCACCAAGGAAAAAGTGGAAGAAATCTATTCCTCGGGCAATTACGAGCGTGCCATGCTCATTTACGAGAAAGAGCTGGCCCCGCAGGGTGACAAGTACGCGCAGTACATGGTCGGGTACATGCACCTGGCCGGCCGGGGCGTCGAAAAGGATCCCGCGGAGGCGCTTGCATGGTACCGGCTGGCCGCAGAACGCGGTGAGCCGAAATTCATCCAGGCGCGCGACGCGCTTTACGAATCCCTGGACGCTGACGCGCTGGCGGAATCCGAAGCACGATTCGCAGACCTCTGGCAACACTATGGCGACCGAAAACTGATTCTCGACCTGATCCGGGCGGATCTGCAGATACTGCACCAGGCGTCCGATACGGATTTCGCCGGCGGCACGTCGCACACCGGGATCGTGTCCGGTTATTCGGGAAGCCAGTCGGGAGACCCGTACCTGCGCCGCGTTCGCGCGCAACTCACGGAGCGGCTTCAGTATCTCAATTCCATTGTCGAAGACAAATCGACTGCCATGGTCGCCGAGACATCCGGCATCGATGCGATGGAAGCGAAAATCAGGCAGGACCTGAAGGGACTCGATCGGCCTTGACGCGTCCGCACGGGCCGCCGTCGACCAGGCAGCGCGTCAGCACCGCAGGAAACTGAGCCAGGATCCTGTCCGCCGTTCCGGCATCCCCGTGAAACCATTTGGGAACCCAGTTGATCGCTCCCATGATCGCGTTGCCGGTCATGCGGACGTCGCAATCGACAATGCTGCCGTCCTTGATGCCGGCACGGAGGATCTGCTCGAATGCGGTGCTGTGTTGCCGTGAAACTTCGAGAATCCGCTCCCGGTGCGGCTCCTTCAACGATGGAATTTCGCTCATAATGGCAACCGGCCCCTGGTCGCCGACCATCAGCTCGACGTGGTAGCGGATATAGAGAAACGCCTGTTCGAAACCCGTACGGCCTTCGCCTGTCGCGCGCTGCATGGCTTCCCGGCCGAGGTCCGCTGCGCGCCGGTAACATTGATAGACGAGTTCTTCCTTGTTCCTGACGTAGTAATACAGGGCAGCATCGGTCAGCCCGAGGTGCCGTGCGACGTCCTTGAGGGAGGTTCCGCTGTACCCTTTGAGATTGAAACAGGTGGCCGCGGCCTTCAGAATTCTGTACCGCTGCCATTCGAAACGGGTTTCGGAGGCGACCTTGACCATGTCCCTTGAAATCTGCCGCAGTGCCTTGTGTTCCGGGCGCGAGTGCATTATTTTAATCCGGATTAGAATTTTTGCAACGCCAGAAGTCATTGAATTAACAGGACACTAGGTCGATGAGCACCGCCGCTGACGATCTGCCGGGCGTATCCGGCAAAACCGAAAAACCGCCCCTGCGTTTCATCACGGCGGCGTCGCTGTTCGACGGTCACGACGCCGCAATCAACATCATGCGCCGCCTCATCCAGGCCCAGGGCGTCGAGGTCATTCATCTCGGCCACAACCGCAGCGTCGAGGACATCGTCCGCGCGGCGATACAGGAAGATGCCGACGGCATCGCGGTCAGTTCGTACCAGGGCGGCCACAACGAATTCTTCCGTTACATGATCGATCGGCTGCGGGACGCCAATGCGTCGCACATCAAGGTATTCGGCGGCGGCGGCGGAACCATAACGCCGGTGGAAATCGAAGCGCTGATGAAATACGGCGTCGAGCGCATTTACCACCCGCATGACGGCATGACGATGGGGCTGGAGGAGATGATCCGGGATCTCGTCATGCGTACGGAAAAGGCGCGGCGGGAAACGCGCTTACCGGCGACCAGGGCGCCGGAACGCACGGTCGACATTGCGGCGACGATGTCGGCGATCGAGGAACGTGTCTTCGACGACTCCCGGCTGAACAAACTGCGAAAGGCGTGGAAGGTCAAGGCAGGGAAGGTGCCGGTCATCGGCATCACAGGCACCGGCGGCGCCGGCAAAAGCAGCGTTACCGACGAACTGCTGAACCGGTTTCTCGCCTGCTACCCGGACCTGCGCATTGCCGTTCTTGCGGTCGACCCGACGCGCCGGCGGACCGGCGGCGCGTTGCTCGGCGATCGCATCCGCATGAATTCCCTGCGGTCGGAGCGAGTCTACATGCGCTCGTTCGCCACCCGGCGGCAGCACCTCGCGACGAGCGAGATGCTCGCGGACCACATCCTGTTCCTGAAGTCCGCGGGATTCGACGTGGTCATCGTCGAGACGGCGGGGATCGGCCAGGGCGACAGCGAAATCGTCGATATGGTGGACTATTCCGTATATGTCATGACCAGCGATTATGGTGCCGCCAGCCAGCTCGAGAAAATCGAAATGCTGGATTTTGCGGACCTGGTGGTGCTGAACAAGTACGACAAGCGCGGCGCCGAGGACGCGTTGCGCGACGTACGCAAGCAGTGGAAGCGCAATCACGTCAAATTTCAGACACCGGACGAGGACGTGCCGGTCTATCCGACGATCGCGAGCCAGTTCAACGATCCCGGTATCAGCTGGATGTTCTCCGAACTTTGCCGCCGGCTTGCCGACAAGCTCGATCTCGATCGCGAAAAATGGACGCCCGACATCGACGTCGCGACGAAAGAGCCTCGCGCAATGGCGGTCATACCGGGCAGCCGTATCCGCTATCTCGCCGAGATCAGCGAACAGGGGAGGGCGATCAACGCCCGGGTTGCCGCGCAGGCGGAAGCGGCCCGCCAACTCCGGCATTATTTCGAGGCGCTGAAGGCACTGGACGATCCGGAATTGCCTGAAACGTTGCTGCCTTATGCCGACGATGCCTTGTCGGACAGCGACGCCGATCCATCCGTCGCCGCCCTGCGCAGGAAATATCAGGAAGCACTGCAATCGCTCGACGCCGAATCGATCGAGCTGTTGCGGGGCTGGCCGGCACGGCGGGACAGCGTGCGCGCCGACGACTACAGCTACTTCGTTCGCGGTAAGGAAGTTACCGGCGCGAATTATCGCGAGAGCCTGGCCCGGCAAAAGATCCCGAAGATCGCGGCGCCAAGATTCCAGGACTCGGGGGAGCTGCTGACGTTCCTGCTGAAGGAGAATCTGCCGGGAGGTTATCCGTACACCGGCGGTGTCTACCCGTATCGCCGGCTGAACGAGGACCCGACCCGCATGTTTGCAGGGGAGGGCACACCGGAGCGGACGAACCGCCGTTTTCATTATCTGTCGCGCGGACAGGAGGCGGCGCGCCTGTCGACGGCCTTCGATTCGGTCACGCTTTACGGCGAGGACCCGCACGAACGCCCGGACATCTACGGCAAGGTCGGCAACTCCGGCGTCTCGATCGCCACGGTCGACGACATGAAAAAACTCTACTCCGGGTTTGATCTCTGCTCGCCGACGACGTCCGTATCGATGACGATCAACGGTCCGGCGCCGATGATCCTGGCGTTCTTCATGAATACGGCGATCGATCAACAGGTGGAAAAACACCTGAAGGAGAGCGGTGGCTGGGAGGACGCGCAGAAGAAAATCGATGCGTATTTCGAGGGCAAGGAACGGCCGCGTTACGTCGGGGAACTGCCACCGGGCAGCGACGGCCTGGGTCTCGGACTGCTCGGTATTTCCGGCGACAAGCTCGTAGCTCCGGAGACTTACGGGGAGATTCGCGACAGGACAGTGTCCACCGTCCGCGGCACGGTGCAGGCCGATATCCTGAAAGAGGACCAGGCGCAGAACACCTGCATCTTCTCGACCGAGTTTGCAATGAAGATGATGGGCGACGTGCAGCAGTTCTTCATCGATAACAACGTGCGCAATTATTACAGCGTCTCGATCAGCGGCTACCACATCGCGGAAGCCGGCGCGAACCCGATCAGCCAGCTCGCGTTCACGTTGTCGAACGGGTTCACGATCGTCGAGTATTACCTCGCCCGCGGCATGGACATCGACGCCTTCGCGCCGAATTTAAGCTTTTTCTTTTCGAACGGAATGGATCCGGAATATTCGGTCATCGGCCGGGTGGCGCGCCGCATCTGGGCACGGGCGATGCGGGAACGATACGGTGCCGGTGCACGCAGCCAGATGCTCAAGTATCACATCCAGACGTCCGGTCGCAGCCTGCACGCGCAGGAGATCAGTTTCAACGACATCCGCACGACCCTGCAGGCACTCTATGCACTGTTCGATAACTGCAACAGCCTGCACACCAATGCATTCGACGAGGCGATCACGACACCGACCGAGCAGTCGGTGCGGCGCGCCGTTGCGATTCAACTGATCATTTCGAAGGAGCTCGGACTGAATTACTGCGAGAACCCCTGGCAGGGCTCGTTCATCATCGACGAACTGACCGACCTGGTCGAGGAAGCGGTCTACGAGGAATTCGACCGCATCTCCGAGCGCGGCGGCGTCCTCGGCGCGATGGATACCATGTACCAGCGCGGCAAGATTCAGGAAGAGAGTCTTTACTACGAGAGCCGGAAACACGACGGCAGTTATCCGCTCATCGGCGTCAACACGTTTCTCCCCAAACAGGGCCAGGAAGACGAAGTGCACCACCTCGAACTGATCCGCTCATCGGACGCGGAGAAAGACGATCAGATCAAGCATGTCCTGGCGTTCCGGCAAACGCATGCCCGAGAGGACGGCCAGGCCATTGCTCGTCTGCAGGCGGTTGCGCGAGGGCGTGAAAACGTCTTTGCGGAACTGATGAACACCGTCAAGACCGCTTCCCTCGGGCAGATTTCGGCAGCGTTGTACGAGGTCGGCGGTGAGTATCGACGCAATATGTAAGTTCGTATAATGACGCTCGCTTTTTGGATTTAGAAATGGGAGCCGCCGCGGCGTGAACGAAAATTCCGGTCCCTACTTTTTGCGGAATGCCTCGTTGTACGAGGGAACTTATATCGAGTTCCTCGGGTTTCGGCTGACCGCCTGGAAAGAGGGTTTCGCCAGGCTCGAAATGCCGGTGCGGCCGGAGCATCGCAATACCGTGGGATTTCTGCACGGCGGCGTGATGGCATCGTTGCTCGATATCGCCGGCGCCGTATCGGGCAGCTACGGTATTTCCGAAGACTTCGTGTCGGTCACGATCAACCTGAATTGCAACTTCATGTCGCCGCACAAGGTACCGTCGGTCATCGTCGAAGGCGAATTGATCAGAGTGACGAAATCGATGTTCTTTGCGCAGTCGAAACTCTTCGACCCGCAGAACAAGCGCCTGTGCGCGACCGCGACCGGCACCTACAAGCGCCAGCCGCGCAATTCGAAACGTCCGACGGAATAGCAGCCCGGGTCGCCC
>JBOHZD010000059.1:0-4359 GCA_050738315.1 Woeseiaceae bacterium
CCGATGCCGCCGATCAATGCCACCGTCCACGTGAGCCCCTCACCTCCGATATCGGGAATACGCGGAATAAAAAGCCCGCGCACGACCTCACCGGTGCCTGGCCACAACATGACTGCCGTCGTCACGACCGTGACGAACATGGCGCCGATACACACACGCATTGCGATTTCAAACAGGCGATAGCCGCCGATCAGCACCATCGCGAGTCCGACCAGGCCGGACACGATGCCGAATACGAACTTGCCGTCCCGTGCATCCGCAAAGTACGGAAAGATTGCGTGCAGCGTGACGCCGCTCGCACTCATCTGGGCCGATGCGACAAAAAACGACCACAGCAACAGATAAGGCAGAAAGATCCAGAGGACAATCGGCCCGAGTCTCAACACGGCGCCTTCGAGCAGCGTTTCGCCGGTCGCTAGCTGCCAGCGTGTCAAACCTTCGGTCACGACAAATTTGAGCAGCGCGCCGACCAGCACAGCCCATAACACCGCCGTGCCGAGCAAGCCGCCGACGATACTGCCGGTCGCGAGATCCCCTCCCCCGACGCCGGTGGCTGCCAGCAGGAGCCCCGGACCGATCATCAGGAAGGACTTACGTTGGGCCGGCCGTGGCATTGCTATGAGACCACGTCAAACGGTCTGTCGTCCGGCGCGGACGGGCGCGTCGAAGGTTTGTATGTGCTGGGACCCGCCTGCAAGCCGCGCGAGTGGGAGCACACGGCCGTGCGGGAATCCTGTCGCAATTGCTCCCTGGGACCTGATCTTCGTTCCCGCTCATGACGCCGCGTGTACTCGCGCAGCCTCCTCGTCTGCGGCGGCGACTTTCTCGGGAGACTCCAGCGCTTCCCAGGTGTGGCGTGCAAAGCCGACTCCGGCTTCGTTGAAATAGTTGTAGCTCACATCGCAGCCGGCCTCGAGCATCGGACCCAGCTGCTCGGGGAAAACATGCGTTGCACTGATCAGTCCGTCGAAGCCGCGCCGTCGCAGTGCACGGCTGGCGAGGAGCTTCGCATCCATATCCGGAATCGCCAGCATGATGGCATGCAGGCGGTCGACCTTCAGCCGCAACCAGAAGCTCGGATCCTCGGCGTCCGCATAGGCGACCCGGCGCCCTTCGCGCCTGTGACGCTCGAGCTTGCCGGTGTCGCTGTCGACGCCCACGACATGTTTGCCTTGTGCCCGCATGTATTCGAACGCGCCGGTCCCGACCCGCCCCATGCCGACGATCAGAACCTCGGCGCTGCCGAGTGTGATCGGCTCGTCGTCCGGATGCCGCTTGTCGCGCTCCAAGCGGTCCAGCCACGGCCAGAGGCGCCCGTAAATGCCGTGCGCCCTGGCATTGAGCGGTGCCGCGATTGCGAACGACAACGCAACGGCCATGCCGGCAGCGATGAGCCATTGCTCATCCAGCAACTGGTTCTCCACCGCGACGTCGGTAACGATCAGACCGAACTCGCTGAACGTCGACAGACTCAGTGCCGTCAACAGGCTGGTGCGCGCCCGCAAACCGAGGAACAGCAGTAACAGGAAAAACAGGATCGCCTTGATCGGCAACAACAAGAGCAGCAGACCCGCAATCTCGAGCGTTTCCCAGGTCGGTGTCCCACTCAGTCCAATCGACAGGAAAAAGCCGATCAACAACACTTCTTTCAAGCTCCACAGCGCGGTGCTGAGTTCATGAGCACGCGGATGATCCGCGAGCAGCATGCCAAGCGCCAGTGCGCCGAGTTCCGGACTGAGACCGAGACGCGCGAAACCCTCACCACCGAATGAAATCGCGAGCGCCGCGCCGCACAGCACCAGCAGCTCGCCGTGGCCGACGAGATCGAGCAATCGACCGAGCAACGGCCGTGCGAGCGGCAAGGCAAGCAGCAATAATGCATAAGGTGACGGGGTGCGGATGCTGAGTGTCGCCAACAGGGCCACGGCAACGATGTCCTGCACAATGAGGATGCCGACCGCGATCCGCCCGTGCACGGCGCGCAGTTCCCCCTGATCCTCGAGTGCTTTCGCTGCGAATACCGTACTCGAGACGCTCAGTGCCACCGCGAGCGCCGCGGCCAGTGTCCAGTCAAAACCGCCGGCCACGGCGATCACCAGCGCCATTGCCGACGACACCAGCACCATGTGCGCGACCGCGGTGCCCCACACCTCGTAGCGTATCAGCGTCTTGAGTCGGAGCTTCAACCCGACGGCGAACAGCAGCAGCAGGATACCCGCGTGCGCCAGCCCGGTCAGTGCAGGCGGCGTCTCCATGCCGAACGCGCCCAGTGCAAAACCGGACACCAGGAAACCAACCATCGGCGGTAATCCGATCCGCCAGGCGGCGAGCCCGAGAATCAGTGCGGCTGCAATCCATGTGGCTGCCATCGGCTGTCCTTTCTGCTTGTGATAAGGACATTATGCACGACGGCGGCGATGGCGCGATTCGAAGCGGGTTAGCGAGTCGACCCCGTGCCGGATCCCTGTCCGTCGTTCCTTAGGTCTTGCACGCTGACCGTCGCGAGTTGCTCTTCGCCGAGGATCGCCCGTTTCGTCTCGTTGTTCAACACGACCAGGCTGATGCGGCGATTGATCGGGTTCAGTGGATTTTCCGTGTCGAGCGGCAGAGACGACGAAAGCCCGACCACGCGCAGCACTTTCGATTCGTCCATGCCGCCCGCGACCAGTTCGCGTCGCGCGGCGTTGGCGCGGTCCGCCGACAGTTCCCAGTTCGAATAACCGCGCTCGCCGAGCGCATACGGCGCGGCGTCGGTATGGCCGGCCAAGGAAATCGCATTATCGACGCCGTTCAGAAGACCGCCGATCGCGTGCAGAATATCCTGCGTGTGGACCTTGAGTGCATCGCCGCCGGTGTCGAACATCGGCCGACTCAGGTCGTCGACGATCAGGATCTGCAGCCCCTCCGGCGTCATCTTCAGCCTGATCTGTTCGCGAAAGCGGGCGAGCTTCGGGTCGTCCAGTATCGTCCTCTCGACCTTCTTTTTCAGATCTTCGAGGTCTTCCAGTTCCTCTCGCTTCAGAGCATCCCGTGCCTTCATCAGGTTGATTGTCTGTTCATGGTTCGGCGAATCGCTCTTCTGCACCTGGCCTGTCGTGCGGGTCAGGTCTTCGCCGCCGCCCGTAATCACGCTCGAACTGTCGCCCGATCCCGTGCCGCCTTGCAGCGCGACCCGGAGCGGCGTGCGGAAATATTCGGCAATGCCTTCGAGATCGCCTTGCGCAGTCGAGCCGATCAGCCACATCAGCAGGAAGAACGCCATCATCGCAGTGACGAAATCGGCGTACGCAATTTTCCACGAGCCGCCGTGGTGCCCGCCGCCGCGCCGCTTCTTGACGCGCTTGATTATGATTGGATGAGACTTGCCGGCAGCCATCGCAAGATCACTGTTCCGAAGGTTGCGCGGCCGATGCCCTGGAGGCGTCCTTCACATGCGTTTCGAGCTCGAGAAAACCAGGCCGCTCGGTCGAGTAGAGCACCTTGCGCCCGAACTCGACTGCCACTGCAGGCACGCAGTCGTTCAGGCTCGCGAGCAATGTCGCTTTGATGCATTCGAGTGCTTTGGTCGACTCGTGCAGTTTGTGTTCGACGACGCCGACCAGCGGTCCGACGAAACCGTAGGACAGCAGGATGCCGAGGAAGGTCCCGACCAGTGCATGCGCAATCAGCACACCCAGTTCCGCCGGCGGCAACCCGACCGATTCCATCGTATGCACGACACCCATGACGGCGGCGACAATGCCGAAAGCCGGCAAACCATCGGCAACGCGCTGCAGCGCATGCGCCGGAATTTCACCCTCATGATGGTGCGTGTCCATCTCGCGGTCCATCAATGATTCGATTTCGTGTGCATTGGATTTACCGCCCACCATCAGGCGCAGGTAATCGACAGTGAACTCGACCAGGTGATGTTCGCACAGTACCTTGGGATACTTTCCGAATAGCGCGCTCTCATACGGCGTGTCGATGTCGCTCTCGATCGCGAGCAGCCCCTCTTTGCGGATCTTGTCGAGCAGCTCATAGAGCAGCGACATCAGCTCCATGTACAGGGCCTTGGTGTACTTCGAGCCCTTCAACAGGCCAGGCAGAAGCTTCGCGGTGGACTTCAACGTCTTCGCCGGATTGCCGACCACGAACGCACCGATCGCAGCGCCGCCGATCATGACCAGTTCGAGCGGCTGCAGCATCGCGCCCAGATGACCGCCCGCGGCCGCATATCCGCCGAAGATCGATCCGACGACGATCGCGTAGCCCAGAAACACCAGCATCCTGCTCTCCCGCAGTGGGGCCCGCGTGGTTGCCGCCCCTTTACTGTATCGGCGATGCCCGCGAAGACTTGAGCCCGCCGAGTTTGCGCCA
>JBOHZD010000060.1:0-17353 GCA_050738315.1 Woeseiaceae bacterium
ACGGCGTGTCGTCCAGTTCGACCGGCGTCCGGTACGCGGCGGCAAGCGTTTTCTGAAAAGGATCGCCGGCGCATCCGGCAACCAGGCACGCAACCAGAACGGCAATCGTCAGCGAGTGCGGATGCAACTAACCGGCGGCTGCCTACAGCGATTTGAAAATGTCGGTGACGCCCACGAGTTCCAGCACGAGCAGCACCAGCAGCACGATGCCGAGCACCGTGAGGGCGCCATCGGCGCCGGCCGGCAGATCGTTCATGCGCTGCTCGAGAGACTGCAGTTCACTGTCGCTGAGCGATGAGACCCGTTGCCTGGCGTCGGCAGGCTCGACACCCAGCGCGACCAGTTGCTGCTGGATGCTGTCCCTCTCGAGCACGGCAGTAATGCGCTCGATGCGCGCAGTTCGCTCCTGCGACTGGATCGCAGTTTCGGTGCTGATCACGTCCGCGCGCGCGGATTGCGCGAAACCGAGTGTGACCAGATTTGTCGCAAGTATCAGTGCGATCGTTGTAACGGTACGCGATGGACGCATGTTGTGCCCTGCCCAAGTCACCCGAAGAACGACAATTATCACATAACGCACCCCTTTGCAGCATCCGATTTCGCCTTGCTGTATGCTCCCGTGCACGACCGGTTCAGGAAATCGTATGACAGCACCCAGAACTCCTTCACTCCTCGAAGCGCTGATACCGGTCGTGTCGTTGATTCTGTTGCTGTCGCTCGCGGTCTACCTGTTCGGTTCCGATGCAGTGGCCGGCCCCACGCAGATCGTGCTGATTGCCGGGACGGTCATCGCATCGATTATCGCGATTTGCAACGGCCACAAATGGGCGGACGTGCAGGTCGCGATCGTCGAGGGGATCGGCACTGCGATGGGGGCCATCCTCATCCTGCTCGCGGTCGGTGCCCTCATCGGCACGTGGCTCATGTCGGGCACGGTCCCGTCACTCATTTATTACGGGCTCGAGTTACTCAATCCGCAGTTCTTTTTCGCGGCCTGCTGCCTGATCTGCTCGATCGCGTCACTGGCGACCGGCAGTTCCTGGACCACTGCCGGCACGCTGGGCGTCGCCCTGATCGGCGTCGCGCTGGGCCTCGGCCTGTCGCCGGCCATTTCCGCCGGCGCCATCGTTTCCGGCGCGTACTTCGGCGACAAGATGTCCCCGCTCTCCGATACGACGAATCTCGCGCCCGCCGTTGCCGGCTCCGAGCTCTTCGATCACATTCGCCACATGGCGTGGACGACCGGCCTGTCCTACCTGATTGCCATGATTCTGTTCCTGGCTCTCGGGTTCGGTGTTGACGTGGAGGCGGCCGGCGGCTCGATGCTGACATTGAGAACGACCCTGGAAAGTTCGTTCAACATCACGCCATGGGCGCTCATTCCGCTGGTGGTGGTCCTGTACCTTGCGGTGCGCAAAGCGCCGCCGTTGCCGACCATCCTGGCCGGCGCCTTGCTGGGCGGCGTGGTCGCCGTCATACTGCAGCCCGATGTCGTGCTCGCGTTTGCGAATTCGCCGGATCTGTCCGTGCCGCTCGCCATGACCAAGGGCGTCTGGCTGGCGCTCGGCGACGGCTACGTGTCGACGACCGGGATCGCAGCAATCGACGAACTGCTGACCCGCGGCGGCATGAGCAGCATGCTGACGACGATCTGGCTGATTCTGACAGCGCTTGCGTTCGGGGCGGTGATGGAGCACGCCGGGATGTTGCTGCGGCTCATTCAGTCGACGTTGCGCGCCGCGAAATCGACCGGCTCGCTGGTCGCAACTGTCGTGTTGAGCTGCATCGGCATGAATATCGTCGCGGCGGACCAGTACATCTCCATCGTGCTGCCGGGCAAGATGTTCAAGGCCGAATTCCAGCGGCGCAATCTCGATCCCCGCAACCTGTCGCGGATACTCGAGGATTCCGGCACGCTGACGTCGCCGCTGGTGCCGTGGAATACCTGCGGCGCGTACATGTCGGCGACGCTCGGGGTCGCGACACTCGCGTATCTGCCCTTCGCGTTCCTCAACCTGATCAACCCACTGGTGTCGATTGTCTACGGCTACACCGGCTTTACCATCAAGAAGCTGGACCCTGAGCCCGTGCCGGGCACCTTGGCGGCGCCGAAGCTGGGTTTTGCGTCCCTGCAACAATAGCCGCCGCGGTAACGTTGACAAGTCGATTGCCGTCAACTATTCAATAGAAAAATAAAGTATTTCCATCCAGGAGCGTTTCGGCAGTAGTGTTGTGGCGCTCCAACAAAAAAGGATATTGGGCACACAGTCAGCCAGCTAAAAACGGGGGGTCGTCATGTATATAACGTCCGGTTATAAGCGTTGGGTCAAGGCCGCATCGTTCGCTGCATGCGCCGTATCGGGGTTCAGCTCTGCCGGTCACCTGGCATTCGCGCAGGAGGATCCGGACCAGGAACTCGAACAGGTCATCGTGACCGGTACGCGCATCGTCCGCGGCAATCTGACCCAGCCCAACCCGGTCTACGGACTCGACGCCGAAGAGGTCAAACTCTCGGGCCAGTTGAGCCTCATCGACGTCGTCGACGATCTGCCGCAACTCTTCAGCTCCCAGAACTCCGCCCAGTCCGCATTTTTCGCTCAGGAAGGTATCGACAATACGCCGGGCCTGGCACAGCTCGACCTATACGCCGGGCCTGGCACAGCTCGACCTGCGTGCGCTCGGACCCAACCGCACGCTGGTCCTGGTCGACGGCAGGCGCCACGTCAGCGGCCAGGCGGGCACCGCCGCGGTCGACATCGGATCCATCCCGAGCTCGCTGGTCGAACGTGTGGAGGTCCTGACCGGCGGCGCCTCTTCGATCTACGGCGCCGATGCCGTATCCGGCGTGGTGAACTTCATCATGAAGGACAACTTCGAAGGCACCGAAATCGACGTGCAGGGCGGTATGCCTTTCGACGACGGCGGCGGGGACCTGCAACTGTCGCTGACGCACGGCCGCAATTTCATGGACGATCGGCTGAACATTACCGTCAATGCGACCGTGCGCCGCAGCGAAGACATCCGCATGGAGGACCGCGACTGGGCCATCAATAGCGGCATTGCCGGCGCACAGGCGAACAACTGGCGCCAGTTTTTCCAGAACATCGACACTATTCCTGCGGGCGCCGCCCTGGGATCGGCGATCGCGACCACGGACGCGGGCGGCAATTGCATAGCCGCCTTTCCGGGCACCGACCCGGCGCTCGTCGATCGCGCATGCAACGCGCGGCCGCAATCGATCGAGCGCAACCTGCGTTTCGGACTCACGTCGCCCAACGGCTTGATCTCCATTGCCCTCGCCGAGGATCCCCTGGACGCCGCCTCCGGACCGGCGACTTCCTTTCCGCTGTTCCACACCGCGGAATTCGCGTCGCAACTCGCGCCGGGAACGCCGTTCATGGATTTCAACAGCAACGGTATCGACGATTGCGAAGAAAGTTACGTCGGGGCAATGTTCGTCGGCGGCTGTGTCATCGTGGACGACAACGGCGTGCTAAGGCCGTTCAATCCCGGACTCGTGGACGGCGACATCAACTTCGACTCGATCGGAAGTGACGGCTCGCCGCTGTCCGGCGCCGACGACCAGACGCTCGAACCACAGTTCGAGCAGGCGGTATTGAACGCCCTGATCAACTTCGACCTGACCGAACGCACGCGTTTGTTTGCAAGTCTCAAGTACGCCACGTCCGAAACGCGGACGTCGGGCGGTACCATTTCATTCGAGGATACAATCAACATTTCCCGCGACAACCCGTTCGTCCCGCAGGAATTGCAGACGCTCATGGATGAAATCCTGGCGCTCAATCCGCAATTTACCGACACGGCGCAATTCCTGATGAGCCGGGATCCCGAGGACATCCACAACGTTGGCATCTACGAGCGCGAAACGATCCGCGCCGTGGCCGGCATTCGAGGCGACTTCTGGGAGAACTGGGGCTGGGAGGCCGCGATCAACTACGGCCAGACCAAGGAAGACGTGGCGGAGAATACGTTGCTGCCCGATCGGTACTTCGCGTCGCTCGACGTCGTCGCGGATGCCAACGGCAATCCGGTCTGCCGCTCCGAAGTGGACCCGAACTGGGCCCTCGACGAGTTCAATACCGGCAGTATCTTCGGCCCGCCCGGGGTCAACACGTTTACGCCCGGCGACGGCAGCTGCGCTCCGGGCAATCCGTTCGGCAAAGGAAATTTCTCGCTCGCCGCGCAGGATTTCATTGCGCCAGTCCGGGAAGGGCACGATAAAATCGACCAGACCGTGTTGAGCCTGATCGTAACGGGCGACACCGAGCGCTGGTTCTCACTGCCCGGCGGGTCGATCGGCGTGGCCGGCGGCATCGAGTATCGCGAAGAAGAAAGCGAGTCGATCCCGGATGCGTTCGAGCAGGCTGGCTTCTATTTCAACTCCCAGACGTCCCCGGTGACCGGCGACTACTCCGTCAAGGAAGTTTTTGTCGAAACATCGCTGCCGCTGATCGCCGATGCTCCCTTTGCTGAAGAACTCACGGTGGACGCCGCGTACAGACTGTCGGATTACGATCTGACCGTCGGCCGCACCAACAGCTGGTCCGCGGGATTCAACTGGGCACCGCTCGAGGATGTGCGACTGCGCGGCACGTATTCGCGCGCCGTGCGTGCGCCGAACATCTTCGAACTCTTCAGCCCGCAGACCGGTGCGACTTTCAATCTCGACATCGATCCCTGCGACCAGAGCGCGATCGATGCGCTGGCCGTGGCGGATCCGGCAACGGCAGCACAGAGAGCAGCCAACTGCGCCGCCGATCCGCTGGTCGGCGCCGGCTTCCAGAATCCATTGACATCGAACTTTCCCGGCGTGCAGGGCGGTAACCCCGACCTCTCCGAGGAAACCTCCGACACAACGACGATCGGCATAGTCCTGACGCCGCGATGGGTCGATGGACTCGCTTTTACGGTCGACCGCTGGGACATCGAAATCGAAAATGCCATTTCGCTCGTCGAAGCGGAAGACATTCTGCGCGGCTGTTACGACGGGCCGGCGCTCGATCCGACCTTCTGCAGCCTGTTCACGCGCATCGGCGATCCGAACTCCGGATTTTTTGGCGGACTGAACTTCCTGCAGACCGGGCAGATCAATTTCGCGGCGCTGAAAACGTCCGGATACGATGCCGAGCTGCTTTACAACTTTCCGTTGCTTGAAGGCGTGATGACACTGCGCGCCAACGCGACCTACCTCGACGAGCTGCTCGAATTCCGCAGCGCGCTGGATCCGACGCTGGGTGACGACGAGAAAGGCGAAATGCAGGGGCCCGAATGGGCGGGCAATTTCAATGCTCGCTGGAGCACCGACCGTCTGACGATCGGCTATTACGGCCGCTACATGGGCAAGCAGCTGCATCGCCTGGTGGAAGAGAACGCGGCCGCTGCATTCGACAATGCGAGCGCAGGCTCGCTCTGGGTGCACGATCTATCGGCGAGTTTCGCTTTCAACGACCGTTACACCGTGTACGGCGGTATCCAGAACTTCACGGACGAAGAACCGTATGACACGCAGCCGAGTTTCCCGACGGGCACGCGCGGCCGCTACCTGTTCCTGGGCTTCACCGCCAATCTATAGGGTAGAAGGTCCGGCGTTCGCATTGGGTACACTAAAGCCAGCCCTTCTGGCGGGCGATGCGTGCGGCATCGACGCGGTTGGCGGCGCCGAGCTTGCCGATTGCCTCGGACAGGTAGTTGCGTACCGTGCCCTCGGACAAATGCAGGCTTGCGGCGATGCGGGCGCCGCTCTTGCCGTCGGCGGCGAGGCGCAGCACCTGCCGCTCGCGCTCGGTCAGCGGGTCGTCGTCACCCCAGGCGGCGGCGGCAAGCTCCGGCGCCACCGCTCGACCGCCGGCGTACACCGTGCGGATCGCATCGGCGAGTTCCGTCGCCGGAGCGTCCTTCAGCAGATAGCCGCGGACGCCCGCATTCAGCGCGCGCCTCAGGTAACCGGCGCGGGCAAACGTCGTAACGATGATTACCCGAACCTGCGGGTGGTCGCGCTCCGCGATCGCGGCGAGTTCGAGTCCGCTCATACCCGGCATTTCGATGTCGGTCAGCAGCACGTCGGCGCCATGCTCCCGTAACGCATCCAGTGCGGCCGCGCCGCTGCTCGCCTGGCTGACGACTTCGAGATCGGGTTCGAGTTCGAGGAGCGCAGCCAGCGCGCCCAGCACCATCGCCTGATCTTCGGCGAGGACGATCCGAATGCTCACGATGGCAGCCAGGCGCGCAAGCGCAGGCCGAATTCGTCGCCGACTTCGAGGCGCCCGCCGGCAGCGGCGAGCCGAGCGCGCATGCCGTCGATGCCGCCGCCCGCGATCGCCTGGCCGCCGCGGCCGTCGTCGTGGACTTCGACGAATGATTCGCCGTGATCGTGGCGCAACACGATCCGGCATTGGCTGGCCTCTGCGTGACGAATCACGTTGGTCACGGCTTCCCGCACGATCATCGCCAATACAGCCTCGTTGGCCGGCGCAACGTCAGGCAGCGCGCCGTCGACGGTCAGATCCACGCCGGCCGCCTTGAGCGCAATGCGGGCATATTCGAGTTCACCCGCGAGTCCGCGGGTCCGCATGCCGCTGATCGCTTCGCGCGCTTCGGCGAGTGCGGCGCGGGACACCTGTTCGACTTCACGGATCTCGGCAGTCGCGCGCGCGGGATCGCGGCCGACCAGGCGCGCGGCGAGTTCCGCTTTTAACGTGATGACCGACAAGGTGTGGCCGAGCAGGTCGTGCAGGTCGCGCGAAATGCGCTCACGCTCGGCCACCTGGGCCATCTGCCGCACCTCCGCCTGCGAAAGGCGGAGCAAGGCGGCGCGCCGCGCCTGGGTCGAATCGTACACACAGATCAGGCCGGCCATGGTTCCGAACACCAGCACCGTCAGCCAGAACGCCAGCTCCGGACGCAGGAAGAACGCGACGATCATCGCCCACAGCAATACGGCGGCAATGCCGAACGTTGCGCGCTGCACCGGCCCGAGCCAGCCGGCGAAGCTGCACGCGAAGATGAAGAAAGTGTTGGCGCCGACATTGATCGGAGCCCAGAGGGTGCCGAGTATGCCGAGCCCGATGATCGTCGGCACCAGCTCCCAGCCCCGCCGCCAGTGAGCGTTGAAGTACAACGCGAGGAACGCGAAGATCGTCAGCAGCACGGCGACCTGCTCGGCCGCGTCTGCGTCGACGTGTAAATAGCGCAGGAAGAAGAACGCGGTATACACCAGCCACAGATAGGGCAGCCAGCCGACGCTCGCTTCGGCCGGCAGCAGGCGGCGATGGATCATTTTGAAGACACCCATCATCGGCGTAGCGTAGCACCACTCGGTCGGGTGGGTTCGGTCCGGTAGCCGTTCTTCCAGATTGCGACGATATTACGCGTCGCGGTAACGTCGGCAAGCGGGTCGCCCGCGGCCAGCATGAAGTCGGCAGGCATTCCCGGTGCGATGCGGGCACGGCCGTCGCTACCGACTTTCTCCGCCGGCAGCAGCGTATAACCGTCGGCGGCCAGCTGCGGTATGCCGTCCGGGATCGGCAGCTTCGGACTCGCCATGGTAATGATGCCGTCCTCGACCAGCAGGTCGACCGATTCGTGCAGCGCTTCGCCGTCAAATACGCGCACACCGCGCAACGCGAACGTGTTGCCGTCGACCGTCGGCCACTCGGCGGGCTGCGGCGCCCCAGGTTCGGGAAGGACGCTGAAAAATGCAATCAGCAGTGCCGCGGCGACCAGCGTACCCTTGAGTCTTGCGCACATTTCAACTTTCCTCGACACGGCGCCAGCCGGCCGCCGCGATCGCGAGAAATGCAACCGTGAACCCGGCGAGGACCGCGATGTGCAGCAGGAGGCCCGGCGCCGGCTGCGCGCCAACGATGTCGAGCGCGATGGTTGCGAGGTGGTAGGGCGGCAACGCGAGCGCCATGCGCTGCATCCAGTCCGGGAACACGACCAGCGGTACCCACAATCCGGACAGGAAGGACAGGGGCAGGTAGACGAGATTCATCACCGCCGGGGCTGCGTGCGGGCTCAACCAGAGCCCCGCCGCCAGGCCCATCGCGCAGAACGGAATGGCGCCGAAGGTCAACGTCATTGCGAGCAGAATCCAGTCGAACCGCATCATGCGCACGTCGCCGAACAGCGCGCCGAGCGAAGCCAGGATGACGAACACGAGCAGCGCGAACAGCATTGCCGTCGCGGTGCGCGCGAAGAGCGGGATGAGCGGCGAGACCGGCGCGACTCTTTTCAGGCGCAGCCATCCTTCGCCTTTCTCGACCGCGATACCGATGCCGAAGCCGAATAGCGCCGGACCCATGATGCCGAACACGCCGTAAGTCCCGAGCAGCCAGGTCGGCATGTGCATCACGCGCGTCATCGTGAACACCAGGCCGAAAAAGATGTAGAACATGGCCGGAAACAGCAAGGTCGGCAGCGCGAACGCCGGCGTGCGCCACACGGTTATGAACTGGCTCCAGACTTCGCGCAGCAGGATGCTCATCAGGCGGCCTCCGCGGACTCGGGACCGGAATCGCCATTGGTGGTGTCGGTGAGCGACAGGAAAGCGTCGTCGAGGCCGATTCCGATAACTTCCAGATCGGACAATGACGGATCGCGCGCGAGCAACTCGCAGAGGAGCGGCTCCGCCGCGTCGACCGCGAGTTCGACTCGGGACGTCAGCTGCCTTACCGCGCGCACGCCGGCCAGGGTTCGCAGCGTGGTCTCGTCCAGCACCGTCGCGCAACGGACGATGCGGCCGCCGACTCGCGCCTTGATCTCGGCCGGCGTTCCCTCCGCGACCAGGCGTCCCCGGCTCAACACGCCGATCCGACCGGCGAGCGTGTCGGCTTCCTCGAGGTAGTGCGTCGTCAGGACGATGGTCCGGCCTTCCGCGCCGAGTTCGCGGATCACCGACCACATCCGGCGCCGCATCTCGACGTCGAGTCCGACGGTCGGCTCGTCGAGGAACAGGAGTTCCGGGTCGCCGCAGATCGCGAGCGCGAATAACACGCGCTGCTTCTGGCCGCCGGACAGTTTGCCGAAACGCCGGTTATCGAGTCCTGCGAGCCCGGCGCGCGCAATCACGTCCGCATACTGCAGCGGCGCCGGGTAGTAACCCGAGAATTGCTCGACGTGCTCGCGCACGGTCAGCGTCGCCGGCACGCCGCTGACCTGCAGCATGGTGCCGATGGCGCGCCGCGCGTCCATTTCGCCGGGACGGAGGCCGAATACTTTGGCGGTGCCGGCGTCCGGCCGGAGCAGGCCGAGCAGCAGATTGATCGTCGTTGTCTTGCCGGCGCCGTTCGGGCCGAGCAACGCGTACACGCCCCCTCGCGGAATGGTGAGATCCAGATGATCCACCGCGATCTGCTGGCCGAAACGGCGGGTCACGCCGTCAAGTTCTGCGACTGTTGCTGTTGCCATCGAGGGTCCCCAAAGTCAGGCCGCGGGATCGACGCCTGTGCGTCCGTATTCGGTCCTGATACTCCGGGAAAATGAAAACGTCCGGCAGTGCCGGGCGTAATGACTTTGATGTGACAGTTGTCAGTCCGTGCAACGGACCTGGTGGGCTCGCGGGTCAGTCCGCAACATCGCTGGCATCGGGTTCAAGGTGCCGGTTCAGAAAGTCCGCCATGCGCCGGTAGAAGATGACCTGGTTGCTGCGCTTCGCCAGGGAATGCCCTTCATCCGGAAAGCGCAGGTACTCGACCGTCCCGCCGGCCTCGCGAATCGTTGTGACCAGGCGGTCCGATTCGGTGACCGGGTCGCGCGGATCGTTCGCGCCGTGCTCGACCAGCAAGGGCACGGTAATTTTCGCCGCGTTGTTGATCGGGGAGTTCTGTGCATAAAAATCCAGCCAGCGCTGCTCGCGGATATCGCCGTACTCGATGCGATCCGACGCGCGAAGTCCCGGTGAGGCGCCCTGCAACGCGCGGACCCAGTCCGACACGCCGACGGCCGAGACGCCGGCGTCGAACGCTCCCGGGTACGATCCCAGCACGGCGTTGACCATGTAACCGCCATAGGAGCCGCCCATGACCGCGGTGCGGCTGGTGTCGACCCGTCCGTCGCGATTGAGAAAGGCGACGGTGTCGGCCAGGTCCCGCACGGAATCGAGGCGTCGCTCCTGGTTGTCGAGCCGGGTGAACGTCTTGCCGAAACCGGTGGAGCCCCTGACGTTCACGTCGAACACGGCGATGCCATTGTTGACGAGGTACTGGGTTGCGGGTGCGAAGTCCGGCCGCGCCTGGCTCGTCGGGCCGCCGTGCACGTCGACCACAACCGGCGGCTTGCCTTCGAACCGGGCGGGGTCAGGGAGATACAACAGCCCGTGCAGTTCGACCCCGTCGCGCGCCGCAAAACCCAGCGACACCGGTGCCACGAAGTCGGCAGCGCCCAAGCCGCCGAGGGATGATTTGACGGCATGTGCTTCTGTGGCGGCTTCCAGATCCCAGGTCCAGACGTCCCCCGGCGTTCGGGATCCCGTCACCAGCATGCTCAGGACCGGCGCGTGACGAGCAAAATGCAGGGTATAAACGCCATCCGGCAACGAAGGTACGTCGAGCGTCTCTCCGGACGAACGATCGAGTGCGTGCAGCCTGGAATAGCCGTCTTCGTTGACGGTCCACACAAGAAACCGGCCATCGCCGCTGATGCTGACATTGGCCACGTCGAATTCCGGCGTTTCGATGAATTCGAGTTGTTTGTCTTCAAGGGAGTAGAACGCGAGGCCGGCGAATTCCCGGTCCTGGTTGGTCGAGAGGTAAAAGCCGGTGCCGTCCGGTAGCCAGGCGAAATCCTGGTAGCTCGCGGCGATCCCGGGCTGGAACACGCCTTCCAGTTCACCACTTTCGACATTCAGGAAGTGCACGTCGTTTGCATCTTCGCCACGCGTTTCGGAGACGATGACGATGTCACCCCGCGGTTGCCAGCCACTGGGGAAATAACCGAACGAGCCTTCGACGATACGGCGTGGTTCCCCACCGGCGACGTTCATGATGTAAATATCGAAATCGAGACCGTTTCGTTCCGTGGAGGAATAGACAATGCGGCCGCCATCCGGGGAGAACATACCGAACTGGCGAAACGCATCGCTTTGCGGCAGCAACCGTTGCTCATGCGCGCCATCCGCGGAAATCAGGTAATAGCCTTCGCGTTCGTTGCCCTCCGCATCGCGCCCGATGAGGAGCTCGCCGCCGCCCGGCGCCCAGCGGAAGAACGTGATGCCGCTGCCGAAAGTGACCTGTCGCGGCCAGCCGCCGCTTGCGTCAACGATCCAGAGCTGCGGTTCGCCGGTGACCGTCCATTCGAAAGCCACCCGGCTGCCGTCCGGTGACAGTCTCGCGGCGTTGGCGCCATCGGCGAGCAAATAGCGCACGATGTCCGCCGGCCGTTCCCCGGCAGGGCCGACGGTGACCGGTTCGGCCTGCGGGATATCCGCGGGGTTCGACCATTCCGCCGCGGTTGCGGGCGATGGAATGAGCGCAACGAACAGCAGTGCGACAGCGGCGGACGTCAATCGGGTCATGGGGAGCCCTCGTAAGCTCTGGATTATCCGCGCAGCCGGCACCTGCAGACGGGGACAGCCACATTATGCCCGTGCGAGGGTGGCACCTGCAGACGGGGACAGCCACATTATGCCCGTGCGAGGGCGCCGGCAACCGGCGCGGCCGGGACCTGCTCGCGGCGACATAATCTGCCTCTAATTTATTGAAAAATATGTCAAAAAAGAACTTGACTTCGATTTAAATA
Source organism: Woeseiaceae bacterium (assembly GCA_050738315.1). GTDB lineage: Bacteria > Pseudomonadota > Gammaproteobacteria > Steroidobacterales > Woeseiaceae > IDS-8. The sequence continues at coordinate 11,758 of JBOHZD010000060.1, forward strand.
ACCTTATCTTGATGGAAAATCGAATGGCCTGGCAGGAGCGTACATGGCCACGTCGCAGGACACACAACCCGTTCCGGAATGGGTCGATGAAGACCCGGAGATCGAATTGACTATGGAAATGGATGACGAAGAGCTCGAGTTCGACGAATTCCCCGAGGATGGGGATGACGCCGACGATAAGGCCGATAGTGTGCGCGACTATGTGCCGTTGTGGCGGCTCATTGAAATGACGCGCGAAGACCGCAGTCTCAAAATGGAGCTGGCGGATTTCGAGGACTATGACGATTTCGAGAACCACGACGGCGACTACGCCGGCGGGCTCTCCCACTGATCTGCCTGCCTGGCAATCCCGTTTAACTGACCGCATTGAATCGAACGAAGGCTGAAATCACGCTTTCATTGAGCTGACTTTTCAGAGTTGGCGGCTGCAGGACTATGCCGGCAGCCGCCGCTCGTAATTGAGGCTGAGGAAGTGAGCAAGAAACGGCACGCGGATACTATTGACGAACTGGACGAGTCGACTTACAACCTGTTAGGCAGTCGAGTTTCCAAACTGGCAATACACAAAGCCGGGAAAAACCGCTTTCGCGAACGTCGCGCGAATGACGGACAGGACCAGAATGCGCTGCCCCAGAAAGTGAAGCGTATGCGCGACCGTCCTGATTGACCCACCCCGTTCCGCGTACATCCCCGGATCCCCGGTCGTAGGAGCCCGTCTCCTGTGGCATTTGTTCGCATGTTGCGGTGGGCACGACGTGCCACATGGTGCTGCCCTGTCGCATCGCGTCAAACCTTCTGCTTAACTGTCGCGGCGTATCGATTACGAGCGAAGATGCGGGGGTGGCGTGAACTTGAACCATGGATCCGGCGGAATACGGCCTTCGATTTTGCTTGCGGGCGTCACCTTGAGCCTCTCACTCTCCGCGGCATTCCCGGTGCATGCCGCGGAGCCACCTTCGGCGCCCGAGTACGGGGTCGCGCTGGAGGAAGCGTGGATACCGATGCCGGACGGGGTGCGTCTCGCCGCCGATCTCTACGTGCCGACCGGAGGTTCTGAAGAGCGGCAATATGCCGTTTTGCTCGAATACCTGCCGTATCGCAAGACGGAAGCCCGCGGCCGCAATTACTCCTTGTATGCGTATTTCGTGGAGCGCGGCTACATCGTGGCGCGTGTCGACATTCGCGGCACCGGAAACAGCGAAGGCCACCTGATTCCTTACGAATATTCGGAGCAGGAGCACGAAGACGGAGAGGCGGTGATCCGCTGGCTGGCCGCGGAACCCCGGTCGAACGGCAACGTCGGCATGTTCGGAATCTCGTGGGGCGGCTTTAACGCGATCCAGATGGCGCGCAGAAAGCCACCCGCGCTGAGGGCGATCATCGCGCTCGACGCCACCGAAGACCTGTACCAGGACGACGTGCATTATATGGACGGCATCATGCACGTGGACTCCTGGGAGATGAGCCAGGATCTCTACAACGCACTGCCCGGCGCGCCCGGCTACCTGATCGACGAGGCATATTTCAAGAATCGCTTCGATAGCGAGCCGTGGATGATGACCTACAAGAACCGGCAGCGGGACGGCCCGTTCTGGGAGCGGGCATCGTTGAAGGGCCGCTACGACGACATCGAGATTCCGACCTTTCACATCGGCGGCTGGTACGACGGCTACCGGGACAGCCTGCCGCGCATGCTCGAGCATCTCGACGCGCCGGTGAAGGCCATGATCGGGCCGTGGTCGCACGCCTGGCCGCACGAGCCCTACCCGAAACCCGGCATGGAATGGCGCTACGAGGCGGTGCGCTGGTTCGATCAATGGCTGAAAGGGCGCGACACCGGCATCATGGACGAGCCGCGTTTCGCGGTGTACGTGCGCGAATGGCATCCGCCGGGTCCCTATCTCGAAGAAGCGCCGGGCTTCTGGCGGTGGGAGGACGGCTGGCCGATCGAGCGCATCGAGGAGCGCACGCTGTACCCGCAGCCGAATCACACACTGTCGGAGTCCGCGCCGGAGAAGGCCACGCATCGACTGCGTTACGTACCGACGATCGGCGTCGAAGCCGGCGGACCTGTCATGTGGTGGGGCGACGTCGCGCACGACCAGCGGCCGACGGATGCGTTCGGCCTCGTGTACGACTCCGCGCCACTGGACGAGGACACCGAGATCCTGGGATTGCCGAAGGCGAGGCTGCAGGTCGCCGCCGACGCGCCGCAGGCGAACTGGTTCGCGAAACTGTCGGACGTGGCGCCGGATGGCACCGTGACCCTGGTCGCCGGCGCCGGCTTCAACGGCAACCATCGGGTCTCGGCTTCCGAGCCGCAGGCGATCGAACCCGGCGAGGTGTTTCCGCTCGACATCGAGATGCACTTCACGTCCTGGGTGTTTCCGCGGGGCCATCGCATCCGTTTGTCGATCAGTAACGCGCAATGGCCGATGCTCTGGCCGACGCCGTCCCCGATGACGACCTCGCTCGAGCTCGGCGGCGCGCAAGGCTCACAGTTGCTGTTGCCGGTCGTGCCGCCCGGCGATCGCCCCGCGCCGCAATTCAAGCCGCCGGTCGACTACCCCGGCTATCCCGGCTACGAATCCCTGGACGCCGGCACGAACTCGGGTTACGGCGAGATCTCGTCAGTCGATCGGAATCCGCAAACCGGCGAGGTGACGGTGACCGCGACCAATACCGGCGGCACGCGCTATCCCTGGGGCACCGAGACCTACCGCGAAACGATCGAACACCGGAGCTCCGATGACCATCCGGAGAATACTTCCATCGTCGGCACGCACCGCATCGAAGTCACGCTCGCCGATCGCGTGCTGCTGTGGGAAGCGGAGATGTCGTTCAGGAGCGATGCGGACAATTTCTACTACGATTACACCCGCCGGCTGTCGCAGGACGGTGAGCCACTGCGCGAAAAGAGCTGGAGCGACATCATTCCGCGGGATTACCAGTGATCGGGGGGTGGCGCCTCCGCTCCGACCCGGGCAGAGGCAGAATTCGACGGCATGAGCACACCCACCCGGAACGGTGGGAGCGGAGGCTGGAACGGGGAGGGCTTTTCAGGATCGTGCGAGACAGGGATGTCTCGCCCGAAGCCTACAGGGAGGTATTCACGGCGCTCCTGAAAAGCCCTCCCCGCTCCAGCGTCCGCGTACCGCAAAGCGCACCCGGCGATAATCCGTCGCCGCGACCCGATCGGAGATGTTGTTCGAGAAGGTCGTGTCGGCAAATTCTCCCTCGCTCTCGCCGCGACCGGTAAAATCGAAACGCAGTACGGCGATCGAGTCGGAGAAGGCGGCAATGCGGGCAACAGGTAACGGCACTTGGAGAAGCGATTCGTGAGCCGCGCGCCGGATTACGTGCACGATACGATTGTTGCCCCGGCGACGCCACCGGGCACCGGCGGCATTTCGATCGTGCGCGTATCGGGTTCCCTGGTCGAGGACATCGCTCGCCGCATGCTCCGCAGGCTTCCGGAACCGAGAGTCGCCACGTTCAGAACCTTCAGGGATCGCGAAGACCGACTGCTCGACCAGGGTGTCGCGCTTTACTTTCCGGCGCCGCAATCTTTCACCGGCGAGCCCGTGCTGGAACTGCACGGGCATGGCGGCCCCGTGGTGGTCGCCGACCTGGTCGAGGCGATTGTCCACCTGGGCGCGCGCCGTGCCGAACCTGGCGAGTTTTCCAAACGCGCGTTCCTGAACGACAAGCTGGATCTGGCGCAGGCCGAGGCGCTCGCCGACCTGATCGGGAGCGGCTCCTCGCAGGCGGCCCGGGCCGCCCTCCGTTCCCTGTCCGGCGACTTCTCGAAGGCCGTAGCCGCCTTGCAGGAGCAGCTCATACGGCTGCGGATGCACGTCGAGGCCGCAATCGACTTCCCCGAGGAAGAAATCGATTTTCTGTCCGACGATGCGTTGCGGAAGCGTATCGAAGAATGCGACCGGTCGTTTCAGTTGTTGCACAGCAAGGCGGCAGTCGGACGCGTGCTGAACGACGGGTACCGGGTCGTCATCGTCGGGCGCCCGAATGCAGGGAAATCGAGCCTTCTCAACCTGCTGTCCGGCCAGGACGCGGCGATCGTGACCGAGGTCGCGGGTACGACACGCGACATTCTGCGCGAACAAATCAACATCGATGGCCTGGCGGTCGAACTGGTGGACACGGCCGGGCTCCGCAGCGACCCGGACCGGATCGAAGCGGAGGGCATCCGCCGCGCGCGGCAGGCGATGGCAAGCGCCGATGCGATTCTGTGGATTCGGGACGCAAGCCTTACTGAGGCCGCGGGCGACCGACCCGACGAAGACCTGCCCCGGGATGTTCCGATGGTGACCGTGCGGAACAAGATCGATCTGGCCGGTACTGCCGCCGGACTGCTGCAGCGAGAGCCGCCGGTCGTGTCGATTTCCGCCAAAACCGGCGCTGGCACGGACGCGCTCCGAACGCTCATCCGCGAGCTGGCGGGCTACCGCGATCTCGGGGAGGGCGCGTTCACGGCGCGGCAACGACACCTGGATGCGCTCGATCGTGCCTACGAGCATTTCTTGAGCGGCCGCTCGGCGCTTGAGCAATCGCGTGCCGGCGAACTGCTGGCCGAGGAACTCCGGCTCGCGCACCTGGCGTTGGGCGAAATCAGCGGGGCGTTCAGCAGCGAGTCTTTGCTCGGGCGCATATTCTCGGCGTTTTGCATCGGCAAGTAGCCCGGCGCGCAGGAGGCCATCCCACGGGGGTCGGACTGTTGCTAAACAACAACAACCATTTCCGTGGAATCTGTGAATCCCGTCGCGCCCCAATCACAGGCGGGTTGCTAACTTCCAAGACTCTTGGGCAGTTGCTTTGGCAACTTAAAGGAGCTTCACATGTGGCGTTCACTTGCAGTTCTCGGGCTGTTCTCGATTTCCGGTGGGGGTTTGGCCGAGGATTTCGACTACAGCTTCGTTCAGGGTTCGTATGGCCAGGTCGAGTTCGACGATTTCGACGTCGACGGCGACTCTTTCGGCATCGACGGCTCATTCGCCGTCAGTGACCGGTTTCATGTCTTCGGCAGCTACGAGACGGCGGATTTCGACGCCGGCGTCGACCTGAACAGCATGCAGGCCGGCTTAGGCTTCAACTCGCCGTTGTCGGATACGATCGACTTCATTGCTTCGCTGGCGTACGTGAATACGGAGGTGGAAGCCGCTGGATTCGGTTCGGCCGACGACAACGGTTACGGCTTAGGGCTTGGGCTCCGCGCGATGGCGAGCCCGGCGCTCGAACTGGACGGCGGCATCTCTTACGTCGACTATGGCGGCGACAGCGACGGTGACACCGAGTTCGGCGCGGGCTTCCTGTATCACTTTTCCGAAAGTGTCGCAGTGGGCCTTTCCGGTTCCTGGGGTGACGTCGTGAATAGCTATGCACTGAACGGTCGCTTCTCGTTCGGCGATTGATCGTACGGAAGGTATGAGTCTTCAGAACCCCGCTTCGCGGGGTTCTTTTTTTGTCCCGGGGATCCGCTCGCGACGGTCGTCGTTAACGGGTCGGTCAGCCGAGCAGGCCTTCGCGACGGTACAGGCGGGCGCAGATGAAGGCCAGGATGCCTCCGATGGCCAGGGTG
>JBOHZD010000061.1:0-29554 GCA_050738315.1 Woeseiaceae bacterium
GCGTGCGCTACGTGGTCTGGCTCGACGGCGATACGGAAAAAGTCGCGGGCGGCGGCAGCATGTCCTGCGCGGCGGGTCCGGGCGGCGGTGGTTGCTTCGGCTTTGCCTGGTGGCAGAACGATTCGAAATACGAGGCTTCGGTGTGGGATTTGAAAGGGCTGGAAGACGCGGGCACGGTAAGTGCGGATGTCAGCGGGACGTCGTTCATGCCGGCGATCATTATCCCCATCCCCTTGATCGCGAGGACGCAGGCGCACGCCTGCGGCAGTCTGGCCGATCAGCTGAAGTTGTTTATTGTGGGTGAGAAGGCGAAGACTACGACCTGAGGTTGTGGGCAAATCTGCCGGAGGTCGCCCGCATGGCGGGCTCCAACAACCTCACGGCCGACCACCCCGAATAAACGCCTCCCGGTAAAACCCAACATCCAGGCTCCCGATCGTCACCTCCCTCCCGCTCGCCGGTGCATGCACAAAACGATCGCGCCCAAGATACAGTCCCACGTGCGACGCCTTGCCCTCGATATCGAAGAACAGCACATCGCCGACCTGCAAATCATCCGCCGGTACCGGCCGCAACTCCTGCCACAGGCCGCCGGTGGTCCGCGGGACCGCCTTCCCTGCGTTCGCATAGGAGTAATACACGAGGCCGCTGCAGTCGAAACCGTCGGCGGCCGAAGTGCCACCATAACGATACGGCACGCCGACCTGGCGCACGGCGACGGCGGCCGCTCGTTCTGCAACCGTCTGTCGGTCGGATTGCGCGGTCGCATCGGGCGCCTGCGTGGGCGTGCCGGCGCACGCGGCCAGCAGCAATGCCGGCACCACGGCCCGCCACAGCCGGGCGATCGTTCGGGCAGTTGTTGTGGAAGGCGGTGGCGACATATGGAACACTTCGGGGCTTTATGCGTGCCGACTTTACACATCAAAGGCTTAACCCACCATGAACTGTAGCCGGGGAGCGGGCTTCTGGCGCGCTACCGTACCCGTATCCGGAATGCTGCTGTGCTCGATATTGGCGGGCGTCGCCGCCTGGCGCGTGTCCACTGCGCAAGCCGCCGCCGGCAAGGACGATGACGAGCGCATTTACGAGCTCGACTATCGAGTGACGATCGACCCGGAGGCCGAAGGTGCGCGGGTCGAACTCGAGCTGAGCCAGCCTGACAATTACCTGCGCGAGCTCGACATGCCGCTCAAGGACGGCAGCATCAGCGACGTCGGGGGCGACGGCGAACTCTCGGTCGACGATGACAGAGCGGTCTGGCTGCCGCGCGAAAAAGGCGGCACCCTGCGCTGGTCGGTCAGCATCAATCATCGGCGCGGCGAAGACAGTTACGACGCATACATCAACGACGATTGGGCTCTTTTTCGAGCGGAGGACATCATCCCGTCCGCAAACACCCGCACGCTGCGAGGTTCGAACAGCAAAACCCGTCTGACGTTCGAACTGCCGGCGGGCTGGTCGTCCGTGACACGCTACTTCGGCAACAACGACACTTTTGAAATCGACGAACCAGGTCGGCGTTTCGATACTCCAACCGGATGGATCGTGCTCGGCGATCTCGGAATTCGCAACGAAGACATCGCGGGCATTCGCACGAAGGTGGCGGCGCCGGTCGGTCAGGGAGTCAGGCGCATGGATATCCTGGCGCTCATGCGCTGGAACCTGCCAGAACTCCTGCGGGTGCTCCCCGACTTTCCCGAGCGGCTGACGATCGTCAGCGCGGGCGCGCCGATGTGGCGCGGCGCCCTCTCCGCGCCCGAATCGATGTACATACATGCCGACCGGCCTTTGCTCAGCGAAAACGGCACCAGTACGCTGCTGCACGAGGCGGTCCACGTCGGACTGGGTGTCAGCGCCGAACGTGGCGCGGACTGGATCATCGAAGGGCTCGCCGAATATTACGGGCTCGAGACGCTGCGCCGCAGCGGCACGATCAGCGACGACCGCTACCGCGCTGCGCGCGACGACCTGGCCGAGTGGGGCCGCGAAGCGACGAATCTCTGCCAACGCTATTCGAGCGGCCGGGTCACGGCACGCGCCGTGACGATTCTGACCGAGCTGAACGACCAGATCAGGGACGCCACCGACAAGGAAGCAAGCCTGGACGATGTCCTGCGTGAATTGGCGTCCCTGGACGAGCAGCTCACGGTCGACCGATTCGAGGAGATTGTCACGGACATCGCCGATTCACCGATGGATGCACTCGATGCCGACAACCTGCCCGGCTGCGACTGAGGCCCTGCCAACGGGCGCCGCAATGATTTCGTACCAGGGGCTGTGACCGGAGTCGGGGCGGATGGACAGGCAACGCGATGGAACTGCCATCGGAATTGCAGAGCTTCAGCGCACGCTTCGACATCGCGCTGCCCGATGACAAGGAACGGGAAGCGATCGTGCAGCGCGTGGCGTCGGAATGGTCCGGAGAGAATCGCGGCTCACAGGTGCGGATCGATCCAAAAGCCTGTCACTTGCTGATTCGCAACCTGGCGGGATTGACCGACTCCGATACCGAACAACTCGCACGCAATGCGATTTACCAGGACGGAGCGATTACCAGGAGCGACCTCCCCGACGTGATGCGTGCCAAGTATGAACTGTTGAACAGCGGCGGCGTCCTGCAATTCGAATACGACACGAAAAAATTCAGCGACGTCGGCGGCCTGCAGCGTTTGAAGAGCTGGCTGCTGCAGCGGAAACCCGGATTCGTGTCCGGCCCGGAGACCGCGCATCTCGATACGCCCAAAGGCATCTTGTTGATCGGCGTGCAGGGCTGCGGAAAGAGCCTCGCCGCGAAGGCGACCGCCGGTATCTTCGGCATTCCGTTGCTGCGACTCGATTTCGGTTCACTCTACAACAAGTACCACGGCGAAACGGAACGTAACCTGCGCGACTCCCTGCGAACCGCGGACGTGATGACGCCCTGCGTCCTGTGGATCGACGAAATCGAAAAAGGCATCGCCGGACGCGGCGGCGAAACCGGTACCGCGCAACGCGTGCTCGCAAGCTTTCTCACCTGGCTCGCGGAAAAGGAAAGCCGGGTGTTCGTGGTCGCGACCGCAAATGACATAACGTCCCTGCCGCCGGAGGGCGCCGAGATCGAGCAGGCCATCGTGTCGGCCCTGTACGCGGCGCACGGCCGGCGGGAGCCGCTGGCGACGCAGCATCTGCTTGAAGCCGTCCGGAATACCCGTCCCTTGTCGATCGTCATGGCCGAAAACGTCGCGGCGCTCAGGCACTGGGCGGCCGGCCGGACCGTCCCCTGCGATTGAGCCGCGGCGGTTCCGGACGGCCGGCACCGCCGCTGAAAACCCTGCCTTGCCGCGGCGGCGTGCTAAAATGCAGGCATGGCCAATGACAATAAAAAAATTCACGGTCCAGCCTCCGAAAGTGACGAAGACACCTCGGAACTCGAGATATTGCCGGAAACGATCGCCGCCGACCCGGATTACGACTATGAATCCGAAGCGGACGCGGCGACTCACGCATTCGAAAGCCTGAACAGGAAACAGGTCGACCCGTCGATTGCGGCGTTCCAGTCCACCCTTCGGGAACGCGATGAAACGATCAATCGTCTGCAATTCGACATCGAGCAATTGCGTGCGCGCCGCTCCGGCCTCGAAACCGAACTGAAAGCGCGCGAAGAGCTCACGACCAATGTCACCACCGAACTCACCCGCGCCAACCACAGGCTCAACGAAGCGCAGGAACGCCTGAAGCGTGCCGAGGCGGCGATTGCCGCCCACGAAGCCACCATCGGCCAGCAGGAAGAACGGCTCGGCGACGCAACCCGCATGCTCGCGGAGGCGCGCGCAGAGGTCGAGAATCGGCAAGCGGAGGTCGACAACCTGGGCATCCGCAATTCCGAGGCGATGGACCGGATCGACTCGCTGATCGGCGACCTCAATCACGAAAAATCGGAACACAAGCGGGTGCAGGCGGCGGAGCAAGCTCTGGCGAAGACATTCGGCGAGCTCGAAGTACGGCATTCGGAATTTCAATCCCTGGTCGAATCCCTGCGGCACTACATAGAAGGGCGCAAGGAGCGATGGGAGCAACAGCAAGCGGCGTTGCTGAGGAAAGACGAATTACTGGAAAACCAGCGGAAAAAAATTGGCGAGTTCGCGAGAGACATCAAGCACGATACGAAACGGCTCCGCAAGGAGCAGGCTGCGCGCCAGAATCTGCAAACGCAGAACGAGATACTGCAGAAGGACAATCAGCAGTTACAGGGCGAACTGGCCGAACTGAAGACGCTCCTGGCCGCCGCGGAAGCGTCGGTGCGCGAGACTGAGCAACAGACCGCCTTGCTGACGAACCGCCTCGACGAAACCGTCAGAGCCCTGGAGGAAGAACAGTTCGAGCGCCGCAGCGTTGCGTCCGAGCTCCGCGAACGGGAAGACGAAGTGTCGTCACTGCGGGCGGAAATTTCCCGGCTGACAGAAGTGGTGCACGGCAGCGAAACGCTCTCCGGGCGTCAGCAACAGGAAATCGAAGCGTTGACGCGGCAGCTTGCGCAAACGAGCGAACGCCTTGGCAGTCAAGAATCCAGGCGGCGGGACCTGGAATCGCAGCTTGCCAGCCTGCAGGGTGAGGCCGCACAGCTCCGGCAGCACCACCGTGCTCTCGAAGATGCCGCGGCCGGGTACGAGAAAGCGCTCTCGCAACAGCTTGCGGAAATCGACCGTCTCACCACACAGCTCCGTGACACGACGCAGAAACTGGAGAACGAACAAACCGATCGGCAGAATCTGGCGTCGCAGCACGCCGCGCTGCAGGAACAGGCACAGCAACTGCACGCGCAAATCGAAACGTTGAAGGTCGCTGCCGCTTACAAGGCATCCCTGAAGAAAGAGCATGCCGAATTGTCCGGCCTGGTCGCCAGTAACGAGGCAACGATCAAGGAGCTCAAGTTGCGTGTTTCGAAGAACGAGGCGTATGCGGATACGCTCCGGACGAAGATGCAACAGCAACTGGCGGATTCCGAGGCCCTCGCAGCCGCGCAACGGAGTACGGGGGCATCGCTGCAATCCGCATTGGAGAGGGTCGACCGGCTCACCCTGCAACTCGAAGACGAACGGAACTCGAACGCCGAACTGGCGGAAGCCCAGCGGCATAATCAGGCTGCTTTCGAGGACGAGATTCGCAAGATCCGTTTCGAGCTGGACGAAGCGCAGGAAACCATTGCCGAAACCCACACGGTCAACGAAAAACTCACTTCCGATCTCGCTGATAACTCCGGCTTTCGCCAGCAACTGGAATCGCAACTCATCGAATCCGATGAGGACCGCAAAAAAGAAGTCAACGAACTCAACAGTCAGTTGGCAAAGTCGAAGCAACGAGTCGAGGAATTCGAACGCAAAGTGGCAAACAAGGACGCGGCCATCAATGCGCTGTTGACCGAGCTCGCGCACAAGCCGCACATTGTCCCGTCGGAGCACGACAACGTCGTGCACACTCTTGTGAACAAGAAGTCACACGCCGCCGACGACAAGGCGGGCCCCGACAAAGACAGGGTTACGCGGCTGTTGATCGGAAACATCGACGGGCAGGAACTCCGCTTCCCCTTGTTCAAGGACAAGCTTACGATTGGCCGGACGGCGCACAACGATATTCAACTCAAAGCGCAGTACATCAGCCGGCGCCATGCGGTCGTCGTAACGGACGACGAGTGCACACGCATCGTCGACTGGGGCAGCAAGAACGGTATCTACGTCAACGGCACCCGGGTCACGGAAAAAATCCTGAAAAACGGCGACATGATCACCGTCGGAACCGCTCACTTCAAATTCGAAGAACGGCACAAGCGCTGACGGCGAAACGCTGCGGCTCCTGGTCCATTTCCCGGGTCTGCCGCCGCCCTGATTTGTGAGCACAATCACGGCATCGGCCGCCGGATCCGGGTAGCATTTCCGTCACTGATTTCCTGCCCTCTGTAAGAAGATGCATTCCAGGACGGAATCGAAACAGATGGATCTGAGCGCGACGCAGGTAATCGCGCAGGCGGCTGAACGGCTGGCAACGAAAAAAATCTGGTTGCCGAAGCTCCTTTATGATTGCCTGCCGTGGTTCTATCTCGCTGCGGGTCTTGCGGCTCTGCTCGCCACGCTCTACATCAACGCCTGGTTCTGGGTCTTGCCGCACTACGCATTGTTTTCGGCAGCGTGCCTGCATCTTGCGTTCGCGGTGTATCGCAAGCGACGCAGATCCCGCGACGAATCCCGGCACTCCATTTGATTGGCCGCATGGCTGCCACGCGATTCTTGTCTTACAGGCTTGACCTGACGGCGGCCATCGTGAACGATGCGCGCTCTGGAGTTCATCGACGCGATTCGCCAGTGGCCGCAACCGACAATAATGTAAAGACCAGAACCCTTAAAGAAATCGCTTTGCTCACGGGGCTCCTTTTCGTCGGCCTCGTCATATTGCCGTTGTGCATTTACGGGGTCGGTGAAGCCGTTTTTGGCGAGTACGGAAACGGCGGGTTTGCAAGTTTCTACCGACAACTGCATGCCAGGTTCCGCGACGGCGAACCGGTCGTCTGGTTCCTGTTGTTGTCGCCCTATCTGCTGTGGCAGCTCGTGCGCCTGACCGCGTGGGCGTTCCGCCGTTCCAGACGGCCGGGCGCGCCTGCCGCCGATCCGGACTGACTCAGCCGCGCCGACTCCGATCGGCCTTCCGCAAACTGTGACTTGCTTCACAGATTTTCTTTCGATTACAATTATTTGCACTACATTTTCTAGAAATTATGTCAATAGTCAGGCATCCTTCGCTCCACGGGGACTATAGTGACTGCGGGTAATACCGTTCCAAAGAACAGGTCAATCAGAACGAAATGATGCAGCAGTTTCTCAATTGGCTGGGCGCGAAACTCTTGCGTCGCGAGGATGTGCCGGAACCGGATCTTCGACAGACTGCTGTCGGCGTCCGGCCGTTGTCCGAACGCCCGCAAGCTGTGCAATCGCGGGCGGCGAAGCCTGAGATGGTCAGGTTCAAGTCCGAGGTCAGCGGCAAGATCGCCGACGGCGGTCCCGGCAAGAACGTCCTGGTTCGCAACCGGCTGGTACGCGAAGACACGGGAACGCACGACACCTTGAAAATTCTGGACGAGTCGCTTGCCCAGGCGGAAGAAGAATCAGGGATCGATCCGTACAACACCGGTCGCTTCGACCGCGCCAAATCCTGGGAATTTCGCTCCAGGAAATAGCCGGAGAAGTCCACGCGCAGAAGGCCGTGCAGCGGGCCTCGCAGTCCCGTGCTGTTCCAGCCTGTAAATTGACGCCTGTTCCCACCGCGGGTAGTCTCGCGGCAACGGGGGCCGGCGGCTACTGCGCAGCGGCTTGGTCCAACCCACTCTGGCTGGCTTTTGGAGCACCTGACACTATGGCGCTGCGGGTCTCATTCGATCTGGAAGACAGCGATCTTCATCACTTTCGGTTGATCATGCGCGAAGCCCGGAAGGCAGCAGCCAACTCATCGCCCGAGGAGATAGTCGCCGGCGCAAAAAGGCTTTTGGACCAGGTCGGCACCGCGCAAGTGCCGGAATTCATCGGGGACCGGCTCCGCAATCTCGACCTGATGATCCGCATGCTCGCGGACCACGAGTGGCGGCTGCCGAACGCGGAAGCGACCCGGGTATTGAATGCCCTCGCCTACTTCTGTGAACCCGAAGACCTGATACCCGATCATATTCCCGGCCTCGGCTTTCTCGATGATGCGATCATGATTGAACTCGTCGTGCGCGAACTGAAGCACGAAATCGAGGCCTATCGTGATTTTTGCGACTATCGGTCGACGAAACCGCCGGCCGCAGGCATCAAGTCCAGGGCCGCGGGCGTCACGCGCGAAGAGTGGCTTGCGGAACGGCGCAAGGACCTTCAGTCGCGCATGCGCCGCCGCAGGAAACGCAATGGCAGTTCGAACGGCGGCCGGCCGCGGTTGCGGCTGCTATAAGCGGTCGCCCGTCACGGCCAGTAGTACAGCCCGGTCGCCAGGAAGCCAAGCCACATCAGGAGCTGCGCGGCCATGCGCCAGCTATGACCGATCAGCAGAGAATAGAAACTCAATGCCGACAAAACGGTCATAGCTGAGAAGACACCCAGGCTGCTGAGCATGGCGCCGAACTCGGCATCGAGCCGGGGATAGTCGTCCCCCAGCACCAGGAACATGACCAGAACCGCTGCAAGACTGACGGAAATCGATATGCAGGAACCCAACAAGATGCCTGTGACGACGGTCAAAGGACGCATAGTCTCGAAACCCCGGAAGACGGTCTGGCGGCGGGCCGGATAGTGTCAAATTTGCCAATTGCACCCTTGATTGGCGAGCCTGTGCAATCTAGCCTTGCCCACTTGACCTGATCTCAAAAAACCCCTTGAGACAGATGGAGAGAATCTTGAAGAACTCTGAGACCGGCACACGCTTTTTTATTGTAACAATATTAATGGGCATCCTCGTCCTTCCGGCGTGGTCGGCATCCCGGTCGACCACCGGCGAGCAGGCGCTGGCGCCCCTGCCAAAGCATGAGGACATCGGCGAGCTGGTCACGGATTTCGTCGAAAAGTCCCACTACCGGCATGAATCCGTCGACGATGCGCTTTCTGCGGAAGTACTCGAAAACTACATCGAGGCGCTCGACAGCAATCGAATGTACCTGCTTCAAAGCGACATCGACGCGTTTCACAAGTACAGCGACAAGCTCGACGACATGGTGCGATCCGAACCCATGAATCCTGTGTTCGACATGTTCGAGGTTTACCGCACGCGGGCCCGGGAACGCTTGAACTTTGCACTGAAACAACTGGAGACTGAGCCCGACTTCACCGTGAAGGAAGAGTACATATTCGATCGCACGGACATGGGGTGGGCGAAAACCGAAGCGGAACTGGACGACTTGTGGCGCCAACGGGTGAAGAACGATGCGTTGACCCTGACGCTGGCTGAGAAGGAATGGCCGGACGTTCAGGACACGCTGCACAAGCGTTACACGCGGTTTCTGAAGAGAATGGACCAGGTCAAGAGCGACGACGTATTCGAAACGTTCATGAATGCGTTCGCGCACACCCTGGATCCGCACTCGAGCTACCTGTCGCCCCGCAATTCCGAGGAATACCGGATTGCGATGAGCCTCTCCTACTTCGGCATCGGTGCCTCGTTGCAGCTCGAAGAAGATTACGTGAAGGTGATCAACATCATCCCCGGCGGCCCAGCCGACATCGACGGCCGCCTGCAACCTGACGACCGGATCACCGGCGTCGCACAGGGCGAAGACGGTAAATTGGTGGACGTCGTGGGCTGGCGGCTCGATGACGTGGTGCAACTGATTCGCGGGCCTGCCGACACCGTGGTGCAGTTGCAGATACTGCCGGGCGGCGCTCTGCCCGGCTCACCGCCCAAAACCCTCAGTCTGACCCGCAACCAGGTCAAGCTGGAAGAACAGGCGGCGAAGAGCGAGATCGTGACGGTACCCCAGGAAGGGCGTGAATGGTCCATCGGCGTGATCGAAGTGCCGAGCTTCTATCGGGATTACCGGGCGCTCAGCAACGGCGACGAGGATTACACCAGCACCACCAAGGACGTGAAGAGGCTGATCGCCGAACTGGAAGAGAAAGGGATCGACGGCCTGATCATCGATCTGCGCGATAACGGCGGCGGCCATTTGACCGAGGCGACCGCCCTCTCGGGATTGTTCATCGACAACGGTCCCGTCGTGCAATTGCGCGGCTCGAACGGACGTATCAACCGCCTGGACGATCCCGACCCCGTGCCGCGCGTGGCTTACAGCGGTCCGCTGGCGGTCCTGGTCAATCGATACAGTGCGTCGGCTTCCGAAATCTTTGCCGCCGCAATCCAGGATTACAAACGCGGCGTCATCATCGGACAACAAACCTTCGGCAAAGGCACCGTGCAGAACCTGTACTCGCTCGATCAGTACGTGAACCGTCCGGAAGGCGAAGGGCTGGGCCAGCTCACGTTGACGATCGGGAAATACTATCGGGTCACCGGCAAGAGTACCCAGCATCGCGGAGTGACGCCCGACATCCCGCTGCCGTCACCCATCGATGCCGAGCTCGTCGGTGAGAGCGTGCGCGAGACCGCCCTGCCCTGGGACACGATCCAGACCACACGTTTCGAGCCTGGCGCACCGCTGGAGGCCACCATCTCGACGCTGACCGCAAGCCACCTGTCGCGCAGCAAGGAGGATCCGGATTACCAGTACCTGCTGGGAGGTATTCAGGACGTCGCCGAGATACGCGCCCGCAAGACGGTGTCGCTGAACATCGCTGAACGTCGTCAGGAGCGCGAAGACGAGATGAACCGGCGTCTCGAGAGAGAAAACGCGCGGCGCGCGGCTTTGGGCCTTGAACCCGTCGCCACCACCGAGGAACTGGAAGACCTCGAGGAGCCGGACGTGCAGCTCGACCAGGCCGCGGCTATAATCACAGACTTGGCGGAGATACGGGAACTGGAGACTCTGCCGGCGCACAAGACCGCGCAAGCGCAGCACTGAAAATACTGCCCCGCGGTACTTGCAGGGTTCGTACGCAGTGTTATACTGCACTAGAACACTGCACCAGATGGGAGACCGCCGTGAATACGGGAGAAACGCCCGCCGGCTGCGAAAAACCGGCAAGCAGGGGTCTATATGCGGTTCTGGCGGCCATTGGCATTCTGGGTGGCACCTGGGTCCTGCCGATTGCTTCAATGGCGGCCACCTGTGCGGGGCCGTCCAGCGGCTACGAATTCCGGGGGTTACAGAATCTCCGGGCCGCCAGCAGCGTTCTGCCGGGCATCACCGCCGATGCGGTCTCCAATACGGTCGAGAGCGCCGATTCATCGGCGTCTGCCGGTTCGGGGACCGAGTCCATGGCCCCGCTTCTGTACCTGACGCCGCGCGTCACCAGCATTCTGCAGGACGTCTTCGGAGAAACCACGAAGTCCGACCCCGTCGCGGCAGCGGATGCGGCATCGAGCGACGTCGAGCCAGCGCCGCCTGCAGCGACGGACAAGCAGCAGGAGATTCCGGTCTCCCCGGTGGCCGGCACCGAGAGCGGGCTGAACACGACCGACCTGTACGGACCGCTGACCGTGCCGGAAAACACCGCCCAGCTGCCGAAATTCCAGCGGCAGATGTACCGCACCGATATCTAGTCCGCACGACCCCGCCCGAAGGCCCGGCACGCTCTCGGGCCATCGACGTTTATAAACTGGTGGGTGGCGCCACCTCGAACGCCATTGCTTAGCGGCTGAGGATTTTCGCAATTCCCCAGTAGTTCTCGCCGAGGAGATTTGTCTCGGTCTTTGTGACGTTGTCGTTGCCGTCGATGTCGAACACGGTCGTGACCGTGCCCGCGATCGGCACCGCATCGGCATCGCCGCGAAAGAGCGCTTTCTCACCGATCAGTTTGGCGCGCTTTTGCAGTACGCTCGCGAAATCCGAGTTCTGCTCGATGGCTTCGGTTCTCTTCCGGATGCGGGTGAGGAATTGCTCGCACTCATTGCGGTTGCCGTAGTTGATCGCACCGACACTCTTCTCGCTCGCTTCCTTGGCCAGCGCGGCCAGGTTGTCATCCGCAAAATGCAACAGCAGCTGTTGGGCATAGGACAGGATCATGAAGTTGATCGACCGCTTGGTCGGCAGGTCGAGGCCCTGATTTTCAGGCGGCTTGCGATTCCTGATTTCGTCCTGTTGCTGCAGCAGCGTCTGCTCTTCCAGCTGGATCGCATCGATCTGCGCCGCGAGCCTGTCGAGCGCCGCGGTCAGTGAGCGGCGTTTGAAAATCTTCAGGAAGCCGTTCATTGCGATCAGCCGGTTTTTTTCGGCCTGCAACTGGTCGTCGAGTTCACGCACCTGGGCGCGAAGGTTCAGGATCTTGCGCTCGATCGCTTTGGTCTCCCGCGTACGTTCTTCATTCCATTGGACAAGCCGGCCGTTGTGCTGCCGCTGCTCGCGCTGCTGTTTCAGTTGCTCGGCAAATTTAGCGAGCTTGCGCTGGCAGCGAAGGGCCAGACCCCGCAACTGGTAGAAGACGACGACGTTGCCCGCCCAGTCGGGATCGATGAGCAGCTCTTCCAGATGCTCGAGCTTCTGCACCAGGCGCGCGCTTGCCCCTTCCTGCTGCTTGATGCGGTCCTGGAGCTTGAATTGCTCCTTGCGCATCCGCGCGAATTCTTTCTTGAGTTCGGCGCGGTTCCAGTAAAGGTGCAGCAATTTCTTGCTTTCGTGCGACTTCTCCGCCGAATTCCCGAAAATTGCTGTCAAGCTCGACAAATCCCGCTCCTTTTACATAATCCGGGCGACCGAGGCATCGGTCACCGGCGGCATGGTCGCAGGCATGATGACAAGGGGCGATTAGCCCGGCCTTGATTCAATCGACAGTTTTTACAGCAAGCTGCGGCCCGCAGCTCAGCGTTCGAGGATCAGATGCCCCTGGTGCAGCAGGTATTCGAGCCACTTGTTCAGCACCATGTTGCGCCGCCAGCGGGCATCCAGGTCGGCGCGGTGCACGAGAGACAGGCGTCGCAATTCGACGTGCCTGTGATTGCCACGGATGCTCATCGCTTCCGCGAGACGACCGTCCAGATAGGCGCGGACCTTCATGTCCGGGTCCGCCACACGGACGCCGTTCTCATGAAAAAAGTACGACAGCGACAGTGTGACCGTGTAACGGCTGCGGTCCTGGATTTCGAGATGCAGGTCGCAGTCGCCGGCAACACGCGATTGATAGTAACCGTCGAGCCTGTCGAGTTCCGGAATCAAATGTTGCAGACGAAGAAAATTGCTTTCATACAGCAACATCAAGCCGATGAAGCTGCGGGGCTTGACGATGGTCTGCGGTACGAGCTCATGGTCCAGTAACATGGACCCAAATATATCACAGCGTTTTCAATTCAGAAGGTATGCAATTACAGTTCCAACTTGCACAAACTGGCGTTCACTTTCCGGCAAAATTCAGGGTCGCACCCTGCGCTCGACGCCTGTACTATCCAATATTCGGCTGGAGATTTCTTCAATCGAGAACTCGGTTGTATCGACATACGATATGCCGTAACGCTTGAAGATTTTTTCCGCTTCTCGCAGCTCGAAGCGAACCTGCTGCGCGGTTGAATAACGGCCCAATGCCCGGCGCTCCTTTCGAATCTGGCGCAACCTCGCCGGCGCGATCGTCAAACCGAATAATTTCGATTTCTGCGACACCAGGATGTCCGGCAGTGTGCCGCTGTCGAACTCTTCATCCGTCAGTGGGAAATTGGCCGCATACACGCCGTACTGGAGTGCAAGATACAAACAGGTCGGGGTCTTGCCGCTTCTCGATACGCCAATCAGGATGACATCCGCCATCTCGTAATTGCGAGTGATACCGCCGTCGTCGTTTGCAAGCGCGAAATTCGTTGCTTCGATGCGCTTCATATACGTTTCGATGTCGCTCATACCATGCGCTCGTCCCGAGCTGTGCGTCGATGTCTGCTGCAGCTCTTGTTCGAGTGGCTGCAGGAACACATCGAAAATATCGAGGTGCAAGCCGTCGGCTTGTTTGACAATTGCGCGAAAATCGTCCTGTACGAGCGTGGAAAAAACGATCGGACGGAGAGCCGTTGTTCTGGCAGCTTCGTTGATTTTCCTGACCGCTTCGCGCGCCTTGTCATCGGAATCTATAAATGGCAAAGTCACTTGCCGAAACGGCTGGCTGTCAAACTGCGTGAGAAGGCTGTGTCCCAGTGTCTCCGCCGTAACACCGGTCTGGTCCGACAGAAAAAATACTGTTCGTTCACTCATAAAGGCTATTCCTGGGTGGCCGCAGTGGCGAGCCTGATTCGGTTCAGTGTACTTGGCAGCCTGCAGGGTAGAAAGCGCCCCGTCTCTGCATTGTCCATTTCCTCAGCCGTGACACAAGGGAGTTAAAGTTGCAGCCATACGTCGTCAAGCTCGAAGAGCTTGGAATGGAAGATGTCGACATCGTCGGTGGAAAGAACGCCTCGCTGGGAGAGATGATCGGCAAGTTGAGCGAGCTCGGTGTTTCGGTACCCGGGGGCTTCGCTACGACGTCGGCCGCCTATCGTGATTTTTTGAAGTCCGGCGATCTCGAGGCGCGAATTCACGACAAACTGGACGTTCTGGACGTCGACAACATCGAGGCGCTTTCAGAGGCCGGCAGGACCATTCGACAGTGGATCATCGATTCCGAACTGCCGAATCGGCTGATGCAGGAAATTGAGAGCGCCTGGACCGCGATGTGCAAAGGTCGGGACATCCGGGTCGCCGTACGCTCCTCGGCGACGGCCGAAGACTTGCCAGACGCATCTTTCGCGGGCCAGCAGGAAACCTTCCTGAACGTTCGTGGCCTGGACAATCTCGTCGATGCTTTGCACCAGGTGTATGCGTCGCTCTTCAACGACCGGGCGATTGCATATCGCGTTCATCAGGGCTTCGACCACTCGCAGGTTGCATTGTCGGTCGGCGTTCAGTACATGGTCCGCAGCGACATCGGCGCAGCGGGTGTGATGTTTACGCTCGATACGGAATCCGGATTTCGCGATGCGGTGCTCATAACGTCTTCGTTCGGTCTGGGCGAAACCGTGGTCCAGGGCGCCGTCAATCCGGATGAGTTCTACGTCTACAAACCGGCATTGGAAAGCGGACATCATCCGATTCTGCGCAAGAATCTCGGCAGCAAGTCTGTCAAGATGATTTTCAGCGACAATCAGCGGCCGGGTAAGACGGTCGAAACCGTCGACGTCGATGAAGCAGAGAGCCAGACGTTCTCCCTGACCGAGCCTGAAATTATCGAACTTGCCCGCACCGCGGTGACGATCGAGAAGCACTACGGCCGGCCGATGGACATCGAATGGGGCAAGGACGGCAGCGACGGCAAGCTTTATATCCTGCAGGCACGCCCGGAAACCGTGCAAAGCCGCAGCGGCCGGACGATCCAGCGTTTTACTTTGAAAGATCGTTCCACGGTATTGTGCACGGGAAGAAGTATCGGCCAGAAAATCGGCGCAGGCACCGCCAAGGTCATCAACAATGTTGGTGAAATGGGCCGCGTACAAGCCGGCGACGTGCTGATTTCCGACATGACCGACCCCGACTGGGAACCGGTGATGAAACGAGCCTCCGCGATTATCACGAATCGCGGCGGACGTACCTGCCACGCCGCGATCATCGCACGCGAACTCGGCATTCCCGCGGTCGTCGGCTGTGGCGATGCAACCTCGGTAATTGCCGATGGCACCGATGTCACCGTGAGTTGCGCAGAGGGTGACGAGGGCTACGTTTACGAAGGGCAGCTCACCTTCGAAGAAACCGAAATTGAACTGGATTCGTTGCCCGCCATTCCGGTCAAGATCATGATGAACGTCGGCAATCCGGACCGGGCATTCGACTTTGCCAATATCCCGAACCACGGTGTCGGGCTCGCGCGCCTGGAATTCATCATCAACCGCATGATCGGCGTCCACCCGAACGCTTTGCTCGATTACGACAATCTGGACGCCGAAACACGTGAGGCCATCGACGAACAGATGGCGGGTTACGAGGACCCGATCTCCTTCTTCGTCAACAAACTGGCAGAGGGAGTCGGAACCATCGCCGCGGCATTCTCACCGGAACCGGTCATCGTTCGCTTGTCTGATTTCAAGTCCAACGAGTATGCGAATCTCATTGGCGGTGAGGCATACGAACCGAGGGAAGAGAACCCGATGCTCGGCTTTCGAGGCGCTGCGCGCTACGTGTCTGACAGCTTCCGACCTTGCTTCGAGCTGGAATGTGCGGCACTCCGCAAGGTGCGCAATGAGATGGGCCTCAAGAACGTTCAGGTCATGATTCCGTTCGTCCGTACGGTTGCGCAGGGAAAAAAGGTAATCGACTTGCTGGAACAGAATGGATTGTCGCGAGGCAAGGACGGCCTGAAGGTCATCATGATGTCCGAGTTGCCGACGAACGCCCTCCTCGCCAAAAAGTATCTCGAACACTTTGACGGCATGTCGATCGGCTCGAACGACATGACGCAATTGACGCTCGGACTGGACCGCGACTCGGCTTCGATAGCCGATCTGTTCGACGAACGGGACGAAGCGGTCAAAGCGATGCTTGCGCTCACGATCAAGGCCTGCAAAGCGGCCGGCAAGTACGTCGGGATTTGCGGCCAGGGCCCGTCCGATCATCCGGACTTCGCCATGTGGCTGGTCGATCAGGGCATCGACAGCGTCTCACTGAACCCCGACACGGTTGTGGAAACCTGGATGTTCCTGGCGGGCAAAGCGGTCTAACCGACGCCCACCGCCCTTTGGGACCGCCCCTGCAGGAGCCCGCCGAGCGCCATGGATGGCGCGAATGCAGATAACGCAGGAGCAGTTATCTGCGAAGGGCGACTCTTCGCTCAAAATCGCTCGTAACCTGACCGTTTCTGCCAGCGTATCCGCGGCAGCCACAGTCCGAGCACCACACCAATCAGCAACACCAGCCCGCCGGCCAGGAACCAGTTCCGCGTGGTCTGGCTTGCCAGCTCCGAATTTTCCTGTTCCAGGATGCTGACTTTTATTTCGGCGTCTGTCAGTTGTTGCCGCAATTCCTTGTTCTGGCGATCGATCGCCAACACATTCGCCGCCTTCTCCTGGATATCGTCGAGTTCTGCCTGCAGTGCCTGCTTGTCGCGCTCGAGGGACGCGATCTGGGTCGTTGCGGCTGCATATTCGCTCTTGACCGAATTCAATTGGGAGCTCATTGAGCTGCCTTGCGACGTCGCATTGGTCAACTCGCTGGTCAGTCGCTCCAGCTGCTCGCGGGCGGACGGCTCGTCCATCAGGTAGCGGTTGAGCACCCAGCCCTCCGTGCCGCCGGTGGTGCGGACCCGGGAATACTCGCCAGCGGAATCCCTTTCGAGCAACTCGAGTTGCGTCCCGCTGCGAATGACCCTCTGGATTGCGTTGTCGGTGCTTGGGCCCGTTCTCAGCATGACTTCAAACTGGTCGCTGACCCAGACCGGTTCGGCACGGACCGCAAACGCAAAAAGAAGGAAACTGCCAAGCGAAAGAACTGTTTTTGTAGTTCGTCTGTAGTTCATGTTCACGTCGCCAACCCTCGAACGGGCCAACTATAAGGCAAGTGCAATTCGTGCGCCAGATTTCATGCCGCGGCACGCGGCTTCTTCATTCGGTGAGATGTTTCAGGCTATCCGCATTCGCTTCCCAGTTCCGGCCGTCGAAAGGTTCGATCGTTGTCGAAGCAACAGTATCCGGATCGAGGCATCGCGCATTCACGCTGTAGCCGTTCGGATTCGATCGTGGAATGTAGAACGACTTGATGCCGCAGTGCCGGCAGAAGGAGTGCTTTGCCACGCCGGTGTTGAAGGTATAGGTGGCCAGGTCGGCTTCCCCGCGAACCAATCTGAAATCTTCCTTGCGAACGATCAAATGCAGAAATCCCGTCATGCGACAGATACTGCAATTGCACTCGCTCAGCACCAGGTCGGCCGGCGCGTTCACTTCGAACCGCACCCGCCCGCAATGGCACCCGCCACAATGCAAAGTCATGTTGTTGGGGTCGGACCGGCGCAAGCGCTTGATCAATTTCTGCTGGTAAGTGGTTTAGCCTTGATTCTAGCCCTTAATGCGCTCATTTTAGTGCCGAAATACGCACTCAGCTGTGCAAGGTGCTCCTCGTTTTCTCCGAACAGCGTCATTTCGGTGGCGAAAAGGTTCAATCAAGCAGTTTTGCAGCGTCTGCCGGAACATTTTTTATTTTTATATCAATAAGTTCGGGTGGTCCGGCCCCAGGTTGGCCGTGTTGATTTTTTCCATATCGCTATGTGATTGTTTGCCGGCATGGCGTAGAGCCGAAACCGGGACATTCCGGCATTCGCAGCAAAGCGGTCGAGGGCGCCAAGATCCCGGATGCCCATCGACGAATCTCTTTGCCGCAATGACGCATCGAATGTCGCGTTGCTTTCGCTCGAGAAGTGACCCTCGAAGTTGAACGGGCCGTAGAGGCAAAACACACCGCCGTCCGGCAATACATGCCCGACCAATTCGAACATGCTCTCCACGGCGTGGATATCCATGATATGCGCCGTATTCGCGGAGAACACAGCATCTGCGATGACGGATATCGCGTCGTATTGATTGACATCCAGTTCCAGAGGCGGTCTGACGTTTTCGAGACCCGCGTGTTGAAGCCGCGCGCGAATGCCGTCGTGATTCTCGCGTAAATCGCTCGTCTGCCACGTCAGGTGCGGCATCTCCGCGGCGAAGTACACTGCGTGCTGCCCGGTGCCGGAGCCGATTTCGAGGACCTGGCGCCGGTCTCTGAATTCCTCGCGCAGCACGTCGAGGATGGGACGCTTGTTGCGTTCCGACGCAGGAGAATTCGGGCGCGTGGTCACCTTGCCGATTGCGGAGCTTTTACGTTGAAAAGCGCCTGCCGGTACCAGGCGAGCTCCGCAATCGAATCACGAATGTCCGACAGTGCGCGGTGCGAAGACTCCTTGCTGAACCCGCCGGCGACCTCCGGCGCCCAGCGCTGCGCCAGAATTTTCAGCGTACTCACATCCAGATTGCGATAGTGAAAATAGGCTTCCAGCGCCGGCATCTGTCGCGCAAGGAACCGCCGGTCCTGGCAAATACTGTTACCGCACATGGGTGAAGCTCCTTCGGCGACGTATTGCCGCAGAAATTCGAGCGTCTGCTGCTCCGCCTCAACAATCGACAGCTTGCTGGCGAGGACCCGGGCAGTGAGGCCGGAGGTACTGTGTTGTGTCGTGTTCCACTCATCCATGTTATCCATGACGCTTTGCGGCTGCTGCACCGCCAGCACCGGGCCTTCGGCGATTTCATTCAGATCGTTGTCGGTCACAACCGTGGCGATCTCTATGATCTGATCAGTCAGTGTATTGAGCCCGGTCATTTCCAGATCAATCCAGATGAGATTGCTTGTGAGACTATTCGTTGCTTTACCTATGTCAGACATGGAGTCCTCGAATTCCCGGCCCATTACGGGACATGCAATCGGTAGTGTAGCAGCCGTCGGGGATGCAAGGCTTCCCGCAGAGCGGCATACTGCGTACTCATGCGCACCGTGGCTGAATAATCGTTCCCGAATGGAGCAACCAGATCACCGGCATGCCCGGGTCATTGCGACATTTGGACGCAGACTCGCCTTGCTGCTGGACGATGGCAGCGAGGTGGCAGCACGTGTCAAGGGCCGGAAACTACAACCCGTCTGCGGCGACCGAGTCGATGCCGCGCCGCTGCCGGGCGAGGCCGATTGGCTCATCCGCGAAATTCTGCCGCGCGACAATGAACTCACGCGGCCCAACATGCGCGGAAAAGTGGAGGTTCTGGCCGCCAATCTCGATGCCGTGGTCATCGTTGCCGCGGACGTTCCCGCGCCGGACTGGTTTATCGTCGACCGGTATATTTGCGCCGCGGAACTCATGGACGCGCACGCATCCGTTGTTTTCAACAAGTCCGACCTCGGCAACATTGAAGATACTTCGGCTGCGGCGCTCGCGGATTACGAGCGTGTCGGTTACACGACGTTACGCTGCAGCGCCACGCATGACGCCAGTATCGCAGCATTGCTCGACTTTCTCGCCGGACGGACGGCCATCGTCGTCGGCCAGTCGGGCGTCGGAAAATCGACCCTGATCAATAATCTGACCGAACGCAGCGCATTGCCGACCGCGGCGGTTTCCATGAGCAGCCGCGAGGGGCGACATACGACCGTCAATTCCGTCATGTTGTCGCTCGCAAACGGCGGCGCTGTGATCGATTCTCCCGGTGTCAGGGATTACGCGCCAGCCATCGCCAACGCGGCGGACGTCGTCTGCGGCTTTCGCGAAATCCGACAGGCAGGATCCGGATGCAGATTTGCGAACTGCCGTCACCTGCGGGAGCCGGACTGCAACGTCAAATCCGCAGTCGAGGCGAGCGACATCAGCGGACGGCGCTACGAGAGCTACAAGCGCCTGTTAGCGACGACGGAGCGGCTTGCACGACATTGACACGCCGCAATGCAAGCGAGCGCGATGCAGTCAGGCAGGTTTGATCCGCGTCAGCCCGGTGGCCAGCTGAACGGTCGTCCACCGAGCAAATGCAGATGAATATGAAACACGGACTGGCCAGCGCCCTCCATGCAGTTCATCGTCACGCGATACCCACTCTCATCGATGCCCTCCTCCCTGGCAATCTCCTTGGCGGCAAAGAAAAGATAACCGACGTCCTCCAGATCGGATTCGCAGAGGTCGTTGATGGTAGAGACATGATTACGGGGCACGATGAGGACGTGCGTCGGTGCTTGCGGGTTGATGTCCCTGAATGCGACCACCTTGTCGGATTGATACACGATATCGGAATCGATATCTCCGCCTGCGATTTTGCAAAACAGGCAGTTTGCGTCGGTCATGAATGTCATCGTGTCGCGCTCCGCTAGTCGACGATACGGCGGCCGAAAAACGCGTGAGACAGGGTGCCGCCGTCGACATATTCCAGTTCCCCGCCCAGCGGTACGCCATGTGCGATGCGGCTTGCAGGCACCTGGTGCCGCGCAGCCACATCGGCCAGGAAATGGGCCGTGGCATCCCCTTCCACTGTTGGATTCGTCGCGATGATGAGTTCCTGCGGCTTCTCGCGCAGCAGCCGCTGTTCAAGTTCGCGCAGCCCCAGTTCCTCGGGGCCGATGCCATCCAGCGGCGACAAATGGCCCATCAGAACAAAGTAGTGCCCTTTGTAGCCGGTGGCGTCTTCGATCGCCATGACGTCCGCCGGCGACTCCACCACACACAACTGGGACTCATCGCGGCCGGGAGCTGCGCAGATGCTACAGATCTCATTTTCCGAAAACATCCGGCAGCGGCCGCAATGGCCGATTCCCGTCATTGCCTCGGCCAGCGCTTTCGATAACTGTCCAGCGCCGTCGCGGTCCCGCTCGAGCATATGAAAAGCGATTCGCTGCGCCGATTTGCGGCCGATACCCGGCATGCACTGCAATGCATCAATCAGCCGGACCAGCAGCGGGGAGAAAGACACCTTCGGCAGCCGCCAGTCTAGAACGGCAACTTCATACCGGCGGGCAGTTTCAGCCCGGCCGCCATACCGGAAAACTTTTCCTGTATGGTTTTCTCCACGCGGCGCAGGGCATCGTTGAATGCAGCGACAATCAGGTCCTCGAGCATGTCCTTGTCGTCGCTCACCAGCGTATCGTCGATATCGATCGATTTGACTTCGTGTTTGCAGGTCATCGTAATCTTGACCATGCCCGCACCCGACTCGCCAGTCACGGTCAGTTTCGCCATCTCTTCCTGGGCTTTCTGCATCTCAGCCTGCATCTGCTGCGCCTGTTTCATCAACTGGCCGATCCCGCCTTTCATGTGTTACTCCCGATGTTGCGACTGACTGTTAACGAGCTCGATCGAATCCGGATTCAGTTCGGCGCCGAACATGTCGCGCAATGCCTTCACGTTCGGGTCGGCTTCCAGTGACTCCCGCGCGGCTTCGAGTTTTTCGTCGTCGAGCCGTGTCTTTTCCTGCATAGGTGTCTCGGTACCTGCTTCGCCGACGGTAATCTCCACTTTCAGGTGCTCGCCAAACTTCTTGGACAATGCCGCAGCAATTTCATTCTGCCGGGTTCGGGTCAACAGCGATTCGGAACGGGCGTCCAGTCCCAGGTACACGACGTCCTTCTCCCGCCGCAACAAGGCGCAGTTGGCCGCCAGGAGCTTGCTCGCGCCCTGCAGGTCGAGTTCTCGAATGAGCAGTGCCCAGTCCGGATTCTGCCAGGCGGACGGCGCCTCGGCCGCCGACTTCCCGGATCCCGCTGTCGCGGCCGTGGCCTGTGTGGACTTCCGTACGGCCGTTGCAATCCTGCCTGCAGCACCGCCTGCGGCCGGTTCGGCCGAATCGCGGGCGGGCTGAAAAGCCAGCATGCGGAGCAGCGTCATTTCGGTGCCGCTCTTCGAGTCCGGAGCCAGATGCAGATCGCGGCGGCCGATCAGCGCCGTCTGATAAAACAGTTGCACGTCTTCCGGAGCGATACGGGCCGCGAAGTCTGCGATTTCCTGTTCTTCGAGCTCATCGTCGCTATCTGTCACACCCACGACCTGGTATACGGCCACGTGTTGCAACAGGCGCGCCAGTTCTTCCAGCAAGCGCGCATAGTCCGGCACTTGCTCGTCAATCTTCGATATTGTGCCGATCAAGGCGCGTGCATCGCCGGCTGCCAGCAACTTGAGGAGCTGGGCAACATGGTTTCTGTCGACGGTGCCGAGCATCGTGGCAACGGCGTCTTCGTTCAAATCGCCGCCACAGTACGCGACGGCCTGATCCAGCAGACTCAGCGCGTCGCGCAGGCTGCCGTCCGCAGCACGGGCGATCATTGACAGGGACACCGCATCGGCGGCAATTTTTTCTTCGTTGCAGATGTGTTCGAGCCGATCCTTGATCAGCTTCGGCGTCAGCCGCTTGAGATTGAATTGCAGGCACCGGGACAGCACCGTCACCGGCAATTTCTGCGGATCCGTCGTCGCCAGCAGAAACTTGACGTGCGGCGGCGGTTCCTCGAGTGTCTTCAAAAGCGCGTTGAACGAACTCTTTGACAACATGTGGACTTCGTCGATCAGGTAGACCTTGAAGCGCCCTCGTGCCGGCGAATACTGCACGTTGTCGAGCAAATCCCGGGTGTCCTCGACCTTCGTCTTCGAAGCGGCATCGACTTCGATGAGATCGACGAACCGGCCCTCGTCAATTTCCCGGCAGGCGCTGCACTGACCACACGGGTCCGCGGTGATCCCTGTTTCGCAGTTCAGCGCTTTGGCCAGGATTCTTGCAATCGTCGTTTTGCCGACGCCGCGCGTGCCGGCAAACAGATACGCATGATGCAGCCGTTGGCTGCGGAGCGCATTGGTCAACGCCTGCAGGACGTGTTCCTGTCCCACGGTTTCTTTGAAATTTTTCGGTCGCCATTTGCGTGCGAGAACGAGATAACTCATGGATTTGGCGGTTACTCAGGTCCGTGGAAACGTAGCGGTCAGGCAGGATCGGACAGTGTAGCGACTGGCGTGACCGTCACAAGCCATTATTCAGCGCCGATCGACCGGTAGATCTTGCAAATGGCCCGCGCCAGCTCTTCCCCGGCACCCGGTTTCACCGCTGCCGCTGCTCCCTTCCGGGCCTGACGGGGTTCACGGTTGACCGTCGCGGGGAAACCGACGCGGACCGGTGACAATTATCGCCTTCGCGCCGCCGAGACTCAATGAGCGCCGGGAACCCTGCAGAATCGCCGGACGGCTGCTATTCTCTTCCCCTGCCGGAATCTCCTGCCGTCCGCCGCAGGCGCTACGCACTCACAGGAACGCTGCATGACCGAAACGAGCAAGTTTGCCACGCTGGATCCGTTCGACGGCCTGACCGCGGACAACCCCGGAACGGTACAGAATTTGCTGAACGGCAAATGGCACCCCGTGGACAGCGTGCGCGAGGACATCGTGGACCCCATGAACGGCGACGCATTTCTGCAGGTGCCGAATACCGCAGATCACCCCCCTTTTATCGAAAGCATCCGTCGCTGCCCGAAATCGGGCTTGCACAATCCACTGAAACATCCGGAGCGCTACGTGGCGCTCGGGCGTGTTTGCGCCCGCGCCGCGGCGCTCCTGGCACGACCCGAGATCGCGGATTATTTTACGAAGCTCATCCAGCGCGTCATGCCGAAGAGCTGGCAGCAATGTCAGGGCGAAGTCACCGTGACGCGACTATTTCTGGAGAATTTTTCCGGCGACGGCGTGCGTTTTCTCGCCCGCGGCTTCTCCAATCCGGGCGACCGCCGGGGCCAGGAGTCGCGCGGCTACCGCTGGCCGTTCGGTCCCGTTGCTATCATAGCGCCGTTCAATTTTCCGCTCGAGATCCCGGCCTTGCAAGTCATGGGCGCGCTGTTCATGGGCAACAAGCCGCTGGTCAAGGTCGACTCGAAGGTCAGCGCGGTGTTCGAGCAGTTCCTGCGCCTCTTGATTCATGCGGGGTTGCCGGCCCGGGACGTCGACCTCATTCATTGCAGCGGCGCCGAAATGGGCAAGTTGCTGGAGGCCGCGAAACGGGAGATCAAGCTCGTGCAGTTCACGGGTTCCAGCGAAGTCGCGGAAAAAATCGCCGCCCAGTTCAGAGGCGCAGTGCGGCTGGAGGACGCCGGTTTCGACTGGAAAGTACTGGGGCCGGACTACTCGCCCGAATGGCTCGACTACGTCGCCTGGCAATCGGACCAGGATGCCTATAACGCCAGCGGGCAGAAGTGTTCCGCGCAAAGCATCCTGTTCATGCACCGGAACTGGTCGGAGACTTTGCTGCCGAAACTGGCCGAACTTGCGGCGCGCCGCAACCTCGACGACCTGACCCTGGGCCCGGTGCTCAGCTGGACCAACGAACGCATGCTGTCGCACGTTGCAACGGTCGCGGCGATCCCCGGCGCCGAGTTGGTTTTCGGTGGCAAGGCGCTCGAAGGCCATACCATTCCCGAGCGCTACGGAGCATTGCAGGCCACCGCGGTCCAGGTGCCGCTCGAGGCGCTTGCAGGGCCGCATTTCGACCGGGTCACAACCGAATTATTCGGACCGTTCCAGGTGATCGTCGAGTATCGGGATGAAGAATTGCCGGAAGTACTCGCGATCCTCGAGCGCATGTCCCAGCATCTGACCGCTGCGGTCGTGAGCCGCGACGTCGAGTTCCAGAACAGGGTCCTGGGCGCCACGATCAACGGCACCACCTACTGCGGGATGCGCGCGCGAACCACCGGCGCGCCACAGAATCACTGGTTCGGTCCTTGCGGTGATCCGCGTGCCGCGGGCATCGGCACACCCGAGGCAATTGTCGCTACCTGGAGCGGGCACCGCGAAATCATCATGGATCAGGGGCCGCGGCCGGCGGACGGGTCCCAGCCCCCGTCTCCCTGACCGAGCACACGACGCATGAATCTCGCAAAGCAAAGCAAGTTGCCCACGGTGGGTACGACCATCTTCACGGTCATGAGTCAGCTCGCCGGTGAATGCAATGCGATCAACCTGTCGCAGGGATTTCCGAGTTTCGATCCCGATCCCGAATTGCTGCGCCTGATCGACCACTATCTTCGCGCGGGCGCCAATCAGTACGCGCCGATGCCGGGCGTGCCATCGCTGCGTGCTGCGATCGCCGCGAAGGTGCAAAAGCTGTACGGGAGAACCGTCGACGAGAATACCGAAGTCACGGTCTGCACCGGGGCTACGGAAGGACTTTTCAGCACGATCCAGGCGATCGTGCGGCCTGGCGACGAGGTCATCGTCCTCGATCCGGCGTATGATTCCTACGAGCCTGCCGTGACGCTCGCCGGCGGACGAACGCGGCATATCCCGTTGACTGCGCCGACGCCGGACAGCGAGTTCCACATCGACTGGGAACGCCTTGCAGCGACGGTGAACGACAAAACCCGCCTGATCATCCTCAACTTTCCGCAGAATCCGACCGGCGCCGTCATGTCGGCAGCCGATCTCGATCGGCTGGCGGACATCGTTCGCGACACATCCATCTACCTGTTATCCGACGAAGTCTACGAACACATCATTTTCGACGGTGTCGCGCACCAGAGTTTGTTGCGGCACAACGAACTGTGGCAACGCTCGTTCGTGCTGTCGTCGTTCGGGAAAACCTATCATGCGACCGGTTGGAAGGTCGGTTACTGCATCGCGCCGGCCGCACTCACCGTGGAATTCCGCAAGGTGCATCAGTTCACGTGTTTCGCAGTGGTCACCCCGATTCAACATGCGCTGGCGGATTTCATGGCGAAAACGCCTCGGCACTATGAAGAACTGCCTGCTTTCTATGAAGCAAAGCGCAATCGTTTCTGCGACCTCGTAAAAGGTTCCCGGTTCCGGTTCCGTCGCGCGCAAGGCACTTTTTTCCAGATCCTCGACTATTCGGACATCACCGATGAGCCGGATCTCGATTACGCGAAACGGCTGACGCGCGAGATCGGAGTCGCCTCGATTCCGGTGTCGGTGTTTTGTGAAGAACCTTTCCCGGGACGGAAACTTCGGTTCTGTTTTGCCAAGGACGATTCGACGCTGGAGGAAGCTGCGGCCAAACTATGTCAACTCTAAATGTCTCAACCGTGCAGGCGGATCTGCACTGGCACGATCCGGAACGCAACCTCG
This sequence comes from Woeseiaceae bacterium, assembly GCA_050738315.1. Lineage (GTDB taxonomy): Bacteria > Pseudomonadota > Gammaproteobacteria > Steroidobacterales > Woeseiaceae > IDS-8. The sequence continues at coordinate 26,166 of JBOHZD010000061.1, forward strand.
AGCAGTTCGCCCGCGTAATCCAGCAACAGGAGCAGAACTCCGATCTCTTCGTGTTGCCGGAAATGTTTGCAACCGGGTTCACGATGCATGCCGAAGATCACGCCGAACGCATGAACGGGCGATCCGTCGCGTGGATGGCCGAAACAGCGAAGACGACCGGCGCTGCGATCTGCGGCAGCCTGATCATCAGGGACAGCGGTCGTTACTTCAATCGCTTCATCCTGATGCGCCCGGATGGCAATTTCGACTTTTACGACAAGCGGCACTTGTTCCGGCTCGCCGGTGAACACGAGCATTACGCACCCGGCAACGAAGTGGTCACTTTCCGGTTCAAGGGCTGGCGAATCCGGCCAATGGTCTGCTACGACCTGCGCTTTCCGGTGTGGAGCCGCGGACGGAACGATTACGATCTGCTGATTTACGTCGCCAACTGGCCCGACCGGCGTCACCTGGCCTGGGAGACGCTCATACGCGCCCGTGCAATTGAAAACCTCGCCTACGTGGCCGCGGTCAATCGTACCGGCACCGACGGCAATGACATTCGCTATCTCGGTGGCAGCGCAATCATCGATTACCTGGGGAACGAACTGGCGCCCGTGTCCGACGCACCCGGCGTGGCATCCGCCACGCTCGACATGGAAAAACTGACCGCGTTTCGCGAGAACTTTCCATTTCATCTCGATGCGGACGCCTATTCCATCGCCGACGCGGAAACATAGCAGGCACGACCGTCGGGGTTGTTTTGGCCGTTCGATCCGCACCAAAGCTCTTAAAGATCGAACAACGACCGAAACACAAACCCGATCCCCTTCAATTCCCCATCCGAGCTGAACCGATACGCAAGCCCGAGACGATCAAAGCGAAAGCGCCAGACTTCGATCGGCGTTTCCTCTTTGCTGATGCCGAGCCCCAGTTCCCACTGATCCGGGATGGCTTCCGTGGTGAGATCGCGATTCAAAAGTTCCAGGTCGTCTCCGAAGAAGGTGTACGCGGTATGCCAGTTCAGCACCAGTTGTTCTCCCTGCAGGCGATGCGTGCCGAGCGGGTATGCGAATTCGAGCCCGGCCATGACCGGCCAGAAATTCGACGACGGCCCATTGTTCGGCGAGTACCCGACGAAGCCGACGGTGTTGATCAGCGCCCAGCGGAGCTTGCCGTCCGGAAAAGTATAACGGCTGCGAATGCCCGCCCAGTAAGTCCAGGCGGATTCGTCGCCGTTCAGCACGGTGCCCCAGCCGAGGGCTGCAAACGGGCGCAGCGTCCATCGATCGGTCACCGGTATCTGCACGTTAACAGCGGGTGTCACGCTGATATTGGCGAGATTGTCCGGATTGACACTGCCACCCAGATCGTCCAGTGGGAAGTGATCGAGCCCCACCGTGATCGGAATACGCATTTCAATCCCGTACACTCTCGTCCCTTCCACGAGTGAATGCTTCCGGATCAGCTTTCGCGGCGCATAGCGCACGGCGAACGCGTCTCGCGAATCGCCGACCTGGTACCAGCCGGTACCGAAATAAGTCGAATACGCCCAGTGAATCGTGTTGGGTTCGGACGATTGGGCCAGCGCCCGGCCAGGCAACGCCAAGACGCCCAGTACCGCGACCAGAAGCTTACCGACCAATGACTGCATTGCCTCCTTTATAACAGGAAGGCAGGGCGAAGCGTCAGTCAGGATCGTCGTAAAAGCGCCATTGGCTTTCGAAATCGCGGCTGAGCGGCTGCCGGGTCAGGCGCGCACGCACGAGTTCGATCGGCATGCGGCCCCCTTGCATGATGGAGTCGTGGAAATCGGTGGCGCTCATGCGGCCGGAATCCACCAATTCTTCGTAGAGGGCCCGCAATTGCAGGCCGCCGATCATGTATGCGATCTGGTAGAGCGGCGCATCGATCGTCGTGCGGCGTACTTCCGCTTCGGCGTTGGCTCGTTCGTGGCCGACCCGCTCCACCAGGAAATCGACACATTGCTGCGGGGTCCAGTTGCCGAGATGAAAGTTGAGCGAGAAGATAATGCGCGCCGCGCGGTGCAGCCGCCAGAACAACATGCCGATCTTGTCCGGATCGTTGCGTGGAAAGTCCCGGTCCCAGAGTTGCAGTTCCCAGTAAAGCGACCATCCCTCGCTGTAGAACGGCGTCGGCATCAATTCTCCGCGATGCGGGTTGAAGCGATCGCTCATGAAACCCTGCATGTGGTGCCCGGGAACGAGTTCGTGGTGCACGGTCGCAAAATTGAAATGCGGCGTATTGCCGCGCATGCTCATCAACTTGTCCTGATGCGTCATGCCGTCGGTCGGATAGGAAACATGCGTGACTTCGCCGCCGGAGAAGAACGGATTGATCAATTGCCGCTCCGGCGTCTGCATGGCCAGACGCCAGATTTCGCGGGATAACGGCGGCATGGTGATATTGTCGAGATGCTCGATGAATTCTTCCGAGTACTCGGCAATGTCGAAGATGGCCCAGGGATTTTCCCCGGGCGGCGGCGCCAGGCCCTTGGTGTATTCGAGCGCCGCTTTCCAGTCGTCGCCGTAGCCCATTTCCCGCGAGACGATGCGGAACTGGTTTTCGATCCACTCGAACTCTTTCTCGCCAATCGCGATCAGCTCCTCGGGCGGGTAAGGAATCATTTCCACGGCGAGATCGGCTTGCAGGCCGTCCGCCAGCACCGGATCGCCGATGATCGGCGGTTTACCGCCAGGGATGACACCCACGAGGTGCCGGTTGATCGCTTTCGCGTATTTCTTCAGTCCGGCATGGACTCGGCCGTACGGCTCGCGATCCCAGAAGTTGTACAGGGGGTCGTAGCCATCGTAGAACTCGTTCCAGTCGGCCAGGACCTCGCGCAGGTGCAGCACCTGGCCGGCGGCACGGGATGCAACGACGCGCGAGAGGCCATCGCGCTCGATCACGCCTTCCGTTTCCCCTGCTTCCTGTTCGATCGATGCCGTCAGGTTCTCCAGTTGCTTTGTGACCTTGTCCAGTGTGCCGGCGGCGGCCTTCGGGTCGACTCGCTTACGGTCGAAACGTTGTTCCTGCAACTGGCGCAATTCGTCCCCGAACGGCAACAGGGGCTCGATCTGTTCGCCTCGCTCTTCCGTCAGCGCCAATGCGGCCAAGTCGTATTCGATGCGGTTGCGCAATGCGATGTAATCGATCTGTCCTTCGTGGTTCAGACCGTCGAAATCGACCTCCTGCAACTGCTGCTGCCACCCTTCGTGAAAAGCGCGAAGCCGCTCGATGCGCGCGGGTGAATAGTGCACCGGGTAACGCCGTTCGATCGCCTCCTTGTCCTCGAGATAACGAACGACCGCGACCCGGAGATCGCTTTCCCCGCGCGCGAAAGTCACGAGCGTCGACAACACCGGCGGATCCGCTGCCCAGCCGTCGGG
>JBOHZD010000062.1:0-2432 GCA_050738315.1 Woeseiaceae bacterium
GGCCGGCTCTATCGCCGGGCCGACCTTGACCAGCTTCTGGCTGGGGTCAATGAGCCATCACCAGAGCGCCAGTAGGCAAGTGCTGCATTGGCGTTCAGGCGATTCGGCGTTGAACCAGCTCGCTCGCGCTATCGATTGGCCAGAAGGGCTTCAAACCCGGCTTCGCGGAAGTGCCTGTCGATCGTCAGGGCCTCGGTCAACCCGAGCTCGTTCATGACGACGAAGCTGGTACAGTCGGTGAAGGAATATCCATGATCGGCATGCTTGCGGAACATTGTCTTTGTCTCCTCGAAGCGGGAACTGCCAATCCATTCAATGCGGATACCCGCGCTTCTTTCCAAAAGGTCCAGCACGCGCACAGCAACCCGCTTTCCGCTGCGAGCTTTCGCGAGAGTGGTGGTCTCATCGACGATGTAGTCGGTGAGGACCAGCTTCCGTCCGGCGCGCAACAGGTTTTCCACGGCACGACGCGCCCTCGTATGATGGGCGTCATTCTTCTCGACCAGGGCATAGAGTCCCGAGGTGTCGACGAAAACCTCAGGGTTTGCCATACAGAATTCGGTCTATATCGTCGTTGCTGAGCTTCTTGCTGCCTCGGCTCGGTTTTCCCCCGGCAACGGCGAAGGTCTCCAGGTTGAGCAAAGGATCGTCCGGCGGCAAGGCCGTACGCCGGGCGCGCGGGGCAGGACCGATCTGCGCAACCGGTTTCCCGTTCCGGGCAATCGTGATCCGCTCGCCGCGTTCCGCGCGCTTGACCAACTGGGACAGCTGCGTTTTGGCGGCGTGGATATTGACGACTTCGTTTGACATGGGCATAGCTTAGCTAAGCATAGTGGACTAATCAAGCGGCACGTCGTGCTGGCTCCCTCGGCATGGTGAAGGGATCGCAGCCTCTGGGTCGTGCAACTGTCCGGTGCACTGGTACGGGATCTGACCGCCGCGGCCGGGACGAGCGCCGACGGATAGTTTCCGAATGTTGGATATTGGCGACTTGGTAATCGCTCTCTTATGCATGAGAATCAGGGCCGAACGGGGGTACGGATGACATCGATCCGCTTGACGGAGATCCCGCTGACAAAAGCTACTCCCGGTTCGCTGACAAGTCGTATGCGGAGCCCCTGGCCGCCGGATACCTCAACCGGCCACTCGATCTGCTGTCGAGTATACGACGCCAGCTCACTCACATCCCGGGACAGGCCGTTTATTTCGACGCGGAACGCGGTGTTGCCGGGAGCCGCCTCATTCAAGCGCGCGAAATGCAGTTCGAGCAGATACCTGCCGTCGGCAACATCGAATCGATATCCGTGCGAACCGGCGCGGCGGGTCTGGTAGAGAGGATCGTCCTCGGTACCGAAAATCCGATGGTGACTGCGCTCGCTCATGCCTCCGAGATGACCCCAGCTCCCTTGTTCATAAGCTCGGTCGGCTTCCCAGATGACACCGTCCTGATCTATGAACTGTTCGTTGCCACCGGCATTGATCGCAATTCCGGCCGGCCGCGGCGAGCCAGCCGTGAACAACGAACTTCGGTCCTCGTAGTCGATGGTCACCTTGTCTTCCCTTGTCGCCGAGCGTGCCGCCAGGCGGTTCTCGCCGGGTGTGAACTCTACCTTCCACACTGCAGTCGAGTTGTGAATAACCCTGGATCCCAGAGAAGTGTCGTTGACGAACAGTTCCACCGGCGATTCGTTGCTGTAAATTCGAATCGGCATGATCGCATCTTCCGGGCGACTGCCCGCCCGGCGAAGCCAGTCGCGGGCGGCGATGTGAAGTACGGGTTCCTTGCGCAACTGCGCCTGGTAGAACCAGGCGATGTCTTTGGGTCTCCTGTCGTAATACCAGAGGCCTTTCTGGTTGATGCCGAATATCGTGTCCTGTCGATGATTGCTGCCGAAGTCGAACTGCGCCCACACCGCGCTGCCGACGAGCCACGGCCGATGCAGGATCTGTTCGAATGCGGCTTCATGAAAGCGCTGCTGATACTCCGTGCTGAAATCGAAACGTTCCGCGCGCAGCGAATGAACACGCGCGTCGCTGCCGGCGCCGTATTCGCTGATGAACAATGGCACTTCGGGGTTTTCCTGGTGATATCGATCGAGAAACTGGCCCAGCGAATCGAGCTCGCCGTAGTACCAGCCGAAGTACAGGTTGAGGCCGAGAATGTCCGGAACCGAACGCAAAGGCGTTTGTCGGTCCAGTTCGTCGCGGGAAAGCGCCATGACGGTCGGACGCAGCGGATCCTCTTCGTGCACGACGTGGTCCAGGTGTTGCGCAAGGGAAAGAACTTCCCGGTCGTAGGTTTCCGGCAGCGGCTCGGGCTCGACCAGGGTCACCTCGTTCATATAGCCCCAGAAGATCACCGACGGATGGTGTCGATGCTGGCGAATCATCTCCCTGACCATGCGCGTGCTGTTCTGCCGGAACGCCGCGGA
>JBOHZD010000063.1:0-9740 GCA_050738315.1 Woeseiaceae bacterium
GCTCTGGCATCCTGCTTCGCTCTACCTCCTGCATCCCTGCAGTCGTCAGGAACGCCGTCAATACCTCCCTGTAGGCTTCGGGCTCGACATCCTGTCTCGCACGATCCTGAAAAGCCCTCCCCGCTCCAGCCTCCGCTCCCACCGTCCCGGGTGTCGGTGCGTGCTGCACTCGAATCGGGCCTCTGCCGTTCCCGCGTCCGGGTGTCGGTGTGCGGTGCACTCGAATTCTGCATTTGTAGGAGCCCGCCATGCGGGCGACCGAAGACGGAAGTGACCGTGGCTGTGCCCCCACAGGTTCCAGCAGGTATACTATTGAAAGCAAAAGAACTTTAAAGCGGCCATGGGAACTGAGTCGGTCGACCGTTACGGCGTCATGGGTTACCCGGTATCACACAGCCGGTCGCCGGTCATTCACCGCCTGTTTGCTCTGCAGACGAGACAGAACCTTCAGTACGAGCTGTTACAGGTTCCTCCCGAAAAGCTCGAGGTCGCGATCCGGCAATTCGAGCGAACGGGCGGCAAAGGCCTCAACATCACGGTCCCCCACAAGACCGCGGTCACCACGCTGGTCGATCAGTTGAGCGAACGGGCTACCCGGGCGGGCGCGGTCAATACGCTGGCCTTTCAGGACGGCGAAATCTTCGCTGACAACACCGACGGCATCGGACTGATGCGGGACCTCACAAGGAATCTCAAACTGCAGTTGCGCGACCGGAACGTGCTGATTCTCGGCGCCGGCGGCGCGACCCGCGGTATTCTCGGCCCGTTACTGGCCACTCAACCGGCATCGGTGACCATTGCCAATCGCACGCTTGCCAAGGCGCGCGACCTGGCCCGGCAGTTTTCCGCGAGCGGCAACGTCCTGGAGTGCCGCTTCAAGGACGTGCCGGTGTCTGTCGATTATGCACTGCTGATCAACGCAACGTCGGCGGGCCTGCACGGGGAAGTGCCGCCCTACCCGGAATCGGCCATCGGCCCGGACACGTTCTGTTATGACCTGTCTTACGGGCTGACTCCCACGCCGTTCACGAAATGGGCGCAGAGCCATGGAGCGGAGCGCTCCGTGATGGGCTGGGGGATGCTGGTTGAACAGGCCGCGGAATCGTTTCATCTGTGGCGCGGTATCAGGCCGGATACCGCGCTCGTGCTCAAGCAGATTTCAATTACCGCATAGTCACCAGTTCTTCGGCACTGGTCGGATGAATTGCCACGGTGTCGTCGAAGTCGCGTTTGGTTGCGCCCATGCGGATCGCAACTGCGAAGCCCTGCAGCATTTCGTCGACGCCGTCGCCGATGATATGGCAACCGACGACTCTTTCTGACGAGTCCGCCGTGATGAGCTTCATCCTGGTTTGCGGCTTTCTGTCCCCGAGGGCGTAATACATGGGCGTGAATCGCGATTCGTACACGCGCAGCTCATTGCCGTACTTGCGCCGCGCTTCGGCTTCCGTCAATCCGATGGTCCCCAACGGGGGATGCGAAAAGATGACGGTGGGGATGAAGCGGTAATCCAGGTGCCGGTCCTGCATGCCGCCATACAGGCGATCCGCCAGACGGCGCCCTGCGGCGATGGCGACTGGCGTCAGCGCTTCCCTGCCGGTCACGTCGCCGATCGCGAAGATATGATCGACGTTGGTTTGCTGGTAATCGTCGACCGGCACGAAGCCTTCTGCATCGGTCTCGACCCCGGCGGCATCGAGTTCGAGCTCGCTCGTGTTGGGTGTCCGGCCAACCGCCCACAGGACTCCGTCGAACGGCCCGAACGTGCGGTGGTCGGCGGAGGTCAAGCGCAAACCGTCGGCGGCCTTTTCCAGCCCTGCAGGCACGACACCGGTCTCGAAAGACAGACCGTCTGCTTCCATAGCCATGCGCAGCTCGTCGCCCAGCATTGAATCGAAGCTTCGCAGCACGCCGTCCTTCCGCACCAGAATCGTCGTCTCGGAACCCAGGGCGTGAAACACTCCGGAAAGCTCGACCGAAACGTAACCGCTGCCAACGATGGCCATCCGCTCCGGGCGTTCTTCGAGTTCGAAGAAGCCGTCCGAAGTAAAGCCGAGCCCGGCGCCCGGAACATCCGGGACGATCGGGTGACCGCCGCTCGCGATGACGATGCGCCCGGCGCTCATGCGCCGCCCTTCGACGTCGATCGTTCTGTCATCGAGGAAGCGTGCCTTGCCTTTGATCAAGGCCACGCCATGGCGCTCCAGGTTACCCGCGTAAATGCTGTTCAACCTTGCAATGTAGGCGTCGCGGCGTTGTTTCAGTTGCGACCAGTCGTGACCGTTCATGACGACGTCGAAGCCGTACGCGCCCGCGTGCTCGATCATGTGCGCATGCTGGGCCGTGTACCACATGACTTTTTTCGGTACACAACCGACATTGACGCAGGTGCCGCCGAGCGGACCGTATTCGATGACCGCGGCCTTCGCTCCGAAGTCGGCGGCCCTTTGGGCATGCGCCAGTCCGCCGCTGCCGCCGCCGATGACAATCAGATCAAATTCTACCGTCACGCTTTATTCCCTGCCGGATCGGCAATTGCCGGAGGCTCTGTCCGTTTTGCTTGTGCTAACATTCTCTCCGTTACAGGCAACCGAAAAAATCATGTCGAACCCACTGCTGGATACATCCGGTTTACCTCGTTTTGTCGCAATCAAGCCCGGGCACGCATTGCCGGCCGTGCAGCAGCTTATCGCAGAGCACCAGCGAAAGCTTGCCGAGCTGCTTGCCGATCCGGTCCCGCGCGACTTCGATTCCCTGGTCACGCCCCTCGAAGAGATGCATCACGAACTCGGCCGGGTCTGGTCGCCGGTCGCGCATCTGCAGGCGGTGCTGGATGATCCGGCGTGGCGCGACGCCTACAACGCCTGCCTGCCTCTCCTGACCCAACATGGCACCGAATTGTCGCAAAACAAGGCGCTGCACGAGGCATTCGAACGCATCGCGGAATCGCTGCCGCCCGATGCCGCCGAAGCCAGGCACACGCTGGTCAAGAAGGCGCTCAGGGATTTTCGTCTGGGCGGCGTTGCATTGCCTGAAACCGCAAAGGCTCTATTCCGCGAAGCAATTCAGGAATTGTCCGCGGTCCAGGCCCAGTTCGAACAGAACCTGCAGGATGCGACCGATCACTGGCATTTCCATACGACTGACGCGGACGACCTGCGCGGTCTGCCGCAGCAAACGGTGGAGCGCGCCGCGGACGACGCCGCAAAACACGATCAGGGCGGTTGGCGCTTCTCGCTGGATTATCCCACCTGGCAGGCGGTTATTACACACGCGGACAGCCGCGATTTGCGCGAGCGCTTCTACCGGGCCTGGTCGACGCGGGCTTCGGATCAGGGCCAGAACGATCAATGGGACAACAGCGCCAACATCGAGAGGATTCTTGCGCTGCGTCACAAGGCCGCCCTGCTGGTCGGCTTCGGGAACTACGCCGAATACTCCCTGGCGACGAAGATGGCTGCGAAACCCGTCGATGTCATCGACTTCCTGAACGAACTCGCCGCGCGCACGCGTGCGTCCGCCACGAGTGAACTGGAGGCGGTGCAGGCGCTGGCGCCGCAGCCGCTCGCGGCGTGGGACGTACCGTATTACCTGGAGAAGCTCAAGCAACAGAAGTATTCGATCGCAGACGAGGAGCTGCGCCAGTACTTTCCGTCATCGAGAGCGATTGCCGGATTGTTCGAACTCGCGGAACGTCTGTACGGGGTGAAGTTGACAGAACTCGAAGCGGTCGAGAACTGGCACGAGACTGTCCGCTATTACGAGGTCCGCGACGAACGCGACACCGTGATAGGCGGCTTCTACACCGACCTTTTTGCGCGCAACGGCAAACGCGGCGGTGCGTGGATCGACGAATGCATCGTTCGTAAGAATCTGGCAGGAGAAACGGTGCTGCCGGTGGGTTACCTCGTCTGTAATTTTTCGCCGCCGAACAGCTCCGGCATTTCCTTACTGACCCACAACGACGTCGTGACGCTGTTCCATGAATTCGGGCACATGCTGCATCACTTGCTGACCCGCGTCGATTATCCGAGCCTGGCCGGCATCAATGGCGTGCCCTGGGATGCCGTCGAACTGCCCAGCCAGTTCATGGAGAACTACGCATGGTCCTTTGAGGTGCTCGGGCGCGCCTCCAATCATCTCAAAACAGGCGAGCCGCTGCCGCGTGAAGTTTTCGCGCGGCTCGAGTCGAGCCGCTACTTCGGAGCGGCGCTTGCAATGCTGCGTCAGATCGAATTTGCATTGTTCGATTTCCGCGTGCACGCCGAGTTCGATCCGCGCGCGGGCTCCAACGCCCTGGGCGTGCTAGAGCAGGTGCGCCGGGCGGTGGCCCTGATCGAGCACCCCCCGTACAACAGGCTGCCGCACAGCTTCTCGCACATATTCGCAGGCGGCTACGCGGCCGGGTATTACAGCTACAAATGGGCCGAAGTACTGGCGGCCGATGCGTTTGCCGCATTCGAGGAAGCCGGTATCTTCGACCAGACGACCGCGCGCAGATTCAGGGCCGAGATTCTGGAGATCGGCGGCAGCAGGGACATCATGGATGCGTACGTGGCTTTCCGCGGCCGCAAACCGACGCTCGATGCCCTGCTGCGCCAGAGCGGCATCGGCAAAGCCGCTTGAAGATCGCCACCTGGAATGTCAATTCGCTGAAGGCGAGGCTGCCGCATGTCCTCGAGTGGCTGTCGGCGTCCGATCCCGACGTGCTCGCGCTGCAGGAGATCAAGCAGCTCACCGAAGCGTTTCCGCTCGATACCTTCAGCGAGCTCGGTTACAACGCCGCGGTCAGCGGCCAGAGGACCTATAACGGTGTAGCGACACTCAGCCGCGGACCGCTGTCCGACTCCGTGACCGATATCGCGGATTTCGAAGACCCAGAACGGCGGGTACTCGCTATGACCGTCCAGGGCGTACGCATCGTCAATCTCTACGTGCCGAACGGGCAAAGTCTTGCGTCGGAAAAGTACGAATACAAACTCCGCTGGCTGGCCGCATTGCGCGGCTTGCTCGCGGCGGAAATGACGGCACACGAAAATCTGGTGGCGCTGGGAGATTTCAACATCGCGCCCGAAGACCGCGACGTGTACGACCCGGTGGATTGGGGCGACGGCATCCTGTGCAGCGGGCCGGAACGCGCCGCGCTGCAGGAACTCCTGGAACTCGGCCTGGTGGACGTCTTCCGGCAGTTTCCGCAGCCCGACAAAACCTTTAGCTGGTGGGATTACCGTGCGGGCCGTTTTCGACGTAATGCAGGACTGCGTATCGACCTGATCCTCGCAAGCCCCGCGATGGCGAAGCGCTGTACCGCGAGCTATGTCGACCGGGAACCCCGCACGTGGGAGCGCCCGTCCGACCACACGCCGGTGGTTGCCGAATTCGCGTAGATTGCCCGGGACGCCCGAACCATCGGCCATCGGGGCGGGGCCGTAATACCGTCCTTCACCGTGGGTCGCCCGCATGGCGGGCTTCTACAGAGGCCCGATTCGACTGCAGGAGCACACCCAGGGCGGTCGGAGCGGGGCCTGGAGCGGGGAGTGCTTTTCAGGACCGCCATGAACACGTCCCTGTGGGCTTCGGGCTCGACATCCCTGTCCTCGCACGATCCTGAAAAGCACTCCCCGCTCCAGGCCCCGCGCGCCACAGGCACCCATCCCTGAAAGCCCGAAATATGTAAAACCGGAAAGCATCCCTGCCGGAACCCGCCACAGCGTGTATGATTCGCCGAGCCGTCCGGATAAAAGTCGACCATGAACGCTGCAGCGGGCGCCGCAGAACTGCGGAACAAGAACAAAAACCGAATGTCCCAGGATCGCCGTAACGACTACGACGTCACCAATACCGTCCAGGTAAGCGATCCCGTTGCGGTGCGCGACGCTGTGAGGAGCCTGTTTGCGACGACGTTTCCGGGCGCGTCGTTCGATAAGCTGTGGCTTGCGTTCTACGATTTCGAACGGCTTTTTACCGGCCGATTTCCCGGTTACGACGGCTGTGATACGACCTATCACGACATGCAGCACACGCTCGACATGTCGCTCGCCCTGGCGCGCCTGGTGGTTGGTTACGAGCGCAGTGTCGATCCGGCGGACCGGCTGGGCTCCCGCCGAGCACAGATGGTAATCATTACGTCCCTCTTTCACGACGCGGGATATATACGCCATAAGGAACGTGACAGGGAATTCCGGAATGGCGCCGAGTTTACCTTGTATCACGTTTCCAGAAGCGCCGATTTTCTGCGCCGCTATTTACCGGACTTGGGGCTTACCCGCGACGTTGCCGTCAGCAGCATGATCGTGCACTTCACGGGTTACGAACTCGATCTCGACCAGATCGAGCTCGACGATCCGCGCGACGCTATCTGCGGCCACCTGCTGGGGACAGCCGACCTCATCGCACAAATGGCGGACCGCTGCTACCTCGAGAAGTGCCGTGACCGGTTGTACAAGGAATTCGTACTCGGAGGAGTCGCCGTCGAAAATGCGAAGCCGGGCGAGTACCGGGTACGCTACGAGTCCGGCGTCGATCTGCTGATGAAGACCCCGGTTTTCTACCAGCAGGTATCCCGCGATCGCCTCTATTCGAAATTCAATCGAGCATACCGTTACATCGAGGTGATCTACGATGGACAGAACCCTTACGTCGATGCGATACGCAGCAACATGTCGCATCTCGTACGGGTTCTGAAAGAGGGCGACTGGACGCTGCTGCGGCGCAATCCGCCGTATTTCCTCGGTGTCAGCGGCGCCATCGAGAGCATCGAACATCTGGTGCAGAGGCAGTTGGCGGCACTGGCGGTCAACCCTGCAACAGCCATCGCGGAGCCCATGTCCGCCTGACGGCTGCTTTAAAGCAATTTATTTGCGCGGACGCGCTTCATTGATGCGGAGCTGCCGCCCCTGCAGATCGGTCTGATTCAGCGCTTCGATCGCCGCGTGCGCCTCGCTCGAACTCGTCATTTCAACGAAACCGAAACCCCTCGATCGCCCGGTTTCCCTGTCGAATACGACCCGTGCGGAAGTTACGGTGCCATAGGCCGCGAAAGCCGCCCTCAGATCATCGTCGGTGGTTGAATACGCGAGGTTGCCAACATAAATGTTCATAGTCGATGGTTCTTCTTGTCTGTGTTGCCGGTCGGACGTCCGCAAATATTAGCGGGCACGCGCGCCTTGCACAATCACAGCGGTGCGGTGTCGCCTGGCCTTCCCCCGGGGATGCCTCATGAAAACATCGGCACGTAGCCCGGCCGTGCCTCGATGCGCTCGATCCAGCTCCGGATCGCTGGATACGCGGCCAGTTCGAAGCCGCCTTCTTCCGCGACATGCGTGTAGGCGTACAGCGAAATATCCGCGAGCGTGAATTTCTCGCCGGCGAGAAATGGAGACCGGGCCAACTGCTGTTCCATGACATCCAGGGCTCCATAACCGGGAGCCTTCTTCTCGAGAAGTGCAGCCCGGCGCTCCGGCGGATTGCCCAAGTACTGGATGATGAAACGCGACGTCGCGATATAGGGTTCGTGGCTGTATTGCTCGAAGAACATCCACTGCAACACGGTCGCTCGCTCGAACGCACTGTCCCCGCAGAGCGCGCCGCCGTCGGCAAGATAGGCAATGATGGCATTGGATTCCGGCAGACAACGTCCGTCGGCCAACTCGAGGAGCGGAATCTTTCCGTTCGCGTTCAGCGCCAGAAACTGCGGCCTCCGGGTCTCGCCGGCGAGGATGTCGACCTCCTGCCATTGGTACTCGATACCGAGCTCCGCACACACGAGCTTGACCTTGTAGCAATTGCCGGAACGCGAATCGCCGTAGACTTTCAACGAAGGGTTCATGATTTGTCGGTTTTCCTGATGAGGTCCGGCCAGGTATCCGCCAGCCGATAGCCGGCGGGCCATGGGTCTTCGGGGTCCAGCGTGAGCTGCATTCTGCCGGTGATCCAGGCGCACCCGGACACGGTGGGCCGGATCGCCTGCTTGTCGCCAACGGTCGTTTCCGACTCGATTCGTCCCACGAATTCGGAATCGATGATGGAGCGCGCGAGCAGCGAGTAGCCGACCTTTGCCTCGCCTTTCGCGTGCAACACGGCAAGGCGCGCCGATACTCCGGTGCCTGTCGGAGAGCGGTCGATCTTGCCTGGACGGATCACGACTGCATTCCTGCCGATTTTCTGTCCCGATTTTTCGATGATCGGCCGCGTGAACTGGCAGAAGGAAATAGAGTCAAGTTCCGGCAATTCGGGATGCCTGAATCCCAGTTGTTCGGCGGCTGCCGCCGTGATCCTGACGCCCGTCTCGGCAAGTTCCCGGGCTTCGTCCGGTCGCAATTCGAACCCTGCGGCGGCCGCATCGACGAGGACGAACGTATCGCCGCCGTACGCGGTGTCGACGGTCAGTGTCCCGAGCCCCGCCACCTCAATGGATGCGTTCAGACGATCGGCGAACGAAGGAACGTTCCTGATCGTGACGCGCCTGACTTTGCCTCTGCGGCATTGTGCGCTGACCTGGACAAGTCCTCCCGGCGCCTCGAGCACCAGTTTGGTCATCGGCTCGTTCATCGGCACGATGCCGGTCTCGAGGATCACGGTCGCGACGCAGATCGAGTTCGAACCCGACATCGGCGGTGTATCTTCGGGTTCCATGATAATGAAGCCCATCCTGGCTTCCGGATCCTTTGGCGGTACGAGCAGGTTGACGTGGCGGAACACCCCGCCGCGTGGTTCGTTCAGGACGAAGTTGCGGAGCGTTGCGTCCTTTTCTATCCACCTCGCCTGCTCCCACAAGGTATTTCCGGGCGGCGGGGGCACCCCTTTCACGATGACGTCGCCGACCTCGCCCGCGGCATGGCAGCCGACAATTTCGATCGTCTGCTGGCTACCCACGCTGCAGCTCCCCGCGAGTTGCGAGTTCCGCAGCCGCCAGATCCTCAAGGGCCGAGCCGACGGACTTGAACAAGGTAATCGTTTGCGGCGAACGCCTGGGCCTGCAGGTTCCGCGAGTCAGCTCGAACAGATCGCCGACGATGTCACTTTTCTTCAGCAGACCCTTGGCCATCGCCTGCACGATCTCGCCCGCCTCCCCCAGCGCGCCCGCATAGGTGTCGACATAGACGTCCGCCCGGGTTACGGCTTCGCCGTCCGCTTCGCTCATGTCCGCCCTGAACGCGCCGACCAGATCCAGATGCTGTCCGTCGCGCAGCCATCGTCCCCTGATGAGCGGTTCGGTCGCCAGCGTTGCGCACGACACGATATCGGCATCTCGCACCGCCCCTTCCAGGTCGCCGACCGGCGTGGCCGAAATAGACTCGCCGGCCAGCTCATCGGCAAGTCTCCGGGCCGCTTCCGGTCGGCGCGCCCAGATCGCGACCTCCAGATTGCGCACCGTTCTGTGGGCGCGAATCAAATGCGGTGCCAGTTTGCCGGCGCCCACCATCAGTAACGATCCGGCATCGTGACGCGAAAGATATTTCGAGGCGAGCGCGGAGGCGGCGGCCGTGCGGCGAGCGGTCAGCTCCGCGCCGTCCAGGATGGCGACCGGTTGCCCGGTGCCGGCATTCAGCATGAGGTAGCTGGCGTTCACCGACGGCAGACCCTTTTTGATGTTGTCCGGGAAAATGGTCGCGATCTTGATGCCGAGCGCGCCGCCGGGGCGCCATGCAGGCATCAGCAGCAGCGTCGCATCGGCGGCACCCGGCACCTGGACCTGGTGATGACTTCTCTCGGGGACGACCGTTTGGGAACGGAACGCC
>JBOHZD010000064.1:0-6303 GCA_050738315.1 Woeseiaceae bacterium
GGTCCTGACCGCCGTCGCTCTCCTCGTCATCGCGCACATGGTGGGCGGCATTCAGGTGAGCGGCTTCGGCACAGCGCTGATCGGCGCCCTGATCCTGGGCCTGGTGAACGGCTTCGTGCGGCCCGTCATGATTCTGCTGACCTTGCCGCTCACGATCGTGACGCTGGGCCTGTTCCTGTTCGTCGTCAATGCGCTCATGTTCTGGCTGGTCGCAGCGCTTGTTCCAGGCTTCCAGATCAGTGGATTCGGGGCGGCGCTGCTCGGCAGCCTGCTGCTGACCGTCCTCAATATCCTGATCGACCGGCTGGCAACGAAGGACTGAGCTTGCCGCCTTCGTGCCAGCCCATTGCCAGGGTGAGGATCGAGCTGAACGCTGCGAACAGCGGCAGCTTCGGGCACGCGAACGGCGAGGAGCTGCCCTGGTAAGCGCTACTCGCGTGCCGCGGCTTCCTCTTCGAGGTTCTTTTCCACCTGCTGCACGAAATCGGCCAGGGATTCGAAACTCCGGCCGCCACTCGCCTGCCCCAGCAGGTGGAAGCCGAGCGCGCGATAACTTTCGAATTGCGATTCGTCGAACCACTGGTCCGTGGTCGGCTCGTGCGGAAACATCGGCTGGCTCGCGGCGTAGCTGTAGACATCGTAGGGAACCGGCGCACCGACCCGCAAAGTCGGCTTGATGTAGACGAGCTTGCCGTCGAGAGCGTCCTCGCCATCGACTTTGCCATAACAGATATCCGCCACCGCACAGTACATGCCCGCCTGCTTCTCGGAGCGCGGCAGTATGCGGATCGCGCGCTTGAATACGATCGGGATGCCGAGGTCGATGCGAATCTTGCGGATTGCGTTGCCCAGGTCCTCGAACGCAAACTTGTCGTCCTGGCCGGCATCGCTCGCCAGTATATAGTGATTGCGCCTCAGCACGGCTTCGTAAAGCCCGAGGTTGTCGAAGTGCCCGCCGTCGGAGAGGCTCACGTAGCGGCCGGTATTGGTGGTGAGGCCGAACATCTCGGCGAGGAGCGGCCACACCGCCTGTCTCGGCCCCGGCTGGTTGCAGGTCTTGTCCCCGTAGCGGTTGGTGTTGCCGAGCCAGGCGCCGAGCCGCATGTTGAACATGCTGAGCAAAAACCCGAGCACGGGCGATGAGCAGTAGCCCATGTTCGGGTTCGCCGCCGCCCCCGAAATGCTCACCGCCGTGCCGACGCTGATGCCGCTGGGACCGCCATACTCCGCAGAGCGGCGATACCCTTCATGGAAATTGCCGCAGAAGAACGGCGTCATCGAGAAGGACTCCGCCTTGCGCTGCTGCCACGCGAGCTTGTCGCCGCCTCGCACGAGATTGAGCGTAACGTTGATGATCGGGAGCGGCCGTTCTGCATCCTTGTGCCAGAGATCGTGCAGCAGCAGATTGTCCTCGAGCGCGAAGCCCGTGAACGGATCCGGACTGCGCTCGGGGTTCGATGCGCCGAGGTAGGCTCGCACCAGACGATTGCGATACAAGCCGTGCAGGGAGAAGCGGTTGACGTTGACGAACAATCCCGCGAGCAGCGCAAGCAGGCACAATGCAGGCGGGACCGCGAGAAAGAGCAGTGCCTTTTCCAGCGGCAGGTCGTGCTCTCCTTCCACCCTGACATCGAATGCGCCAGGCGTCCGGATGACCAGCTCGCCGAGCCAGATCGTCACCCAGCCGACCACGACGATGATAGAGATCGCAAAGAGCGGGGCCGCCGCAGCCAGCACGAGCCTGCGAACGCCGGTAATCCCGCCGTCCGGATGATCAGTCGCAGGGGTTTTCGGACCGCCCCCGATGAGTGCCGCCACGAAACCGGACGCGCCGCCCAAAGCCGTTACCGCGCCCTTCAACCATCCTGCAACATTCTCGTGTTCGGACCATTCGAGCACGTAGCCGCCCAGGAAGCAGATGGAAGTAACGCCCACCCAGCCGACCGCAATGAACAAGACCCAACCGGACAGGCGCGCCCACCATTCCCGGTCGGCTTCATCGGCGAGCGCCGCGTGTCTTTGCCCTTCGTCCACGCCGGCGAAGGCGATGAAAAGTGTCCGCGCCAGCAGATAAAGCAACAGCAACAGCGGCATGGCGAAGATCACGTACAGCACAGGGCGGCCGTACAGGGGTGCCAGCCACCAGTTCACCATGCCGACCAGCAGCGCGGCGGCGATTGCGCCGGACGCAATCAGCGCGATGAGCTCCCGCCACGATCCCCTGCGCCATGCCTGTGCATTGAGAGCGACCTCTTCGGACGCGGGAGCCGCGGGCGCGGCGGCCCGCTCCGCGCGTTCGGCGCCGGCAGCGGTCGAGAGCACGGTGCGCAATTCCGCGATCAGCCAGCCTATGACCGGAATGAGGATGCACCAGAGGACTGCGAATGCGACCAGCGGCATCAGCGCCCGCGTCTGGCCGGTGAGTTCGAGCCACGGCGGCCGCAGCTCGATGGCGGCCCAGGACAAGGCCGCCGATGCGAGATAGACCGGGAACACGCAGGTCCAGAGAAACAGCTGTTGCGACGTGTCCGGTTTCTTCGTGAATCGCCGGCGCCAGTAGACCGAGACACTGGCATAGAGCTCGATCACGAGCGCCGCAACCAGCAGAAAGTGCGACCACGGCTCGCCCAGCCCCTCGCTTTTGACGAAAAGCAGGAAGAGCAGGGGAAGTGCGATCACGCCCGCGAGCAATGGAACGATCACGAGCCAGTTCAGGATCAGGTTACGCACCACGATCGCGGCGGCTGTCCAGGTGTCGCCCGAAAACAGCCCGAGCCGCGGCGTCAGGTAGTTGCTGTATTCGCGCAGCCGGTCGATCGGCTTGGCCTCCGGCGCGAGGGGATTGCGCTGCTGCGGGTCGGGAGAGGCGAGTTCGTCGAGCACTGCCGCGCTGCTCGAACGGCGCATCCAGGTTCGGAGCCAACTGGCAATGTAGCCGCCGCCGGAAACGCTCGACAAGTAATCGAACTTGCCGAGCAGGCGGTGTTGCGCCAGGCACTGCACAACCCCGAGGTTGAAGGTGGCGCTGCGAATGCCACCTCCGGAGAGGCACAACGCGGACAGAGGGCCTGTTCCGCCCCGCGCCGCCGGCTTACCTGCCCCCGCGTCCTGCTTGGCGCTGGCGTGGATGCCCTGGAACAGCGCCCGAAGATTTTTCGCGCGGCCGGTCACTCCGGCCGGATCGTCGGGCGATGCAGTATAGGCCTCGGCCTTGAAGTCCTTCAGCCAGTGCGGCCTGAGCTTCTGCACCTCGTGCAGCAGTACCTGGTTGAGCGTGGCGGGTGGGGTCGGGGCGGAATCGTGCAACGCGGGCTTTCGCATTGGGCTGCTCCTCGATCCGGCGTCGCCTGGCGACGGGTTCACCCTGTGAGTGTGGGCGAGCGATCTATACTACGCATTCTATGCCGAAACCCCGACCCGACCGTACGGTAAAAATCGCGGGCGTCGATATTCATTTCCATGCTGCGCTGCGAGGCGACGTCGACACGACGCTCGTCATGGTTCACGGCTTCGGCGCCTGTCTTGAATCCTGGCACGACGTATACCCTGCGCTGGCGCAACAGTTCTCCGTCGTCCGGCTCGACTTGAAAGGTTCCGGGTTCTCGGCGAAACCGCGCGATGAAGCCTACGCATTGCGTGACCAGGCCGGCATTCTGCTGGATTTTTTAGAGACGCTCCGCCTGGAAAAGATCGTGTTGATCGGGCATTCGATGGGGGGAGGCGTTTCCCTGCTCGCCTGTCTTCGCAACCTCGACACGCAAGCCGGCGTCGATATCGCCGGCCTGGTGCTCATCGACAGCGCAGGATACCCGCAGCCGCTGCCCTTGTTCGTCACTGCGCTGCGCAATCCCTTCACCCGGCCGATTGCGCAGCTGTTGCCCGCCGGGCTCAAGGTGAGGCTGGTTCTCGAAAAAGCGTTCGAGGTCAAGTCACAGATAACGCCGGAGCGGATCGAGCGTTATGCATTCTTTCTGCGGCTGCCGGGAGCGAACTTCGCACTCGCCCGAACCGCGGAGTTCATCCTGCCGCCCGACCTGGATGCCATCACCGCACGGTATCCGGAGATCGAGGTGCCTGCCCTCATCATCTGGGGCGAGAAGGATCGCGTCGTGCCGTTGGAAAACGCCCACCGCTTTTGCGCCGCCCTCCCTGCGTCGCAATTGCTGGTTCTGCCGGATACGGGGCACGTGCCGCACGAGGAACGGCCGCAGCCGGTCATCGACGCGCTCACCAGGTTCGTCCGATCGATTTCAATCCCGAACTGACCCGAGTGGGGAGAGCGCCAGACCCGGACTGGAGGTCTGGCGCTCCACACCGGGATGCGCCGAAATTACATCTTCCAATTCGCTGGGATAAACGTTGAATCCGGACACGAGAATCATGTCCTTTTTTCGATCCAGCAAGCGCACGTAACCGTCGGCAAGCATCTCCGCGATATCACCGGTACGCAGCCAACCATCTGCCGACAGGACACTCACCGTTTCCTCGGGCTGCTGCCAGTAGCCGCGCATGACCTGCGGCCCGCGCACCCATAATTCACCGGCCTCGCCATGCTCGACCGGTTGGTCCGCCTCGTCCCGGATGCTCACGTCGGTCGATGGCACCGGCAATCCGACACAGCCGTTATACGAAGGCAGGTCCAGCGGGTTGACGCAGACGATGGGTGATGCTTCGGTCAAACCGTAGCCTTCGACCAACGTCGAACCTGTAACGGTTTTCCAGCGGCTGGCGACGGATTCCTGGAGCGCAGCTCCGCCGGCCAGGGAAATCTTCAGGGAGGAGAAGTCGACATCGGAAAAGCCCGGCATACGCAACAGACCGTTGAACAATGTGTTGACGCCCGTAATCGCTGTAAATCGTATTTTGCGCAGTGTGCATACAAGGCCTTTCAGATCGCGCGGGTTGGTGATCAGATGATTCAGTCCGCCGATGTTCATAAAGGTAAAGCAGTTAGCGGTCAACGCAAATATGTGATAGAGCGGCAGCGCCGTGACAATGGTTTCGTCGATGTCATCGAGATGCGGGCGCAGCCATGCAGTGGATTGCTCGATGTTGGCCACCATGTTTCGGTGCGTCAGCATTGCACCTTTGGCCAACCCGGTTGTACCCCCCGTGTACTGCAAAAACGCCAGGTCCGCGGGACGGATATCCACGGGGGCGAAGCGCTGCCGGCTGCCGGCATCCAATGCTTGCCGGAACGGAATTGCCGCCGGTAGCTGGAATTCCGGAACCAACCTCTTCACGTACTTCACCACGGTATTCATCAAGGTGGCCTTCGGAAACCCGAGCAGGTCACCTAACCGCGTGACGATGACGTGGTCAACGTCGGTGTGCGCGATACATTCGGCGAGTACATGAGCAAACTGATCGAGCACGACAATGGTGCGCACACCCGCGTCGCTGAGTTGATGAGCCAGTTCACGCGGCGTGTATAGCGGATTGGTATTGACGACAACCAACCCGGCCCGTAGCGCGCCGAAGAGCGCGATCGGGTACTGAAGCACGTTCGGCAGCATGATGGCGAGGCGCTCGCCCTTGGCGAGGGAGAGCGTATTCTGCAGAAAGGCCGCAAAGGACAGGCTGTGGCGATCGATGTCCCGGTAACGGAGCGTCGTGCCGAAATTGCAGAATGCCGGTTGACTGGCGTACCGACGCACGGTGTATTCGAAAAACGTGGCGAGCGAACGATGAACATCCGGGTCAATTTCCGCAGGAACACCGCGTGGGTAGCTTTTCAGCCAGATCTTCCCTGGTTGATTCTCGTCCGTGAGCAACTCTGCAAATGGGCGCTCAGCGACGTACATAGTTAACCTGCAAGCTCACCACATCGGCATCGGAGTCGAAATTTCCGTCAAGCAGGTTCGCGGTGGAACCAAGCCGTGCGATGGCAGTGTCGCGGATGAATAAATGGGCGTATCCGAGATCAACGGTTATGGATTCATTAAAGCGATGGCTGACGCCCAGTGCCAACCATTGGCGATCATTGTCGGGCAGTCGTGACGTGCGCACACCCGCGTCGGGTACGGGCGATTCGTCGTACGCGTAACCGCTGCGAACGGTCCAGCGCTCGTTCAGATCAACAATCACCCCGGCGGAAAGACGCCACGAATCGTCCCAGTTCAAGACCTCCGCAGAGCGCGGTGCCAATGGATTGCTGAACTTTACGCGCAACTCCGGAATATCGGCCCAGTCCGTCCAGGAGACATCGCCCACGACGGATATGTTGTGAGAAAGTCGCTGGAACATGCTGACCGAGGCGGTGTCCGGCAACGACACGCTTGCGGTGATGTCGCTGTCTGCAAA
>JBOHZD010000065.1:0-14181 GCA_050738315.1 Woeseiaceae bacterium
GGGCAGTGCAGGTGCACGGCGCTGCCGGTGTCTCCGCGGATTTTCCTCTCGCGGCCGCCTGGGCAGCGGCGAGAACGCTGCGGCTGGCTGACGGACCGGATGAAGTTCACCGCGCGGCGATTGCGAAACTGGAGCTGGCTCGGGACGTTTAGGCGCGACGTCATTGGCGTGCGGAGCCTCGCCCGGGGAGGCCTCTTCAGGAACGCCGTGAATACGTCCCTGTAGGCTTCGGGCGAAACATCCCTGTTTCGCACGATCCTGAAAAGCCCGGCCTGATCCAGGAGCCTTCCCCATCTTTTGTTGCGGCCGTTGAGGATGGGTGGCGGGTGGTTTGCCATGAGGATTGACGCTGCGTTGGCGGGCGGGGTGGAGCGGCTGCGGTCTGCGAGTGACAGTCCGCGGCTCGACGCCGAGATTTTGTTGGCCCGGGCGCTCGATGTTTCGAAGAGTTATCTGGTTGCGCATCCTGATGACGTTCTGGATGACGCGGCCGTCGAACGCTATTTTGCAGCCCTTGCGCGGCGCGAAGCCGGCATGCCGATGGCTTATATCACCGGTAAAAGGGAATTCTGGTCGTTGCGATTGATGGTCGGGCCGGAGGTGCTCGTGCCTCGGCCGGAGACCGAGTTGCTGGTGGAGGTGGCGCTGCGGCACATTCCGCGACACAGCGCGCTGCGTATTCTCGACCTTGGAACGGGCAGCGGCGCGATCGCGCTGGCAATCGCCGGCGAACGACCCAACTGCCAGATCACTGCCACCGATGTGAGTGGCGCGGCGCTTGCCATTGCCAGGGAAAATGCACGGCAGCTCGGATTGGCCAACCTGACCTTTCTTCAGGGCGACTGGACGCAGCCCGTCGCAGGCAGCACCTTCGACCTGATCGTGTCGAATCCGCCGTACGTGAGGGCGGACGACCCGGCGCTGGCCGCCTTGAAGTATGAGCCGTCCCTTGCATTGACGTCCGGCGGCGACGGCTTGAACTCGATCCGCGTGCTTGCGCGTGATTGCGGCGCGTTGCTGGCGCCGGACGGTCGGTTGATGCTGGAGCACGGCATCGATCAGAAGGACGACGTGGCGCGCCTACTGCAGCAGTATGGATGGTCGGACATCGAATGCTTCAACGACCTCACCGGTCGGCCGCGAGTCACCGGCGCATCGCATTTGCCTGATCAGAACCAGCACTTATACTGAGGCACCCGTCTCACCGTCAGGAACCGCCCGTGATTACGATCGTGACTAGCCATGGCGACATCGTCGTCGAACTTTTCGAAGAGTCCGCGCCGATCAGCTGCGCCAATTTCCGCCGGTATGCCGCCGACGGATTCTATAACGATACGATCTTTCACCGGGTCATCCCCAATTTCATGATTCAGGGTGGCGGCTTGACGGATGACCTGTCGCGCAAGAAGACGCACGCTCCGATCAAAAATGAAGCGGCGAACGGCGAGAAGAATCTTCGCGGCACGCTGGCCATGGCGAGGACCGGCGAAGTCAACAGCGCGACCTCGCAGTTTTTTATCAACTTGCGCGACAATGCCTTTCTCAACCACGGACCCCGTGACTACGGTTATGCCGTATTTGGTCGCGTTACAGACGGCATGGACATCGTCGATGCGATCGCCGGCGTGTCGACCGGCACACGGTCCAGTCACAAGGACGTTCCGGTCGAGGTCGTTGCGATACGGGAAGTACAGGACGACTGATCCTTCATTTGGGCGAGTTACGTCATCGCCGGCAAAGTCGGATGGTTACGTTTTTCTGACAGTGACACAATCTGTTTGCCGTATTCGGTCCGGAATACGCAGACGAATCCCGCGGTTGTCTTAATCAGCATGCCCACGAAATGCTGAACGACTGTGGATGACAGTCCCGCATCCCGATCACAATCGTGTTCCGTATAATATCGTCGTCCCGCATAATGTTGCGGACCTTGGGCAAAGGCGTTCTGGATGTTTCACTGGCTCGACGCTGGTTTCGATAACAAACCGACATGGGAGATAGCGATCTCGTGCATCGCTCTGGTCCTGTTCTTCTGCACGCTCGATACAGTGACTGGCGACGAGCTTTCTTTCTCTATTTTTTATCTCGTTCCCATATCGATTGCCGCGTGGTACAGCAGCGGGAACCTGACCTACTTCATCTGCATACTGTCGGCACTCGTATGGCATTCGGTCGAGTACGCGACGAACGAACCCGACACTCAACAGTGGATTCTGATCTGGAATTCGGCCGTGCGGCTGTTGTTTTTCCTGGTCGTGGCCTATCTCGTCAGGCAAGTAAGGTCGCACGTCGAGGTGCAACAGCGCCTGGCCAGAACCGACAATCTCACAGGTCTCCTGAATCGCTCAGGGTTCATGGAACGGTCCGAGGCGCTCGTCAACAGCGCCTCCCGCTATGGCCTGTCTCTTGCGATCGGTTATATCGATCTGGACCGGTTCAAGGAAATCAACGACACGCTGGGCCATTATCACGGCGACGAGGTCCTGAAAACGATCGGCGCGGCGCTCAAAGGCTCTAGCCGTGAAAGCGACATTGCAGCCAGAATCGGCGGTGACGAGTTTGCCGTGCTGTTGCCGAACGCCGATCTGGCCGGCGCGTGCGTGTTCTTCGAAAAATTGCGCGATCAGATTCTGAATGACGCGCATCGAAATGGCTGGTCGGAACTCGATGTCAGCATCGGCGCAATCGTTTTCGAACACGGACCGCCGAACCTGGACGATGCACTGATATTTGCAGACCGCCTGATGTATCGCGCAAAACAGAGTACCGCAACCAGCGTGATCGTCGAGGCCGCAGAGCGTCCGGCTCAGGCCGCATCGGCTGTCGATGGGTCATAGCCCAGATTTGCGGACAGCCAGCGTTCGACCAGTTCCACGGTCATGCCTTTTCTCGCGGCCATCGACTCGACCTGATCGCGCCCGACCTGGCCCACTGAAAAATAATGCGCATCCGGGTGAGAAAAGTAGAAGCCGCTCACTGCCGCCGTCGGCACCATGGCAAACGACTCGGTCAGCGTCAGGCCGATCGCCTGGTCCACGTCGAGTAGTTGCCAGAGCTTGCCTTTTTCGGTGTGATCGGGGCAGGCAGGATAGCCCGGCGCTGGTCGGATACCTCGGTAGCGTTCTGCAATCAGGTCCTCGTTCGACAGTGTTTCGTCCCGGACATACCCCCAGTATTCCTTGCGTACTTTTTCATGCAGGTACTCGGTACACGCTTCAGCAAGTCGATCGGCCAGCGCTTTCAGCAGAATGCTGCTGTAGTCATCATGCCCGGCTTCGAAGCGGCGAATGTGTTCGTCGATACCGATACCGGCGGTCACGGCAAAGGCGCCGATGAAATCCTCTATGCCGGGTGGGGCGACGAAATCCGCCAGGCAATCCTGTGATTTTCCGTCCGGTTTGCTGCGCTGTTGCCGCAAATGGCAAAGCCGCATGAATTCACTGCGGCGCGAAGCGTCTTCGTAAACCACAATGTCATCGTCATCGACCGTATTGGCCGGAAAGAAGCCGATCACTGCACGCGCTTCGAGCCACTTCTCGCTGATAATCCGCTCGAGCATTTCGTTCGCATCGTCGAACAGGTTGCGCGCGGCTTTGCCGACCGTGACGTCGTCCAGGATCTGCGGAAACTTGCCGTGGAACTCCCAGGCATTGAAGAATGGCATCCAGTCGATGTAGCTGCGCAAGGCGGCGAGGTCGATGTCTTTGAATATCTTGCTGCCCGTGAAAGCCGGCTGCGGCGGCCGATAGTTGCCCCAGTCGCAACGATGCTTTTTCCCTCGCGCCTGCGCCAGGGCGACCTGCGGTGCCAGTCTCGATTTCCCGGCATGGCGTTCGCGCCTCGCGGCATTTTCGCGCCGGGTTTTCTCGACCAGCGTCTTCCGTGACGCGGTCTCGACGAGTGCCTGGGCGACCCCGACCGAACGCGACGCGTCTTTCACGTAGATCACCGGCCCTTCGTAATTGGGTTCGATCTTGACCGCAGTGTGCGCTGGTGACGTGGTTGCACCGCCGATCAGGAGCGGCAGATTGAAGCCCAGGCGCTGCATTTCCTGGGCGACATGCACCATTTCATCGAGCGACGGCGTAATCAGGCCGGAAAGGCCGACGATCTGCGCGTTCTCGCGCCTGGCCGTTTCCAGGATCTTCTCGCAAGACACCATCACGCCGAGATCGATCACCTCGAAGTTGTTGCATTGCAGGACGACGCCAACGATGTTCTTGCCGATATCGTGCACATCGCCCTTGACCGTTGCCATGACGATTCTGCCGTTCGTTTCGCGGGCGCCCCCTTTCTCCTTTTCGATGAATGGAATGAGGTGCCCCACCGCCTTCTTCATGACGCGCGCCGACTTGACGACCTGCGGCAGGAACATCTTGCCTGCGCCGAAGAGATCGCCGACGACGTTCATGCCAGCCATCAACGGACCTTCGATCACGTCGAGCGGCCTTGCCGCAGCGAGTCGTGCTTCTTCCGTGTCGGCGACGACGAACTCGTCGATGCCGGCGACCAGTGCGTGTTCCAGCCTCTTTTCAACCGGCAGTTCACGCCAGCTCAGATCCTGGGTCGTGCCTTTCTGCCCGCTGGCCTGCCCCTTGAACGACTCGGCGACCTGCAGCAGGCGCTCCGTCGCATCATCGCGGCGATTCAGAATGACGTCTTCGACGGCATTGCGCAGGTCCTTCGGCAAGTCTTCATAGATTGCAAGCTGCCCCGCGTTCACGATTCCCATATCCATGCCGGCCCGGATGGCGTGATAGAGAAATACGGAATGGATCGCTTCGCGCACGATGTTGTTGCCGCGGAACGAAAACGAGACATTGCTCACCCCGCCGCTGACCAGCGCATGAGGCAGCGATTCCTTTATGCTGCGCGTCGCCTCGATGTAGTCGAGGCCGTAGCGGTTGTGCTCCTCGATGCCGGTCGCCACCGCGAAAATGTTCGGATCGAAGATGATGTCGGCAGGATCGAAGCCGACGGTCTCGGTCAGTATCTCGTAGCAGCGCCGGCAAATCTCTACTTTGCGTTCGGCGCTGTCGGCCTGGCCGTGTTCGTCGAACGCCATGACCACGACGGCGGCGCCGTAATCCAGTACCAGCCGGGCGTGTTCGATGAACTGCTCCTCGCCCTCCTTCAAGCTGATCGAGTTGACGAGGGATTTGCCCTGTACGCAGCGCAGCCCCGTCTCGATGACCGACCACTTCGATGAATCGATCATGATCGGCACGCGCGCAACATCCGGCTCGGACCCGATCAGGTTCAGATACGTTTGCATGGCCTTTTCGGAATCGAGCATGCCCTCGTCCATATTCACGTCGATGATCTGCGCGCCGTTTTCGACTTGTTGCCTGGCGATCTGCACGGCCGCGGCATAGTCATCCACCTCGATCAAACGGCGGAACTGCGCGGAACCTGTGACGTTGCTCCGCTCGCCGACATTGACGAACAGGTCGTCGGGGCCGATCGTCAAGGGTTCCAGACCGGACAGACGGCAACGAACAGGCAGCGACGGAATTTCTCGCGGCGGCTTACCCTGAATCGCATCTCGCAAATGTCGGATGTGTTCCGGCGTCGTGCCGCAACAACCGCCGACGACGTTCACGAGCCCGCTGGCGGCGAATTCGCCGACGATTTCCGCCATGTGCCCGGGCGTCTCGTCGTATTCACCGAACTCGTTCGGCAGCCCGGCGTTCGGATGGGCGCTGACCCCGGTATCGGCGATGCGGGACAGCTCGAAAACATAGGGCCGCAGATCGGCGGCGCCCAGCGCGCAATTGAGCCCCACCATAAACGGCTTCGCGTGACGCACCGAATTCCAGAATGCTTCGGTCGTTTGCCCCGACAGCGTGCGGCCGGAGGCGTCCGTAATGGTCCCGGAGATCATGACGGGAAGTTCGAAGCCCAGCGTCGCGAAACTCCGCCGGATGGCGAATATCGCGGCCTTTGCGTTGAGCGTGTCGAATATCGTCTCGACCATGAGGAAATCGACGCCGCCTTCGACGAGCGCCAATGCAGCTTCCTGATACGTTTTCGCAAGCTCACCGAATGTAATGTTGCGATAGCCCGGATCGTTCACATCCGGCGAAATGGACGCCGTTCGATTGCTTGGCCCGAGTACGCCGGCCACGAATCGCGGGGCGCCGGTACTCACGGCGAATGCGTCCGCCGTGCGCCGGGCCAGCCGCGCCGCGGCGAGATTGAGCTCGCCGACGAGCGACTCCATGCCGTAGTCGCCCATGGACGGCGCATTGGAATTGAATGTGTTGGTTTCAATGATATCGGCACCGGCCGTGAGAAACTGTCGATGAATATCCTCGATGACCTCCGGACGCGTGATCGAAAGCAGGTCGTTATTGCCTTTGACGTCCTTTTCCCAGTCGCGAAACCGTGCGCCGCGGAAATCGTCTTCGCCGAGACGGTAGCCCTGGATCATCGTCCCCATGGCGCCATCCAGCAGCAGAATTCGCTCCGCAAGCAATTGCTTCAGCGCCGTGATTCTCTGTTCGCGTGTCATGCCCGGTCCTTTTGTTTCATGCCGCCGCCTGTTGCGGGCGTACATCCAGCGCGTGGCAGATGGCGTAAGTCAATTCCGATCGATTCAACGTGTAGAAGTGAAACTCGTCGATGCCTTCCTTCTTGAGTTGTCTTACCTGTTCGATGGCGACGCTGGCAGCAATCAGTTGCCGCGTTTCCGCGTCGTCGTCCAGGCCGTCGAAGCGATCGTGCAGCCATGCCGGCACCGTGGCGCCGCACTGCTCTGCGAATCGCTGCAGCTGTGGAAACCGGGTAATCGGCAGTATCCCGGGGACGATGGTGGTCGCGATCTGCGCCTTTGCGCATTTGTCCCGAAACCGGAGATACAAATCGACGTCGAAGAAAAACTGCGTGATGGCGCGCGATGCTCCGGCGTCGATCTTGCGCTTTAGATTGTCGAGATCGAACGCAGCATTGCGCGCCTCGGGATGTACTTCCGGGTAGGCCGCCACCGACACGTCGAAGTCCGCGACTTTTTTCAATCCTGCTACGAGATCCGAAGCAAATGCATAACCCTCCGCATGCGGCGCATAGCGGCTCTTGTCTTTCGGCGGATCGCCGCGCAGCGCGACGATGTGCCGGATTCCCATGTCCCAGTACTCGCGCGCAATATCGTCGATTTCACTCTTCGCGGCGCCGATGCAGGTGAGGTGCGGCGCGGCCGTCAGTTGCGTCTCCTTGAGGATGCGTGCAACCGCGGCGTGCGTGCGCTCCCGGGTCGAACCATCGGCGCCGTAGGTCACCGATACGAAACGCGGCGTCAGCACCGACAGGCGCTTGATGGATTCCCACAGCGTGCGCTCCATCGCCTCCGTATTCGGCGGGAAAAATTCGAACGACACCTGAGTGGATACGTTGCACGGGCTATCGCCGCTGGCGTTCAGTTCCTGCATCTGCGGTCCTCGTATGACAGCCGCTCAGGCCGCCGCGCTCTGCCCTTGTGCCGTCGTCGCGACCGACAGGGACCACGCCGGCGCTTTTTTCGGCACCAGTCTCGCGTGTCCCAGGCGCAGGCCCGCAGTCGCGCTCCACCCGGCCAGTGATTTTTGCAATTCCGTGGACGAGCGCGATTGCAGCCGCTCGAGGACGATGAGTCGCCCGCCGCCACGGAGCAGCCGTTTGGCCTCGAGCAGCGCGCGTACCGGGCGCACGGCATCGGCCAGCACAGCGTCCAGAATGACGGTGTCGAACTCTCCGTCGGCAAACGGCAGCTGGTACATATCGCCCTGCCGCAGGCTGCAGTTCGGTAAGCCCGCGAGCATCAGTTCGCTGCGGGCCAGTTGCCGGGCATTGGCATCGACATCGACACCGACCGCGCGGTTGGCGCGGCTCGCCAGCAATTTCAGCGTCCGCCCGCGGCCGCAGCCGATGTCGAGCAAGTCGCCGAGCGGCGCCGTGATCGTCAGGTCCAGCAGGGCCCGGTGCACTCCGCGATCCGTCGGTTCGTCTTCATCCGTGGGGGCAGGCAGAGGCCGCGGCGCACCCTGGCCCCGCAACCGCCGCAAGCGCTCGGCGTCGGCGGCGATGAAACGGTCGACCGGGATCAGTTCCAGCAGACGGCGGCGCACCGTGCCGCCTTTTGCCAGCGTGACCCGGTAGTAGACGCGCCTGCCGTCGCGAAACCGCTCCAAAAGACCCGCCTCGCATAGCTGCTTCAGATGCTGGGACACCCGCGGCTGGCTCTGGCCGAGGACTTCCGTCAGTTCTGTCACGCTGCATTCCCCGTGCCGGCACAGCGCCACGAGGCGCAGTCGGACCGGGTCGGCGAGCGACTTGAGCTGTCTCAGGAGTTGTTCTGTCGGTGCTTCCATTAACAAATAAACATATTATTATATCTGTGATGTCAGCCACTGTAGCACAGCTCGGGGGGGATTTCAGGTCGTTTTCTGGCAGTCACCGTGGGTCGCCCGTATGGCGGACCCTACAAAAGCAGACATCACCCGCGCGTGCGCGACAGTGGAGCGTCACAGGGATGTCTGACCCTGTAGGAACCCGCCATGCGGGCGACCGCCGCTCCCGGCTCAGTGCAGGGTATCGGAAGGCGGCGCCGGTCTTGCCGCAAACAGGCCGCGGATGTCGATCTCGTCGAACGTGCGCGTCTGTCCGCAATATTCGCAGGTGACATCGACCTGCCCTTGCTCGGCCAGAACCGCAAGCGTTTCCCCCTGTCCCAGCAGCCGCAACACGTTCTCGGCCCTGCGGTCCGAGCAGCGACAGCGGAACACGGCATCGCGCGGTCGGAACACCCGCAAATCGTCCTCTGCGAACAGGCGGCCGAGCAACGCCGAACCGACCCCGCGCTCCACATCGCTCAAGCTCAGAGTCGATGCAAGGAGACCGACGCGATGCCAGTCGTCCGCCATCGGGCCGGGCGCGCCCGGCATCTGCTGCAACAGAATTCCGCCGCAGCAGGACGGATCGCACACGAGTTGCAGGTGGCTCGGAATCTGCGCCGAGCGCGCGTAGTAGTCTTCGATGCTGTCGGCCAGGGAACGACCGCTGACCGCGACGATGCCCTGGTAGGCGCGCTCCATCGTGCCCGAATCGACCGTGATCGCGCAGCGCGCTTTCTGCACCAGGTCCGCAAAAGCGACATCGTCGCCGAGTTCGGCGGCACTCGCCATGCCGCGCAACTCGAGGTTGCTGGTACATTGCACCACCAGCATCGCCAGCGGCCCGTCGCCGCTGATCTGCAACGTAATCGAGCCGTCGAACTTCAGACTGTGCGCAATGAGCGCGCTTGCGGCGGCGGAGTGGCCGAGCGTCTCCAGCACCGGCCGGTCGTAGTTGTGACCCAGCAGCATGCGGTGCCAGCTGTTCTGCAGTTGAATGATCGCGCCTCGTATGGGGAGCGACTCGAAATCGAACGGTATGACGATATCGTTCCGTCCCGGCATCAGGCTTGCAGGCGCTCCTTCAGGATCCGGTTGACTTCTTCCGGATTCGCCTTGCCGCCGGTCTGTTTCATGACCTGGCCGACGAAGAAGCCGAGCAGCTTGTCCTTGCCGGCGCGATACTCGGCAGCCTGCTCTGGATTGGCATCGATCACTGCGTCCACGATGCCGAGGATCGCCGAGGTATCCGTGATCTGGCGCAGTCCCCTGGCTTCGATGACCTCATCGGCGCTTCCTCCGCCTTGCCACATGGCATCGAAAACTTCTTTTGCGAGTTTGCCGGAAATCGTCCTGTCCGCGATTCGCGTGAGCAAGCCGGCGAGCGCCGCGGGCGACACTCTGCTCGCTTCGACTTCCAGGCCGTCGCGATTCAAAAGAGCAGTCAGGTCGCCCACGATCCAGTGGCCCGCCACCTGCGCATCGCCGTCGAACATCCCGGCCGTCTCCTCGAAGTAGTCCGCGAGCGCTGGATTGAGCGTGAGAATGTCGGCATCCGCAGGCTTCAGCCCATAGTCGCCAACGAACCGTTGCCTTTTGGCATCCGGCAACTCCGGGAGCGTCTCGCGCACCGCGGCAATGAAGGCTTCGTCTATGGAAATCGGCAAGAGGTCGGGATCCGGGAAGTAGCGATAGTCATTCGCTTCCTCCTTGGTCCGCATCGGTCGGGTTTCGTTCTTGTCCGCGTCGTACAGCCGCGTTTCCTGCAAGACTACCCCACCGTCCTCGAGCAGATCGATCTGTCTTTGTATCTCGAATTCGAGCGCTTTTTCGACGAAACGGAAGGAATTCAGATTCTTGATTTCGGTCCGCGTGCCGAGTTTCTGCTGGCCGCGCGGACGAATCGACACATTGGCGTCGCAGCGAAACGAGCCTTCCTGCATGTTGCCGTCGGAGATTCCGAGATAGCGCACCAAGGTATGGATCCTGCGCATATAGATCACCGCCTCCCTGGCGGAGCGCAAATCGGGTTCGGACACGATCTCGAGCAAGGGCGTGCCCGCCCGGTTCAGGTCGATGCGCGTGTAGCGGTCGTGGCCCGAGTGCACGGACTTGCCGGCATCCTCTTCCAGGTGCGCGCGGGTGATGCCGATGCGCTTTTCCGCCCCCTCCTCGTCCCGGATCGTCAGCTCGCCGCCGGACACGATCGGCAGCTCGTACTGGCTGATCTGGTAGCCCTTCGGCAAGTCCGGATAGAAATAATTCTTTCTCGCCAGCACCGAGCGCGGCGCTATCCTTGCGTTGACGGCCAGGCCGAATTTGCAGGCCATGCGGACGGCTTCCGCATTCAGCACGGGCAAGACGCCCGGAAACCCGAGGTCGATCAGGGACGCCTGCGTATTCGGCGCGGCGCCATAAGCCGTCGGCGCCCCGGAAAAAATCTTGCTGAGCGTTGCGAGCTGCGTGTGGATCTCGAGGCCGATGACCGTCTCCCAGGCGCCGCTCATGCGTAGGCCTCCGGGCAGGCGGTGTGCCATTCGGTGACCAACTGGTATTGATGCGCAACCTGCAGGATCCTGTCTTCCGCAAAGTGCGGCCCGACCAGCTGCAAGCCGACCGGCAGTCCCGCGGCAAAACCGCAGGGCACGGAGATTGCCGGCAAGCCGGCGAGATTCGCGCCGATGGTGTAGATGTCATTCAGGTACATCGTG
The DNA here is from genome assembly GCA_050738315.1 of Woeseiaceae bacterium. Taxonomy (GTDB): domain Bacteria; phylum Pseudomonadota; class Gammaproteobacteria; order Steroidobacterales; family Woeseiaceae; genus IDS-8. The sequence goes on from JBOHZD010000065.1 coordinate 11,078, forward strand.
ATCGGGTCATTCATTTTTTCGCCGATCGCGAATGCCGGTGTCGGTGCGGTCGGCCCCACGATGACATCGACTTCCTCGAATGCGCGTTTGAAATCGGCGCTGATCAACTGGCGTACCTTCTGTGCCTTGAGGTAATACGCGTCGTAGTAACCCGCGGACAACACATACGTGCCGGTCATGATGCGGCGTTTGACTTCCGCGCCGAAGCCCTCGCCGCGGCTGCGGCAATAGAGATCGAGCAGATCCGCAGGTTTCTCCGCGCGATGCCCGAAGCGTACGCCGTCGAATCTCGACATGTTGGACGAGCATTCGGCCGGCGCGACGACGTAATACGTCGGTACGGAAAGATCGAGATTGGGCAGATCGACTTCGACCAGGGTGACCCCCTGCGACTGCAATGCCTTGGCCGCTTCCCTGACGCGCGCCGCGCATTCGCCATCGAGCCCCGCATCGAAATGCTGGCGCACGATGCCTGCTTTGACTCCCTGCAAAGGCCGCGACAATGCCCTGAGATAATCAGGCACCGGTTGATCGACGGACGTGGAATCCCTCTCATCGAAGCCGGCGATGACGCCGAGCAGCAACGCAGCATCTTCGGCGCTCCGCGTGATCACGCCTGCCTGGTCGAGGCTGGACGCGAAAGCCACCATGCCGTACCGCGACACTCTCCCGTAGGTTGGTTTGAGACCCACCGTCCCGGTCAGTGCGGCGGGCTGCCGGATCGAGCCGCCGGTATCGGTGCCGGTTGCCGCCGGCACGAGTCGCGCGGCGACGGCCGCGGCGGAACCTCCGGACGAGCCGCCCGGGGAGCGCGTCGTGTCCCAGGGATTCTTCACCGGGCCGAAGTAACTCGTTTCGTTCGACGAGCCCATGGCAAATTCGTCCATATTGGTCTTGCCGAGCATCAGGACGCCGGCGGACCGCAAGCGCGCGACGACCGTCGCGTCGTAAGGAGAGACGAAGTGCTCCAGCATCCGCGAGCCGCAGGTTGTGAGGACGCCTTCGGTACAGAAGAGATCCTTGTGTACGATCGGTAAACCGGCGAGCGGCTGGTGCTTGCCTTTGGCGCGCGCCCGGTCCGCAAGCCCGGCGCCCGCCAATGCGGATTCGGCGGTAATCGTGACGAAGGCGTTCAGCCGATCGCCGTCGGCAGCGATGCGATCGAGCAGGCTCCGGGTCAGCTCCCGTGCCGAGAAGTCACCGTCGTCAAGCCCGCGCAAAAGCTCCGAGAGCGTCCGGGCATGCAATGCATCCGTCTCCGCACCCATTGTTATTCGATGACTTTGGGCACCAGGTAGAAACCGTCCTGTACTGCCGGTGCGTGCGCCTGAATCGCCTGACGATCGATGTTTTCGGTCACGGCATCGCGCCGCAGTCGCTGCGGCTGATCCACCGGGTGCGCCATCGGCAGCACATTCTCCGTCGGCGCGGACTGCAATTGAGCGACAAAATCGACGATCCGTGACAATTTGTCGACAGCTTCGTCGAATTCATCGTCATCGAGTTGCAGCCGGGCAAGCAATGCGATGTGTTGAACCTGTTCTTTGGTCAGTGACACGAAACGATCCGGACAGTCGTACCCGACGGGATGCCGGGCGTATCAAAGCGCCGCAATGATACACGCCGTCTTGCTCAATGTCGTGCGCATTGTTAGATTACAGCGCTAAAATCTCCGCGCGGGACTTAAGCCCCACATGTTCAAGAGCATTCTAGGTTATTTCTCGAACGACTTGTCGATCGATCTCGGGACTGCCAACACACTTATTTACTCCCGCGGACATGGCATCGTACTGGACGAACCGTCGGTCGTCGCGATACGGGAAGACACCGGCCGCGGCGGACGGGTCGTCGAGGCAGTCGGTACCGAAGCCAAGAACATGCTCGGCAGAACGCCGGGCAACATCACCGCGATCCGGCCGCTCAAGGATGGCGTCATCGCCGACTTCACGGTCACCGAAAAGATGCTGCAGCATTTCATTCGCAAAGCCCACGGCACTCGCTATTTTCGCCCGAGCCCGCGCGTACTGATCTGCGTGCCTTATGGTTCCACCCAGGTCGAGAGACGCGCGATACGGGAATCCGCCGAAGGAGCCGGCGCCCGGAAAGTCCACCTGATCCCCGAACCCATGGCGGCGGCCATCGGCGCCGGCATGCCGGTACACGAGGCGCGCGGTTCCATGGTGCTGGATATCGGCGGCGGCACCTCGGAAGTGGCGGTGATCTCGCTGAACGGCATCGTCTATGCCGCCTCCGTCCGCATCGGCGGCGATCGTTTCGACGAGGCGATCACGAATTATGTGCGACGAAATTACGGCATCCTGATTGGCGAGGCGACCGCCGAGCGCATCAAACACGAAATCGGCTCCGCCTTTCCCGGCCAGGAAGTGCGTGAGATTTCGGTCAAGGGCCGCAACCTGTCCGAAGGCGTGCCGCGAAGTTTCACCTTGAACAGTAATGAGATCCTGGAGGCGCTGCAGGAACCGCTGCAGGGCATTGTCGGTGCCGTCAAGGAAGCGCTGGAACAGACGCCTCCGGAACTCGGAGCGGACGTGGCCGAACGCGGTATCGTCCTGACCGGCGGCGGCGCATTGTTGCGGGACGTAGACAAGCTACTGATGGAAGAGACCGGCCTGCCGGTCATTATCGCCGACGACCCGCTCACCTGCGTGGCCCGTGGCGGGGGCAGGGTCATCGAACTCATCGACGAACACGGCCCCGCAGTATTTGGCCTGGAGTAACAGGACATTCCAATGATCGGTGTCCGGCTGATCCATGAGGTAGCCAGGCCGGAGTCACGCGGGGCCGAGGCACGGCGGAACGCGAACGCGTCTGCACACTCCTGATGGCTGCGGCGGGATCCGACAGCCAGCATCGCTCGACACGAACCCCGGCGCTGGGCCTCCGCTTTCTGATCCTCGCTGGAATCAGCATTTTCCTGCTGATCGACGATCATCGCGAGAATCACCTGGATGCCGTTCGCAAGGCGATCGGCGCCGCGGTCTACCCGCTGCGTGTCGTCGTTGACGCCCCGGTGTCGGCCTGGCGCTGGATTCAGGACACCACGGCCAGCCGCAACGACCTGCTGCTGGAAAACAGTCGTCTCA
>JBOHZD010000066.1:0-4849 GCA_050738315.1 Woeseiaceae bacterium
GGCGCACCCCCTATCTGCCCTGCAAGGTTGACGCCAGCGGCAGCACACGCGTAATTATTGCCTGACGTTTCGTACAGAATACCTGCCAAACACTGCGAGGATTGGAATGCGCCGCGAATTGAAATGGTCGCTTACGCGTAAGAGGAAAGGTGGTACGGCAAACACCCGAACGCGGCGAGTTCAGAGCGGAGATCCACGCCAGCGTCGTGATGGTCATCCAGATCCAGCACTGCATCGGCCTTGTGCGGCAGCGCGCTCGAAGTGCTGAATGAAGCGTGCGACTTCGACCGCCGGCTGCGCAAGTGAGTTGGTGATGATGAACCGCCTGGCCACCCGTCGTTGTTATTCCATCGTTATTACGACTTTTCCCCGGGCGTGTCCCTTCTCGAGATACCGGATCGCGTCAGCAATCTCACTCAACGTATAACGCCGGTCGATGACCGGTGTCACCTTTCCGGCCTGCATGAGATCGCTCAGGATGGTCAGGTCTTCCTTGTTCAGATCCGCCAGAAGCATGACGAACTCCTGGCTCACGAACGGTGACAGCATCAACGCCTTGATCGGACCCGCCATAGGCCCAATCCACCGACCGGCGTCGGGTCCTCCGCCTCCGATCAGGACGAGGATCCCGTTTGGCTTCAAGACGCGCTTGTTTTCCAACAACGAACGGTTCCCAACCAGGTCGAGAATCACGTCGTAACGTTCCGCACCTTGGGTGAAATCTTCCTGGGTGTAATCAATGACCTGATCCGCGCCGAGTGAACGCACCATTTCCAGGTTCCTGGTGCTGCATACGCCGGTTACATCTGCGCCGAATGACTTCGCGATCTGCACAGCGAACGTACCAACGCCTCCCGAAGCGCCGTTGATCAAGACTTTCTGCCCCGGCTGAACCCTTCCCTTGTCGCGAAGACCCTGCAATGCCGTGATTGCTGCTATGGGTACAGAAGCCGCTTGCTCGAACGTCAGGTTGGGCGGTTTCAGCACGACTGCACGGCTTTCGAGGACAGTGACATATTCGGCGAGAGCCCCCGTTCTGCCGCCGAATACTTCGTCGCCCGGCTTGAACTGCGTTACGTTTTTGCCGACCGCTTCCACCGTCCCCGCGTAATCAACGCCCAGTTGTGTCACCTCAGGCTTACGCAGCCCGGTGCCCAGGCGCATGATGTACGGCGTGCCCCTGATGTAATGCCATTCAAGCGGATTGATTGCAGCCGCGTGGACTTTTACCAGGAGTTGGTCGTCATCTGGAACCGGCTTTTCGATGTTCTCGATTTTGAGAACATCGGGTAATCCGTAGTCGCAATAAATGACGGCTTTCATCAGCTCGCCCCGAGGAGCGGTGTTGCTGCCGCAGGTGTTGTCCGACATCCAGTAGGCAACGAACAATGCCAGGAACGCGAGTGAAATCACGCCTGCGATCGCCCATGCAGTCACCCGTAGGACGCGCTTCAGAACCATGCGCCTGACCGTTGTTGTACGAATTATCCGCTCAGCATAGCACGGCCGGGTAGTGCGGCTAAAACGGGGAAACTCCTTATTTATCCGTAAGGTAAGTGCCGCGCGTGCGTCTACCGTCCGCCCGACAGCAAGCGATCGACGTACTCGAAAGCCCGGTCCGAGTCCGACTGCACCAGCCAGAAGAGCGCCTGTTCACGGACCTCGCGTTGCAGTTGCCGGTTGCCGAGAACTGCAAACAGCGCGTCGACGGCGCGTTCCCCCGGTAACTGCGACATCGCGAACACAGCCTCTTCGCGCACCTCATTATCACGATCGTTGGCGATCGCCCACTGGATGGCTTGCTCGCTTTCGCTCGCGCCGGTCTGGGCGAGCCAGAACCAGGCTTGCGAGCGAACCTCGGGATCGTTGTCCTCACGACCCTGGCGAATCAGCGCGTCGGCGCGATTCTCCGCCGTCGATTGCGACAGCGAAAACGCGGCATGCTGACGCATTTCCGCACTCGCATCGTGGAACATCAGGCGTTCCAGTTCGCCGGCGGCTTCCGAGATGCGTGCCTGCGACATCCAGAAGGCCGCTTCTTTGCGCAATTCCATGGTCGGCCCGGCATCGGCGGTGTCGACCAGGAAACGCAATGCCGCGGCGCCCCGGTGCACGGCGATGGCAGCTAGCGCATCCGAACTGAGGGATGTTGCCGGCGTTACATGGTCCTCGAGCCACGCCAGGCTCTCGTCGACCTCGACGACACCGAGGTCGACGATGTCACGCCGGGACGTGACCGCGCATTGCGGATGGAGCACGCGGATGCGCTGCGTCTTGCCGGATTCGATCAGTGCATAGATCTGCATTTCTCCGTTCGGCGCCGGGCGTTCGTCGCCCGCACTGTAATTGGAATGCCGGCCGTCGAGGTCGCATGCGCGCGCCACGGGCGAACGGCTCATCCAGCAGACGCAGCACCAGGGCGGCGCGTCGTCGGTTGCGGCGACGCGCCATGTATAGACACCGCCGGTGCCGAGCGCGTCGAGCGCCGCCGCCATGGATTCACCGCAGGGCCAGGCGATCAGCGCCAATGCCACGGTAACCAGGCGGGCGGGGTGGCCGATGGTCATTGCCCGTTCTCCAGTGTGGTATCGATCAGGTCCCAGACGGCATCGCTGTCCATCATCACGAGCGTCTCCATCAGCTCACGCTTTTCGGCCGCGTCCTTGCTTTCGTTGAACAGCTCGAGCACGGCCTGGTCGAGTCCCGCGATCATCAGGCCCTCGAGTGCTGCGTCTTTGACTTTCGGCATGTCCGTGTTGCGATAGACGTCGACGAGCACGTCGCCGACCTCGTCACCGCCGGCGATGCCGAGACCGTGGAGCGCCTGCGCCTGCCGCTCGGGATTGCTGCTGTCGGTTGCCAGCGCGGTCAAAGACTCGACATCTCCGGCGACGGCATAGGCATCGATCAGCACCTCCCCCATGTCGGGACGATCGCGCAGCGTCCGCAGCTCCTCCGTCGCACCCATGGCCCCAAGCATCGACACCGCGTCTTCGAACTCATCCGGGTCCTGGGTATTGGCGGCGATCTGGTACACGGCATCGTTGTCGTCGGCAATGAGGTAAGCCTCCAGCACGGCTTCCTTGGTGTCGCCGTCACCCGCTGCATAGATCGCCCCAAGCGCATCCAACGCCTTCCGGTCGCCGCCGATACCGATCATGCGAATCGCCTCCAGCCGGATGTCTTCGTTACCGGTCTGGGCGGTTTCGACGAGCAGGGTTTGTGCCTCGGGCAGATCGATCTGGCTCAACACGAACAATGCGCGTTCCTTGAGATCGGCGCTGCTATCGCCGCGCAGCACCTTGGTGACAATCGGTAATGCCCGTTCCGGTGGCGCCGAGATGAGCGCTTCCAGCGCCGTGACCTTCAATGCTTCCTTTTCGTCGGTCTGCGCGATGGCGACCGAGCTGATCGACAGGATCAGCGAGGCCAGAATAAATTTCCGAAATGCATCCATGTGTGTCGTCCTGTTACTAGATGGGGCCTGTTACTTCAGATACGTTTCCCCCGAGCTTGGTTAGCACGACATTGAGCTCGAAGGCGAGCTGCGCCTGCAGCGCCGCTGCATCCTCGGGCGTAATGTCGTCCGACGCGAGGCGAATCAGTATGGGTTCGAAGGCACGCAGTACCCGTGCCAGGTCCTTCGAGTCGTTCTGCTCGGCGGCGCGTTCGAATAACCGGTTCTGTTGAATCATTTGCATGATCAGCAGGGTGCGTTCCGCGTCCGTGTCCGTTGGCAGGCCTGCCAGTTCCCGCTGGCTTGCCCGCAGGTGCACCTGCAGGCCGCGCTCGAAAGCGAGCGACGGCGAACGCACGTCGGGGATCACGGTATCGGCCACGTTGGTGTCGACGTGCGGCTGCGGTATCCGGTTACCCGAGAGGTAGAAACCTATGGCGATTCCCGCGACCAGCGCAGCGGCAATGCCTGTACCCCAGGCGAATGACGGAAAGTGAAAACCGCGATCTGGTGCTTTCACGGTTTTCGCTCGCTGTTGCTCCAGGCGGGCGGCGCGCTCGATGCTGTCGTGCCAGCGTGCCGTCATGTCTGCCGCGACTGCCACCGATTCCGGCGCATCGAATCGCGCGAGGTCATTGCGAAGTTCCTTGTAACGCGCGCGTAGCGAGGCGTCTTTTTCGAGGGACGTTTGAACTTGAAGCCGCTCTGCCTCGGTCAGCCCGTCCCCGTAGTAATAAAGGATCAAAATATCGTCGTTCATAATCATCGACTCTGGATGTCCGCCATCTTCACGCGAAGTTTCTTGACGCCGCGAAAGAGGGCTTGTTTCACTACGCTCACGTTCGTGCCCAGCTCGTCCGCGATTTCCCTTAAGTGCCACTGTTCGAGATGCTTGAGGACGAAGCAAACCCGCTCGATCTCGGTCAGGTGCCGGAGCGCCGTAGAAAGGTGGTCGCCGAGATCATGATTCGCCAGGTCGCTTTCCGGTGAATTGCCATGGTCGGCGATGTCGGTATCCAAAGGCTCGAAGATCCCGGGCCGGCACTTGCGCACGAGCTGCAACGCCGCGTTGACCGCGATCCGGTGAATCCAGGTCTCCAGGCGCGCATCGCCGTGGAACTGATGGCGCTTGTGCCAGGCGGAGAGGAGCGCCTCCTGGACCGCATCCTCGGCCAACTCAGGGCTGCGGGTAATCCTCAGACACGCCGCGAACCAGCGATCCGACCGATTCGAGATCGCCTCGTGAAACTCCGCCTGCGTCGGCAAGCTCCGCTCGAATGCAGCCACCATTTTACCCTTGGATGCGAGGAGGTCGGAATCGGTTAGCAATTCTCGCTCGAAAACCCTGAATCTCAGTCCAGACGACAGGTGCCGACAGCTAAAACGAATAAA
>JBOHZD010000067.1:0-8924 GCA_050738315.1 Woeseiaceae bacterium
CTCCAGGGCCAGCGTCAGCTGACGCCGATTTTGTAGATGGGGTGCGTTTTATTGTGATCGATACCCGTATGTGGGATGTGGTGTTCGGTGACAACCGGCACGGATAGAAGGTGGTTCCGGTCCATGACCGGAACAAAATCAGATCACAAACCAGAATCACGACCTCCAGGAGGATTTATCGGCAACAGCATTGAAAAAAATTAACCCGGAGGGTTGACAACAGACTATACATAGAAGGAGCCCGCCATGCGGGCGACAGCGTGAAAGGTGCCGGGGACAGGTCGTCTCCGCGTGCCACAAAGATGCGCCCTGTGTGCCACAATGCCGCCGTGATCGGGTCACTCGGGGCGCGAATCGATGGCAGTTGCAATCCTCCTTCCGCTTGCTGGTAATCGACCGTAAACGATGCGAACCGGATTCCTCGCGGAACTGTACCGCCGTAATCCGTTGCTGACGTTCGTCGGCTGGCTGCATGTCGTGTTGTTGCTCGCGACGCTGGTCGGCCTGGCGTCGGACGATCGCCTCGTCATGGGCATCAACACGTGGCTCAAGCCCATGAAGTTCATGGTCTCGATCGCGTTATATCTGTGGACCATTGCCTGGTTCAGCCGTTACTTCCGCCGTCCGCGATGGCTGTTCAGGACCGTCAGCATTGTCATTTCCGTAACGATCCTGATCGAGTCTGCTTGCCTCCTGTTGCAGGCGGCCCGCGGAACGACCTCGCACTATAACGTCGCGACCGATTTCGACGGAGCGATCTTTCAGACGATGGGTGCCATGATCGGTATCAACATGCTGATGGCCGTCGTCATCCTGTTCATGCTGGGCAAACCCAGCATGCGCTTGCAGCCGGTTTACCTGTGGAGCGTGCGGCTCGGAATCGCCTTTTTTTTGACGGCCGGCGCCATCGGCGGTGTCATGCTGGCAAACGGGGGCCACACGGTAGGCGCGCCGGATGGCGGCCCCGGGCTGCCATTTCTCAACTGGAGTACCGTTGCCGGCGATCTGCGCATTGCGCACGGACTTGCGCTGCACGCGTTGCAACTTCTGCCGTTGGCTGGCTTCGCGATCGGACGCTGGCCGAGAGTACCGGCGAATTCCGCCAAGCTCTCGCTGCTGGCGTGCGCGGCCGCAGTGTATGCCGCATTGATCTACGCGGCTTTTCGCCAGGCGATGACCGGCATCCCTCTCGTTTGACGCATGGCGGCGTCGAGCTTAGCCGGTCTTCGCAGCCACCGCCTCGACTTCGCGCCATACACGCAACAGGTTCCCGCCGAGGATCTTCTCGATATCCTCTTCGCCGTAGCCGCGCTTGAGCAGGCCTTCGACCAGGTTGGGGTAGGCCGAGACGTCCTTGAGCCCGATGGGCAGGCTGTCGCCGACACCATCGAAGTCGGAACCGATACCGACGTGGTCGACGCTCGTCAGTTGCACGACGTGATCGAAGTGATCGAGCAGCTGGTCGAGCGTCGCATAGGGAAACGGGCCGTGTGCCTGGGCGTATTCCTCAGTGAAGCGGTCACGGACTTCCTCACTGCTCTCGAGATCCTGTTCGGCGAGGTACGCGTCGTAAGCGTCGCCGAATGCCTCTGCGTATTCGTTCGCTTCCTGCGTCAGGAATGACGAACCGAAGTTGATCATGATTACTCCGCCGTTCTCCGCCAGTCGCTTGATCATGTCATCTGCCATGTTGCGCTCGAATCCCGGCGTGAAATGCCGCGCGGACGAGTGCGACGCAATGACGGGTGCGCTCGTAATGTCCATGACATCCCAGAAGGCGCCGTCGGATATATGGCTGACATCCACCATGATGCCGATCCGGTTCATTTCCCCGACAACTTCGACGCCGAACTCGCTCAGGCCGCCCCAGCGCTTGTTGTCATCGTAGGAAGAATCGGCAATGTGATTCGACAGGCCGTGAGCCAGTGTGATGTAACGAATGCCCCGGTCGTAGAAATGCTGGACATTCGCGATATCGTTCTCGATCGGCGAACCATTCTCCATCCCCATCGGCAACGAGATGAGGCCCTCGGCAAACTGTTGCTCGACATCCGCCGGCGACAAGGCAATGGCAAACTTCTCCGGTGCATCGGCGGCGAGTTTGTCGACCCTGTCGATGAGTTTTTCGGCCAGGGCTTTCGATCCGCCTTCGGCTTCGAGTTCCGCGGGAGTGTAAATCGACATGAACGGCGCGTTCAGTCCGCCTGCCACCGCGCGCGGATAATCGAAATCTCCGTCCGCGGTTGCCTGCGAGACGTCGGCCCATTTCTCATCCAGCCGATAAGGCACATCGATGTGCGTATCGACGATGATGGATGACAGCGCAATATCCCGTGCCCGTTCGGCAAGGGTGACTGCGGGCTGTGCTTCCGAAGTGGCGGAATTCGTCGTATCCGACTGTCCGCAGGCTCCCAGCAGCAAAATGAAGGTGATGACGATGAAACGGGCAACAGCAAGACTTGCGGACATGGACTCCCCCAAGGATTGGACCTGGCATGACGTGGTGAGCGGGGGAGTATAACGTATGCGGACAATCGATCACCCCGATCGCCGCGGACGGAAATGTCGATTCGCGCTAGAATGGAATTCCAGAGGTAGTCTCGCGACCGAGGTCGGCCTCATGAACCTGCTCGCCATCATCGTTATTTTTCTTGCGCTCGCGACTGCGGGAGCGATTGCTTACATCGCGTGGGAGCTTTCGTCGGACAAGCACAGCGAACAAAGACAAAGAGCCGGCGGCGACCTGGAAAAACCGCCGGATCCCTGAATGCGGCTAACGCTGGTGCGAGCGGTCCCGCCTGCCTGAGTGTTCCGCGCTGCTCGATTGACGCGGCGCCGGTGCTGCCCGGCTTGGCTGCGAAGGTGCCGGACGACTCACCGTCGCGGGCTGGCTGGAACTTGTGCGCGGCGCGCTCATGCGTGGTGGAGCACTCCTCGCGGCAGGTTGCGTAACGCTCGGGCGCGACATGTGCGAGGGCGTGACCGGTCGCGCGCTCGGGCGCTCACGGCGCACGGAAGGCACCGTGGCGGTGCGGTTGCCGCGCGACGAACGGACGACGTCCGCATTGCGATCACTCCGCTGGCTCGGTCGCGAGCGTACGACCTCGTTCGCACCACCCGGCGAAGCGGGCCGCGCGGCTCGATCGCGCGCGCGAAAACGGATGGCGCGGTCGTTGTCATTCGCGGGACGCGTGTCGGCCGTGCGTTGTCGCGGACGGAAGCGGGGGGTGTCGTTGCCGGACGCGGTATCGGCCTGACGCCTGGCTTCGGCCACATTTGCGCGGTCACCATTACGGGTCTCTGCGCCGGAGCGGTTGCGCGACAATCGAACCGTGCGCTCGTCACTGCCAGGCCGCGCCCGTGCCTCGTTCCCGGTTTCGCCGCGGAATCCCGTGTTGCCCGCGTTGCCCACGTTGCGATTGGCGAGCCTGCTGTTGCCGGCGGCGATTTGCCGCGTGCGGCTGCCGTCACGCTGATCCCGATAACCGTCTTCGGAGCGTGCCCGGCGGGTGTCGCGATAATAATCGGCGCGGCTGCGATCATGGCCCGGAAGCGCGCCGCTGTGACGGCGCGGCCGCCAGAAATCGCCGTCCCGGCGATAGTGCGGCGAGCGCCGCACGTGATCGTTCACGTAATAGGTGTTGTAGATGTTGATGCTGGGACGCCGGTAGAAATGGCCGAAGTAGTGATGGCCGTAATACGGATGCCCAAAGTAACTGTCATGAAACACGTGCAGGTAACGGCTGTGCCAGCCGATCGTGAACGCCGTCGTCACACCCCAGAAATAACCGGAGGCGAATGAGTAGCCGTACGGATACGGGTAGTAATAGAGAGGGCAGGGGCGCGCGTAATAGTGATAGACCGGTTCTGTCTGGTACACGACGACCCGTTCCGGCTCGTAGTACGGCACGTAGATGACCTCTTCCTCGACCGGTTCGATCTCGATGACGCCATCGTTATTGCTGACGGTCTGCCGTTCGTCACTCTTGAGATTGCCCGCTGCGTAGGCGCGGTCGCGGAATGCCTCGATCGCGGCGATGACATCCGCCTGCTGCAGGACCACCGCTTCACCCAGGCGGTAAGTCCAGTCAAGGTCGTCGTTCATGAGCTCGACGACTTCGGGATAATTCAGGAGCGCCGTGATGGACGGATCCCAGGATTCGTCCGGCTTGAGGCTCTTGTCATCCTCGAGTTGTTCGAGGAAGCGCGCCGCCTGCACGATCTGCAGCGGGTACGCGGAGGCTGGCAAAACGACAGCCAGCAGGTCATCCGGATACAGTGCAATCCGGCCGACGAGCTGCTCCAGTTCTGCGGCTGAGAAAAGGTCTGCCGGATCCGCGCCGTCTGCCCGATCTACGCCCGTATCGATCTCGGTACCCGGGTCGAGCGACTCGTCGAGCGCCGGCACCGGCTTGCCATTTTCATCGACCGGTGTTTGCGCCAGTAACGGCCCGGCCGACAACAGGCCCGCGGCCAGGAGCACGAGCACCCTCTGCGACCAGGTCTTTTGCATCGATTCCGTATCCATATCGGCCTCCGTCTGCAAGCTGCAATTATCGCTCATCGTAAGGCTCATCGTCAGGCCCATCGGCAGCGTATTTGACACGCAACTTGAGTCATTGTGCCGCAATCATAGGCGCAGCAAACTGAACGGGTGCTTAACCGCGGGATGCCCGCAAGTATACATAAATGACATTAATTACATGTCATAACTTCTTGATAAAATATAGATTTAACGGGTTTCTACTTCGTGCTCGAAGACCTGCGAGCGCGTGGTTGCCGCAGTCAGCGCCTCGGAGAAGGCGATCTGCTCCCCGGGCGCCGCGGCCTTGCGACGGTAGCGGCGCACGAACAGGTAAACCAGCAGGATGACGTGGATCAGTCCGGTAAAAACGTACAAGCCGGCAGTGCCCAGGGTGTACATCAGGCCCGAGGCCAGCAGGGGACCGATCACCGCGCCGATGCCATACATGAGCAGCAGGCCGCTGGAGACGACGACAAACTCGTCTGGCGCGGCATAGTCGTTGGCGTGCGCGACGGAAATGGAGTAGAGCGGAAAGGCCGCAGCGCCCCACAGGCCGCCCAGCAAAACGATCACCGCAAAAGTCATATGCTCGGCGAAGCCCCAGATTGCGATGGACACGGCCACTGCAAAAGCCGCGCAAAGGGCCATCACATAACGGCGGTCGATGCGATCGGACAGAGCGCCAAGGGGCCACTGGCTGGCCGCGCCGCCGATCACGACCGCGGTCATGAACCAGGCTGTCAGCGACACGTCGGACGAATAGGAAATCGTGAATACGGGCGCGAGCGACCAGAATGAACCGTTGGCCAGTCCGGTTGCGAGACTGCCCAGCATCCCGGCGGGCGAAGTGCGATACAGCTGCCGCAGGTCCAGTTTCACGTCCTGGACTTCGCGCGGTGATGGCGCGGTGGACAGGACGACCGGCAGCGCCGCGAGCGATACCAGCACCGAAGCCAGGGCGAACAGAGTCATGACCGCCGGGTCGTCGAGCAGCATCATCTGCTGCCCGACGGCCAGCATGGTCATGTTGATCAGCACGTAGGCGGAAAACACAGAGCCGCGATTTTCATTCGTCGCGGTTTCGTTCAACCAGCTTTCAATGACGACATAAAGCGCGGCAAAGCAGAATCCGGATATGAAGCGGAGCAAGGTCCAGGACCAGAGATTGATCCACAGACCGTGCAACAGGGGACTCGCCGACGCGAGAGCCGTCATCGCTGCGAAGACACGCACGTGACCGACACGCTGCACCAGCCGCGGGCCGCGCCAGCAACCCAGTGCGAAACCCAGAAAATAGGTCGCACCGAACGTTCCCACGGCCAGCGTCGTGAAGTTTTCCATCGTGGCGCGCACGGGCAGCAGCGTGCCCTGCAGCCCTTGCCCGACCAGGAGGATGGCGACGCCCGTCAACAGCGCGGCAATGGATGCAATGGCACGAATCATCTGAGATGGATGGCAAATTGGACGCGCCGCCCAAAGGCGCGAGATCAAGCCGCGTGTTATAGGCGAATTCGTCCGGCGGCGAAAGTCCTGAAACGGCTACAGTTCGCACTTCCGGAAATTAACGCGCATGCGTTGCGGCGGCGAGGCCCGTTGTCAGTGCCGGCGGCCTGCCAGTTCGCAGACGGTCTTTCCGAGTCGTTCCAGGCCGTACTCGATTGCGTCGGTCCATGGATGGCCGAAACTGAGCCGGATGAAGTTTCGATGGCGGTTGCCGGGTGAAAAGATACGCCCGGGCGCAATGCTGATGCCATCCTTGATCGCTCGCTCGAACAGCTTTTCCGAATCCACGTTCTCCGGCAGCTCCAGCCAGAGAACGGAGCCGCCGACCGGCTTGGAAGTTCGCGTATGACGCGGAAAATGACAGGCCACCGTGGCGCTCATACGTTCCGCGTTGCACTGCAGAACCGGCCGCAGGGATTTCAGGTGCCGGTCGTAGTCGCCGCTCGCAAGAAACTCCGCCAGGGTGAGCTGTTGCAGGAGTCCGGACGTACAGGAAAACGAGCGTTTGAGGCGATTGATTTCGTCGCGGAACCGGCCGGTGATGAGCCAGCCGATGCGATAACCGGGCGCCACCGTCTTCGAGAACGAACCGCAGGTCAGGATCCGGCCGCTCTTCGAGTAGAACTCCGCCGGTGGCGGGCGCTGCCCGTCGAACCGCAATTCGCCGTACACGTCGTCCTCGATCAGGACGATGCCACGTTTCTCGATCAGCTCGACCAGCTTTTTCCTCTTGTCATCCGGCATGCTGACACCCAGGGGATTGTTGAGCGTCGTCGAAAACATGCAGGCGCGGACCGGATGGGCATCGAGCGTTTTCTCCAGCGCATCGAGTTGAACGCCTTCCTCCGGGCAGGTCTCGACTTCGATCGCCAGCATGCCGAGACTGCCGATGAGTTCGAGCAGGCCGTGATAGGTCGGCGATTCGACGGCGATGACGTCACCCTTGCGCGCCACTGCAGACAGTGCCAGCAACAGCGCTTCCTGGCCGCCGTTGGTCACGCAGATGTTGTCCGCTTCGATGGCACTGCCGACGGTGTCGAGATAACGGTACGCGATCTGCCGCCTGAGGCCCGGTTCGCCGAAGCCGGGCGCATACGCGAGGCTGCGTTCCTCGGCGCGGGCCATCACTCGCTTCATGGTCCGATGCAGCGCTTTCGCCGCCGATCTGGCCATGCAGGGGTTGGTGATGCCGAACGGCAGCACGTTGGGTTGATGGATGCCATCGAAGACCCGGTCCATCAGGCTGCGGCAGCCGACGGTAACCGGTTTGGCCCCGCGGCGGAACTTCGCCGCCGGGTGGACCAGTTCGTTGCCGGCCACGCCGCGTACGTAATAGCCGGATTGCGGGCGCGAATCGACGCGGCGCTGACGTTCGAGTTCAATGTACGCCTGTCGTACCGTCGGGATGCTGACCCCGATACGGGCGCTCATGCGCCGCAGTGAGGGCAGGCGATCGCCCGCCCGCAAGGTACCGGAGTCGATGTTTTCGGAGATCATGTCGATGACCTGCCGATACAGGTAGTCGCCATTCGTTTTGTCGACAGCCAGCATAAACTGTGTATGTCACATTTTCTATAAACTGAATCTGTTATAGCTCCAATAGGGCCGTATAGTCAAGCACCACAGACACTCCTGGCCACCGCTTGCGGAGCACACCGATGGACAACCGGATTCTCTACCTCATCACCGTGCTGATCTGGGGCTCGACCTGGATCGCGATCGAATTCCAGCTCGGCACGGTGGCGCCCGAGGTCTCCGTGTTCTATCGCTATGCGCTCGCGTCGCTGCTGTTGTTCGGCTGGTGCCGCATACGTGGGCTTCCGCTCCGCTTCGACAAGGTCGCGCACGCGCGCTTTGCCTTGCTGGGGCTGCTGCTCTTCTGTCTCAACTACATCCTGACGTATCACGCCCAGCAGTACATTACGTCTGCGCTGACCGCCATCGTGTTCTCGACCATGTTGTGGATGAACATCGTGAACGCGCGCTTCTTCTTCGGCGTTCGTGCCGGCATCCGCGTCGTTGCCGGTTCGGTCCTGGGCATCGGCGGGATCGTGGTGCTGTTTCTGCCGGAGGCCGGGAAGCTGTCGTTGTCCGATGCAACGCTCGCAGGGGCGGGACTCTGCATGGTCGCGGCCTATGTCGCATCACTCGGTAACATGGCGTCGCAGAGCGCCCAGCAGAAAGGACTGCCCATCGTCCAGTCGAATGCCTGGGGCATGCTGTACGGCGCCGTATTGACGGGGGCGATCGCGCTGGCCGAGGGCAGGGAATTCAACTTCGATATGTCGGCCGGTTACGTCGCGTCGCTTGCCTATCTCGCGGTCTTCGGCTCGATCGTCGCTTTCGGTTCGTACCTGACGCTGCTCGGCCGCATCGGGGCGCACAAGGCCGGTTACGCCGTGGTGATGTTCCCGGTCGTTGCGTTGATCATATCGGTTGCGTTCGAGGATTTACGCATCACGCCGAACATCGTGATCGGGATACTGCTCGTGATGGCCGGCAACGTCGTCATCCTGCAGCGCAGCCGTGAAGGCGCCGGCGGCACTCCCCGCACCTGGAGTCGCCGGATCCTGAAGCCCGCATCGTCGCGACCTCGATGACGGTCTGGCTTCGGGCTCGACATCCCTGTCTCGCACGATCCTGAAAAGCCCTCGCTACTCCAGCCTCCGCTCCCACCGTCCCGGGTGAGGGGGGTGCGCGTGCCTGGTGTCCGATCGGTCGTCAGCCGGCGGGATCGTCGCCGCCGTGCCGGGAAATGAACTGCCACTCGCCGCCCGTCCGGATCAGCACGTCCGTAAAGCGACCGTTACGGGTGACAGGTTCACCGGCCGCGTCTTCGCCTGCCTTACTGTACAGATAATGGGCAACCGCCACATCGTCGTGCACGAGGATGGAT
>JBOHZD010000068.1:0-11418 GCA_050738315.1 Woeseiaceae bacterium
AGGCTATTCCGGTGTGACACGCGCGCTGGTCGAGGCGTTGTGCGCGCTCGTCAACGGCAACATCTGTCCCTGCATTCCGTCGAAAGGTTCGGTCGGCGCGTCGGGCGACCTGGCGCCGCTGGCGCACATGGCCGCAGTGCTGCTCGGCCGCGGCAGCGCGCACGTCGGCGGGCAGAAGATGACCGCGGGCCGGGCATTGGCCGGCGCGGGGCTGAACCCCCTGCAGCTTGCGCCGAAGGAGGGACTGGCGCTCCTGAACGGCACCCAGGTCTCGACCGCGCTGGCGCTCTCCGCGGCATTCCGCGCCGAGCACATCATGGCCGCCGCCGTGGTGGCCGGCGCCATGTCGGCCGACGCGATCCAGGGCAGCGACACGCCGTTCGACGACCGGATTCAGCAGGTGCGAGGCCACCGGGGGCAGATCGAGGTCGCCGCCCTGTTGCGCGACCTGATGCAGGGCAGCGAGATTCGTGCATCGCACATCGAATGCCACCGGGTGCAGGACCCTTACTCGATTCGCTGCCAGCCGCAGGTTGCCGGCGCCTGCCTCGATGTCCTGCGGCACGTTGCCTTGTTGCTCGAGACGGAAGCCAACGCGGTGACGGACAACCCGCTGGTTTTCACGGACACCGCGTCGGTGCTGTCCGGCGGCAATTTTCACGCCGAGCCCGTCGCACTCGCAGCCGATTATCTCGCACTCGCCATTGCGGAGATCGGCTCGCTTGCGGAACGGCGCATCGCCCTGCTGATCGATTCTCACCTGAGCGGACTGCCGGCATTCCTGGTGAAAGACAGCGGCCTCAATTCCGGGTTCATGATGGCGCAAGTCACCGCGGCGGCGCTCGCATCGGAGAACAAATCGCTCGCGCATCCGGCCAGCGTCGACAGCATCCCGACCTCGGCCAACCAGGAAGATCATGTAAGCATGGCGACCTTCGCAGCTCGGCGCCTGCATACCATGCTCGACAACGTGCAGAATATCGTCGCCATCGAACTGCTGGCGGCTTCGCAAGGCATCGAGTTCCACCGCCCGAAGAAAAGCTCGAAGACGCTGGAGCGGGTCGTTGCGGAAATACGCCGCTTGTCAAAACGCTACGAGGAGGATCGATCGTTGTCCGGCGATATTGCGAACGTGTCCACCCTGATCGATGCGGGCTACTTCTACGATTTCGCAAAAGCGGCATTGCCGACGTCAGAACGATGAAGGAAGTCTTTACCTTTCATGCCGGAGAGTCCGCGCTGCTCATCAGCATTCCGCACGACGGGCGTGAGATACCCGACGACATAGCCGCGCGCATGACGGCGCAGGGACTCGCGATGCCCGACACGGACTGGCATGTGCAGCGTCTGTACGGGTTTGCGGAATCGATCGGCGCCAGCATCATCGCGGCGAATTACTCGCGCTACGTCGTCGACCTGAACCGTTCGCCGCGGGACGAGGCGCTTTACGACGCGCAGGTCTCGACCGGACTGTGCCCGTTGCAGACTTTTACGGGCGATGACATTTACAAGGACAGCGAAGGCATCGATAACGAGGAAACGGGGCGGCGCGTGGCGACGTACTGGGAGCCGTATCACGCACGAATCACCGAGCGGCTTGCAGGGATCAAAAAGGAATTCGGCTACGCGCTGCTCTGGGACGCACATTCCATTCGCAGCAGCGTGCCGCGGCTTTTTTCCGGGGAGCTGCCGGACCTGAACGTAGGCACCCACGACGGCAGGAGTTGCCCCGCGGCCGTGCAGCGCCGCGTCGAAGAGGCGGCCGGGATGACGGGGTATTCGTCCGTCATCAACGGACGCTTCAAAGGCGGCTACATCACCCGCCACTACGGCAAACCGGACGACGGCGTCTATGCAGTGCAGCTCGAGCTGGCGCAACGCTGTTACATGGACGAATCCACATTGGTTTATGATCCGGATCGCGCGGCGCAACTCGCTACCGCGATCAAGGCCTTGCTGGCCGCCGGCCGAGCGGGTGCCAGGGCCGGGGGTCTCAACGCAGACGATTAAACCGGGATGATCGATGAGCAGGAAGACGAGCAGTAATACGGCGGGCATTCATGCACTCTACGCCGGCGATCCGGTTGCAGCGGACCGCGCACTGTGGGGGCGGGAAACGCATCCCGTGACGCGCCGGGGGTTCCTGCGGGGCAGCGGGCTGGTTGCGATGTCGGCGGCATTGGGCGCCTCGATTCCGTTTGCGAAATACATGCCCGGCGGAATGGTTCCCGCGGCCTTTGCGGAAACCGATGCGTCGTTCGAACTCGCCGGGAAAGCGGGACTGATCGTGCTGAACGATCGGCCGGTCAATATCGAAACGCCGGCGCATCTGCTCGATGACAAAGTGACGCCGGCCGAGCGTCTGTTCGTGCGCAACAACGGCATTCCGCCCGCGATGAGCGACATCGATCCCGACACGTGGAGTCTCGAACTCGCCGGCGAATCCTGTGTGACCCCGAAGACGATCACGCTGGCCGAGCTCAAGTCGCGCTTCGAGCACCGCACGCTGCAATTGCACATCGAATGCGGCGGCAACGGGCGCTCCGAATTCTATCCGCCGGCGCAGGGCAACCAGTGGAGCACAGGCGCGATCGGCTGTCCGGAATGGACCGGCGTGCGGCTTCGCGACGTCCTGGAAGATTGCGGCACCAAGGACGACGCTGTGTACGTCGCCTACGAAGGGAGGGATGCGCATCTCTCCGGCGATCCGGCGAAGCAGGCGATCTCGCGCGGCGTGCCGCTCGCCAAAGCGCTGGAGAACGAGTCGCTGCTCGCATGGGCGATGAACGGCGAGCCGCTGCCGCTGCTGCACGGCCATCCGCTCCGGCTGGTGTGCGCCGGCTGGCCGGCTTCGGTAAGCGGCAAATGGGTACACCGGATCCTGATCAGGGACCGCGTTCACGACGGCGAAAAGATGCTGGGCCAGTCCTATCGTGTGCCGTGCGAGCCCGTTCTGCCGGGCACCGGGGTGCCGGACGAAGCGATGTGCATCATCGGTTCGATGCCGGTCAAATCGATCGTCACGCATCCGAAATCGGGCGTAACTCACGCGGCGGGCGAGCCGCTCGCCGTGCGCGGGCACGCCTGGGCGGGCGATCGCAGCGTGCAGCGCGTGTACACGTCGCTCGATTTCGGCGCGACCTGGCAACGGGCCGAGCTCGACCGCGCCGCGAACCGGCTTGCCTGGCAGCACTGGTCGCAGTCGATCGACTTTCCGCTCGCCGGTTACTATGAAATCTGGGCGCGCGCGGAAGACAGCGAAGGCGTGTCCCAGCCCATGGTGCTGCCGGGCTGGAATCCGCGCGGGTACCTGAACAACGCCTGTCATCGAATTGCCGTCAGGGTTGCGGCCTGAGCGTTTGCGATGCGGCCGCAACTCTGGATTCCCTTGCTGCTGCTGGCGGTCTCGCCGGCAGTCGCCCAGGAGATCGACGAAGCGACCGGCCTCACGCAGGCTCCCGGCTGGGAACTGGTGCGCGCGAACTGCGGCGGCTGCCATTCGTTCAAGCTCGTCACGGCACAGCGGGCCGACCGGCAGACCTGGCTCGATACGATCCGCTGGATGCAGGCGACCCAGAACCTGTGGCAGTTCGACGCGGTCACCGAGAACGCGATCCTGGATTACCTTGCCGCCAGCTATCCGCCGCGACCCGAGCGCAGGCGCGCGCCCATTCCGCCATCCCTGATGCCGCCGCCGACCGCGGCTGCCGAGCGCTGAAAACGGGCATGCGGCCGTTACGGCGTTGTATGATTCGCTGACCTGCAATCCGGAGAAACGACCCTATGAAGACCCTATTCAGGAGTATTGTGGTTGCTGCGGCTCTTGCGCTGCTGCCGGCATTCGCACTTGCGGAGACGGCCGCGGAACTCGACGCCTCGGTCGCCGAGGCGCTCACTGCTTTCGAGGAGCAGGTCGATGGCGCCAAAGTGTTCCTCGACAACGCGGCCGGTTACCTGGTCTTCCCGCGCGTCATCAAAGTCGGAGTCGCGGTCGGAGGCGAGGCCGGCGAGGGCGCGCTCATCTCGGGCGGCAAGACCGAAGGCTACTATCGCACGGTCGCGGGTTCGTTCGGGTTTCAGCTAGGTGCACAGGCGAAATCCATTGTCATTGCATTCATGACGGAAAATTCGCTCAATCAGTTCCGGAACAGCAAAGGCTGGAAGATCGGTGTCGACGGCTCCGTCGCAATCATCGACGTCGGTGCCGGCAAGTCCATCGATACGACCAGCATCAAGGATCCAGTGGTCGGTTTCATATTCGGCGAAAAAGGGTTGATGTTCAACCTGACGCTGGAAGGGTCCAAGATCACGAAGATCGACAAGAGCTGATCGGACAACAGCGAGGCACGAGACCATCGAATCCGACAGGAAAGCCCGCAGACGTGAACGCAAGGCGAAGCGCGAAAAGGTCTCGTTCGTCGCAGGCGTCGAACATCGCGTAAAGGAAACGTGGGATCTCGGCCGCGTGCTCGTCACCGAACCGCGCGCATTTCCCGGAGCGCTCGGCAAAGTTGCGAAGCGGTCCGTGCGCACGCTGTGGGATGCGCGGGGCGGAGGGCTTTATGCCTGCGGCTTTGTACTGACCTTCATCTGGCTCGAGATCAGATCGTTCTTCACCGAAATCGTCTCCAACAGCGGCGTCGGATCTTTTTTCGGTGAGCAGTTGTTTCAACTGCTTTTTCGCTTCACCGTCGAGTCGCTGCAGAACACGATCGGTGCTTTTATCTGGCCCGTCTACCTGCTCGAGTGGTCACCGGCATGGGGTGGGGCGACGCTCGCCGCGTTGTACTTCATATTCCCGCGGTTCTTCAAGGAGCCGCTGGAGCGCTGGCTGTTCAACGACGACGTGGAGCCGCCGCCGGATTCGAGGGCGCCCTGATCGATCGCCAGCACCGTTTCCAGCAACACCCTGGCGCCGTTGGCCATGTCTTCCGGCGACGTAAATTCTTTCGGTGAATGGCTGATGCCATCCCTGCTCGGTACGAAGATCATGCCGGTCGGCGCAATGTGCGTCATGTCCTGTGCATCGTGCCCGGCGCCGCTCGGCATCACCCTGTAGCTCAAGTTCAGATCAACGGCAGCGGCTGAGATGATGCGGCGCATCCGTTCGTCGGTAGGTGCCGGAATCGATGCAACGCCGGTCGGTTCGAATCGAATCGGTGTGCCGCGGTTTTCCGCGATGTGCGCGGCCTCGGTTTCGACCGCGTCGAAAACCCGGAGGATCTTGTCGGTCGACAGGTCGCGAATCTCCAGGCTCATGACGACCCTTCCCGGAATGACGTTCGGCGCTCCGGGTTCGGCGCGAATCCGCCCTACGGTCGCGACCTGCCGCCCGGGCATCGACGTGGCAACGCGGTTGATCGCCAACGTCAGTTCCGCGGCCGGCAGCATGGCATCGCGGCGCCGGTTCATCGGCGTCGTGCCGGCGTGATTGGCGAATCCCTCGATGACGACATCCCACCAGTGAATACCGACGATGCCTTCGACGACGCCGATATCGATGTCAGCCTCGTCGAGCAGGGCGCCTTGTTCGATATGCAGTTCGATAAATGCGGCAAGGTCACCCGGTTCGCGGCGTGCCTCTTCGAGCCTTTCGGGATCTCCGCCGACCGCCCGTATGCCTTCGCGAATCGTCAGGCCGCCGTGGCTCACATCATCGAGGGTGCCGTTGCTGAGGCCGGCGGTCATCGCGAGACTGCCGACGAGCCCGCCTTCCTCGTCCGTAAAGCTGACAACTTCCAGCGGATGTCTCGTCGCGATTTTGTTGTCGACAAGCACTTGCGAGACTTCGATGGCGCCGATCACGCCGACGTCGCCGTCGTAGTTGCCGCCACCCGGCACGGAATCGATGTGTGAGCCGAACATGATCGCGGGCAAGTCCGGCTCGCTGCCTTCACGTCGCCCGATGATGTTGCCGGCCGTGTCGACGCGCACAACAAGGCCTGCCTCTCGCATGAGCGCCTTGATGTAACCGCGGCCTGCGATGTCGGCTTCGCTGAAGGCTACGCGGCTGACGCCGCCCTCCGGATTGGCGCCGAATTCCGACAGTGCCGCGATGCGTTCCGCCATGCGCGCGGCGCTGACGTTCGACGAAACCGGTTCTTCGGCAACGGTCGATGCGGGAACGGCGGACAGGCAGGCAAATGCAACGACCAGTCGGATATTCATGGCGTGCTCCCGTGAAAAAAGACGGTGCTCAGGCGACTGGACTATACTTGAAGAACGTCCACCCGGACGAATACTCACCGCACGCAGAAAGGATACAGCGCTTTTCCCGTGAAAAAGTCAGCACCCGTTATTTTTACCATCGGTCATTCCACGCGATCGCTGGACGAACTGGTCGCGATCCTGCGTGCGCACGGAGTGGAGCGCGTCGTGGACGTGCGGACGATTCCGCGTTCCCGGCACAACCCGCAGTTCAATCGCGAGTCGCTCGGCAAGGCGTTGCACAACCGGCGGCTCAATTATCGGCACATGAAGGCATTGGGCGGTTTGCGGAAGGCGCGCCCCGATTCGAGCAACACTGGCTGGCGCAATGCGTCGTTCCGTGGGTTTGCCGACTACATGCAAACGGAGTCTTTCGCACAGGCGCTGGAGCAACTCATGAAACTGGCAGAGCAAAAGCCGACCGCCATCATGTGTGCCGAAGCGGTGCCCTGGCGTTGCCACCGCTCGCTGATCGCCGATGCGCTCACCACGCGCGGGTACGAGGTCCGGGACATCATGAGCGCAACGAATGCCCGGCCGCACGTCCTCATGTCGCTGGCCAGGGTTCAAGGTCGCCGGATTACGTATCCGGCGGCGGCAACAAACGCATAACGGAGTACAACATGTCGCTGGCATCGCTGATCGAAACAGGCACGAAAGTATGGCTGGATGGAGTCGCACCTGACGAAATCAAAAAAAACCGGGCACGAGGCATTACGGGCGCCACTTCGAATCCCATCATCGTTTCCAGAATCATCGGGCAGGGATACTTCGATGACCGCATTGTGGAGCTGATCGGGCAAGGCATGGACGACGAGCAGCTTGCGTGGGAGCTGAACGACGCGCTGGTCAAGTCGGCGCAGCAGGCGTTCTTGCCGGTATGGAAGAAGACTGAGGGCAACGATGGATACGTGAGTTTCGAGCTGGATCCGCTGATCGAAGATGCCGACGCCGGTCTGACCCGATCGGAGCAAGTGGACCGCTACGTGGAACTCGGCAGGCAGTGGGCGGCCGGACATGAAAATCGCATGATCAAGGTGCCGGCGTCCGCGGCCGGAATCGACGCGCTGGAGGCGTTGACCGCCGCGGGCGTCACGATCAATGTCACGCTGATGTTTACCGAGCGGCAATACCGGGCCGCCCGCGACGCGATCTGGCGCGGCGCGCAACGGCGCGAGGACGGATTAAAGGATTTCAAGAGTGTCTACAGCATCTTCGTGTCGCGCGTGGACGTCTACACGGAGAAGCACGTTCCCGACCTGAGCGATGCCGCGCAAGGGATGGTGGGAATCCTGAACGCCAAACGAATCTGGCGCGAGAACCAGGAGTTCTGGAAGGACAAGGGCCTGCGTCTGCAGCAGGAGATCGTCTTCGCCAGCACCGGTGTCAAGAAGAAGGGCGATCCACCGGACAAATACGTCGAGGCGTTTGCCGGAAGCGACATCCAGACGAACCCGCCCGAGACCAACGAGTCTGTTGAGCAACGTGCATACGCCTATGCCCGCCGCGTCGACCGGATGCCGTCATCGGACATCGTCAGCGAAATCGACAGCAAGGTGGACATGGAAACGCTGGAACGCGTGCTCATGGAGGAGGGCATCGAGAAGTTCGTCGTCCCGCAGAAAGCGTTGCTCAAGCTCATCGCCGACAAGAGAGAATCCGCCAGCCGGAATGCGCGGCGTCACGCAGGGCCGCGGAAATAGCGTCATCGAGCGGGCGATTCCCGCTTTTCGAGTGCAGGGACCTGCACAACGGGCTATAGTCATTCGCAGGGTACGCCACAACAACAATCGTCAGCGTTGTTACCTGCATGGACACAAATGACGGTCCCGGCAGCAACTGGGCTCGCGCGAGGGCGCTGTTCGAGCGCGCTCTCGAGCTTGCGCCTGACGATCGGACCGCATTCCTGGAGCGCGAGTGTTCCGGGAATGACGAACTGAAACACGACGTTCTGGACTTGCTGCGTGCGGACGCCGCAACCGGTGGAATGCTCGATGCGCCTCTCGATGCCGCCGCCGCGGATTTCCTCGACGGGGTGCCCGCAGACGCGACTCGCCGTACAGGGACGGAAGTCGGGGCCTGGCGTCTCCTCGAAGAACTGGGCCACGGCGGCATGGGCGTCGTCTACCTGGCCGAGCGCGCCGACCACGCGTACGAACAACGCGCGGCACTCAAACTCGTGCGCGGCGGCCTCGTTTCCGGCGCGCTGGAGAAGCGCTTCCTGCGCGAGCGCCAGATTCTCGCGCGGCTGCAGCACCCGGGGATTGCGCGCCTGCTCGACGGCGGTTTCACGGGCGAGGGCCAGCCCTATCTCGTGATGGAACTGGTCGAAGGCGAGCCCGTGACCGATTGGGCCGCTCGCAATGGCCTCGATGTGCGGCAGCGCCTGCAGCTCTTCCTCGAAGTCTGCGACGCGGTGCAATACGCGCATCGGCAACTGGTCGTCCATCGCGACCTGAAACCGGCGAATATCCTGGTCACGGCGGAAGGTCGCGTCCGCCTCCTGGATTTCGGCGTCGCAAGGCTGCTCGACGATGCGACGGAGGAGGCAGGGCTCACGCGCACAGGGATGCTGCTGCTCACGCCGGAATACGCAGCGCCGGAGCAGATTCGCGGCGAACCCGCGACCACTGCCACCGATGTTTATGGCCTCGGTGCTGTTTTATACGAGCTGCTGTCGGGCAAACGCATCCGGCAGCTCGACTCGCCCGCGTTCACCGACGTGCTGCGCACGGTTCAAGCGGAGATCCCGCGACTCGTGAGTCACGAGGACCTGTCGGCGTCGCTGCGGCGGCGCCTGAGCGGCGATCTCGAGACCATCGTCCACTGCGCCCTCGCGAGCGAGCCGGAGCGGCGCTATCCGACCGTCGATGCGCTGGCGGCGGACGTGCGGGGGCACCTCGACGATCGCCCGGTTCTCGCCCGCCCGGACAGCGTGCGCTACCGGCTCGGCAAGTACCTCCGCCGCCATCGACTGGGTGTGACGGTGTCGGCAGCGATCGCCGTGCTGCTCGCACTCGGGGTCGCCGGCACGCTGTGGCAGGCACAGGAGGCACGGCGCGAAGCCTCGCGTGCCAGGGAAATGTCGGCGTTCCTGCAGGATCTGTTCACCGCCGTGGAACCCGAGGACACGCTCGGCCGCGTCGTAACAGCGCGTGAGTTGCTGGATATCGGCGCAGCACGAATCGATAACCTGCGAGCGGACCCGGACGTGCGGGTCGACGTCCTGTTGACACTCGGCGATCTTTATTACCGCCTTGGCGTGTTCGATCAGGCGGAAGCGCTGCTCGTGCGGGCGGAGCGCGAGGCGGTGGCGGCGTTCGGCGAGAACCACGTCCGCACCGTCGAGGTGCAGAACTCGCTCGGCTATATATTCACGGAAACAGGCCGGTACGACGACGCGGAAGCGGTGGTGGTCCGCGCGCTCGCCGCGAGCCGCCGCCTCGATGACCCGCTCGTCCTGAGCTACAGCATCGACGCACTGGCCAACCTGCGTTCGGACCAGGGCCGATACGACGAATCCCGTAACCTGCGCCGCGAATTGCTCGACCTCAACACGAGGTTGCATGGTGCGAACTCCTGGGAGGTGGCCGCTACCCTGCAAGCCCTGGGCACTATGGAGATGGATCTGCAGAACTTCGGTGAAGCGGACCGATTGCTGGCGGAGGCGCTTCGCAGGGAGCGTGAAATCGTGGGATCGCTCCACCCGTCGGTTGCAAACACCCTCGAAGTGATCGCAGTCCTGAAGCTGGGCGAGGGACGCCCGCGGGAAGCCGAGCCTTACCAGCGCGAGGCGTTGGCGATCCGCACAGAGGTACTGGGAGAAGACCACCCGGATGTGGCCCGATCACTCGACCAGATCGCATTGATCCTGCAACGACAGAACCGCGGAGCCGAGGCGGTCGAATTGTACGAACGCGCGCTCGAGCTGCGGCGGCGCGTTCTGGGAGCGAAACACGCACGGGTCGCCGATACGCTCACGAATCTTGCGAGTGTTGACTATCAGGCGGGAGATCTCACGGGCGCACTCGCCCGGCAGCGCGAGGCGCTCGACATCTACCGCGAGGCCTTCGGCGAGGAGCATCCGCTGGTGGCGAACGGCATGAGCAATCTCGGCGCCATTTTGCGCGAGTTGCGGCAATTCGACGAGGCCGAGCCGATTCTCAACCGCACGCTCGATTTGCGACGGCAATTGCTCGGCGAGGAGCACACCGACGTCGCCGTCTCGTTGCTGCATCTGGCAATCCTGCATCGCCGGACGGACCGGTTGCCCGCGGCGGAGCAGGAGTTCCGGCAAGCCCTCGCGATCTTTGCGGCGCGGCTGCCGGAAGATCACCCGCGCCTGGCGGAGACGCGCATGGGCCTCGGCGCGACTCTGGTGCTTGCGGGGCGCGCCGCCGAATCGCTTCCGCTGCTCGAATCCGCCTTCGCGGATGTCCGCGCGAGGATCGAAGGCGACGACGTTCGCGTCGCCGAAAGCCAGCTGTGGCTCGGTATGGCGCTGGCGCGCCTGTCGCGCGCCGCCGAAGCACTGCCGCACCTGCAGGCTTCGCGCACGGTGTTCGCCGCATTGCGCGGGGCCGAGCACGACATGACACAGCAGGCTGCGGAGGAACTCGATGGCTTGCAGCGGCGGTTGGCCGGCGCGACGGCAGCGAGCGAACAATGACGGCGCCGATCACGCAGTTGCTCGATGCGGTCCGCGCCGGCGACCGGGGGTCATTCGATCAGCTGTTCGCGCTGGTCTACAACGAACTGCGTGGACAGGCACACCGGCATCTGCAACGGCATGGACGAGCACGTACCCTGGATACGACCGCGCTGGTGCACGAGGCTTATCTCAAGCTCGCGGCGTGCGAGCGACCGGACTGGGAGCACCGTCGCCATTTTTTCTGCGTCGCGGCGCGCGCGATGCGCCAGATCATCGTGGACCGCGCGCGGCGCCATCTCGCCCGGAAGCGCGAGGGGCGTCTCGACCGGATAGACCTCGACGAGAAGCACATTGCGGTCGAGGAGCAGGCCGACCATTTGTTCGCGCTCGATGTCGCGCTGACAGAGCTCCAGCGCATGGATGCGCGGCTCGGACAGGTGATCGAGCTGCGCTTCTTTGCCGGGCTGTCGGTCGAGGACACGGCGCGCCTGCTCGACGTGTCCGAACGGACGGTCAAGCGCGACTGGCGGGTCGCTCGCGCATTCCTGCACCGGGAGCTG
>JBOHZD010000069.1:0-4612 GCA_050738315.1 Woeseiaceae bacterium
TCGTGATCGCCGCCATCGGGCAGCTGATACCGCGCAAGGGACATCGTTACCTGCTGGATGCGATGGCCAGCCTGAAGCGCCGCATGTCCAGCCTCCGCCTGGTCGTCTTCGGGCAGGGCAAGCTCGAGGACGAACTCAAGGCGCAGGCGGCAGAACTCCAGCTCGGCGAAGCCGTCCGCTTTGCCGGTTTTCGCGCCGATCTCGACGACACCCTGGGCGGTTTCGATATCGTCGTGCATCCGGCCCTGCGGGAGGGCTTGGGTGTCGCGATGCTGAAAGCGTCCGCTGCCGGCGTGCCGGTGATAGCATTCGATGTCGCGGGTTCCCGGGAGGCCGTGATTAGCGGGGTGACCGGGATGCTGGTGGCGCCGAAAGACGTGGCCGCCCTCGAGAACGCGATATTTCAACTGGTGCAGAACTCCGCGCTGCGCAAAAAATACGGCGAAGCCGCGCGCGAACGCATGCGGCGCGAATTTTCGATCGAGGCAATGGTCGACAAGCACCTGCAACTTTACGGTTCGATCCTCCATGACGGACGGTAACCCGATCGATGACCTGGCCGCGGCGCTGGTGGGTGAGTTGTGCGCGGCAGGCAAGTCGGTCGCGACCGCCGAATCCTGCACCGGCGGCTGGATCGCCAAGGCATTGACGGATATCGCAGGCAGCTCCGCCTGTTTCGCGTACGGCATCGTCAGTTACAGCAACGCGGCGAAAGAATCCCTGCTGGGCGTCAGCGCGGACACGCTGCGTGTGCACGGCGCCGTCAGCGAAGCCGTGGTTCGGGAAATGGCAGCGGGCGTTCTGCAGCGAAGCGGTGCGGACTTCGGCGTTGCCGTAAGCGGTATCGCCGGTCCCGGCGGCGGCGGAGCGGACAAGCCTGTGGGCACCGTCTGGTTTGCCTGGGCGAGCCGTACCGCGAGCGTCGAGGCGGTGGAGGCCACGCTGCATCGCCTGACCGGCGACCGCGCAGCCATCCGCTCGCAGAGCGTCGTCCTCGCGCTCGAAGGACTGCGGGACCGGTTGCGCGGTGGCTGAGCGGCGGCTGTTTTTTGCTCTCTGGCCGTCCGACCGCCAGCGAGAGCTTTTGCGGGACACCCTCCGCCCGGTCCTGACGTCCGTGGAAGGCGATACGATCGATCGCCGGAACTGGCACGTCACGCTGGTGTTCATCGGCGCATTTCCGGAAGAGCAGATACCGTTCCTGCAGGCGGCGGCCGCTGAAATCTCAATCGAGCCCGTGCGCCTGCGGTTCGATCGCCTCGGCTTCTGGCCGCGGCCGAAAGTCGCCTGTCTGCTGCCGCTCGCCGTGCCGCCGGAGTTGCAGGCGCTGGTGCATGCCCTGGAAAAGACGCTCACGGCATTCGACGTCCAGCCTGAGGATCGCATCTACCGGCCTCACATCACGGTCGCGCGGCGCGTCCGCTCGTTCGACACGGTGCCGCTGGCGCGTCCCGTCGATCTCGAGTGGTCGGACTTCGAACTGATCGAGTCGAGCTCGACACCGTCAGGTGTCATGTACCAACCATTGAAACAATGAGTTCTGGCAAAAACTTGATACAACGCCCCGATTCTCGGCGGTGAGCCGGCTGCCTGAGCCGGCGAATTTGTGAAATAATGCGCGTTTCCCGTAGCAATCGGAACGGCACCCGGATATGGACGACAATCGCAAGAAAGCGCTCGCGGCAGCATTGGGACAAATCGAAAAGCAGTTCGGCAAGGGCTCCGTGATGCGCCTGGGCGATGGCGGTCCGACGAAGGACATCGAGGTCGTATCGAGCGGCTCGATCGGGCTGGACGTCGCGTTGGGCACCGGCGGCCTGCCGAGAGGGCGCGTCGTCGAAATCTACGGGCCGGAATCGTCGGGTAAAACGACCCTGACGCTGCAGGTCGTCGCCGAGGCGCAGAAACTGGGCGGCACGGCCGCATTCGTCGATGCCGAACATGCGCTCGATCCCGCTTATGCCGAAAAACTCGGCGTCAACGTCGACGAGCTGCTGGTGTCGCAGCCGGATACGGGTGAGCAGGCGCTGGAAATCACCGACATGCTGGTGCGTTCGGGCGCGGTCGACATCATCGTGGTGGATTCCGTCGCCGCGCTGACGCCGAAAGCGGAAATCGAAGGCGAAATGGGCGATTCGCACATGGGATTGCAGGCGCGGTTGATGTCGCAGGCGCTCCGGAAACTGACCGGAAACATCAAGCGCTCGAACGCCATGGTGATCTTCATCAACCAGATTCGCATGAAAATCGGTGTCATGTTCGGCAGCCCGGAAACGACGACGGGCGGTAATGCATTGAAGTTCTATGCCTCCGTCAGACTCGATATCCGCCGTATCGGCGCGATCAAGAAAGGCGACGAGGTCATCGGCAACCAGACAAGAGTCAAGGTCGTCAAGAACAAGGTGTCGCCGCCTTTCAAGACCGCGGAGTTCGAAATCCTGTACGGAGGGGGCATCTCGCGCGAAGGCGAGATCATCGAGCACGGCGTCGCGCAGGGAATCATCGACAAATCCGGCTCCTGGTACAGCTACAAGGACGACCGGATCGGTCAAGGCAAGGAGAACGTCCGGGAGTTTCTGAAAACGAATCCCCAGGTAGCGGCAGACATCGAACGCCAGATCCGCGCGCGACTGCTGCCCAACACGGTCAAGGAATCGAAGGAAGCAGCACAGCCCGTTGCAAAAGAAGCATAACGAGGTGATGCCTGCCGCTGTAGGAGCCCGCCATGCGGGCGACCGGACTCAATAGACCATCCAGGACTCGACCTGCCCCCCAGAAAAAATCCTGAACTCCGAACCATTACCACCCCCACCGACAACTCCTCATCCGACCCGCTCGAAGCCCGCAAGAAGGCCATGGACTGTCTCGCACGCCGCGAGTACGGGCGGACGGAGCTGCAGGCCAAGCTCATCAGCAAGGGATTCGCACGGGACACGGCGGCGGCCGCAGTTGAAAAACTCGCCGCGGAAGGGCTGCAGGACGATCGTCGATTCGTCGACAACTTCGTGCAGGCGCGGATCAATCAGGGCAAGGGGCCGGTGCGCATCCGGCTCGACCTGAACCAGCGCGGCATCAACGAAACCCTGGTGGAGGCGGTGTTCGCGGAGCGGGGCACGGACTGGGTGTCGCTCGCGCGCGAGGTCCGGGAACGGAAATTCGGTTCTGGGCTGCCCCGGGACTTCAGGGAAAAAGCGCGGCAGATGCGCTTTCTGCAGTACCGCGGGTTCGAGGCGGAGCAAATCCACACCGTTGTAAATTCGTGAAGTTACCCGCGCTTCACCTTAAACTACTTCCATGAAACCCATGACGACGAACGAGTTGCGCCAGGCGTTCCTTGCCTACTTCAGCGAACGCGGCCACGAAGTGGTGCCGAGTTCGCCGCTCGTGCCCGGCAACGACCCGACGTTGTTGTTCACGAATGCCGGGATGGTGCAGTTCAAGGATGTCTTTCTGGGGCGCGACCAGCGTCGCTATCAACGCGCCGTCAGTGCGCAACGCTGCGTGCGCGCGGGCGGCAAACACACCGATCTCGAGAACGTCGGCTATACGGCTCGTCATCACACGTTTTTCGAGATGCTGGGAAACTTCAGTTTCGGCGATTACTTCAAGCAGCTCGCGATTGAACTTGCCTGGGAATTCCTGACGAAAAATCTCGGGTTGCCGCCTGAAAAACTCTGGGTGACCGTCTTCGAGGACGACGACGAAGCAGCCGCTATCTGGCTCGATAGCATCGGCGTCGATCCTGCGCGGTTCTCGCGCCTGGGGGCGAAGGACAATTTCTGGGCAATGGGCGACACCGGTCCCTGCGGCCCCTGCAGCGAAATCTTCTACGATCACGGTCCCGATGTTGCCGGCGGGGCGCCCGGCTCGCTGGTCGAGGAAGGCGACCGTTACGTCGAAATCTGGAACCTCGTGTTCATGCAGTTCGATCGCTCGGACAGCGGCGAATTGACGCCGTTGCCGAAACCGTCGGTCGATACCGGCATGGGGCTGGAAAGAACGGCTGCAGTGATGCAGGGCGTGCGCAGCAATTACGATATTGATCTGTTTGCGAACCTGATCGCCGCTGCGGCCCGCATACTGGGCGTCGAGAACGACGGCTCCAGTTCACTCAACGTCATTGCCGATCACATTCGCGCGTGTGCATTCCTGATCGTCGACGGGGTACTGCCCGGCAACGAAGGCAGGGGGTACGTGTTGCGCCGCATCGTTCGCCGCGCCATCCGGCATGGCAAGAAGCTCGGAGTCGATGCCAGTTTTTTCCACAAGCTCGTCGAGCCGTTGTGCAAGGAAATGGGCGATGCTTATCCGGAGCTGGTGAAGGCACGTTCGCATGTCGAGAAAGTACTCTCCAGGGAAGAAGCGCGGTTCGCCGAAACGCTGGACCAGGGCATGGCCATACTCGAATCCGCGATCGCCGGGCTCGAGGGCAATGAATTGCCGGGCGACGTCGTATTCAAACTGTACGATACCTACGGCTTCCCGGTGGATCTGACGGCCGATGTTGCGAGAGAACGTGGTTTGACCCTCGATCATGGTGAATTCGAAAGGCACATGGCCGCGCAACGAGAACGCGCGCGCGCGGCCAGCAAGTTCGGCAGCGAAGGCAGCA
>JBOHZD010000070.1:0-5182 GCA_050738315.1 Woeseiaceae bacterium
ACGCTTTCACCGCCGAGCAGCAGCATGCCGAGGCAGTTACTTTGCAGCGAAAAAATGTGATAGAGCGGCAACGCGGTGATGACGACGACCCGCTCGACCCCGTCGAAAATATCGAGTTGCCAGGCTCTCGACTGATGGACATTGAATACCATGTTGCGGTGGCTCAGCATCGCGCCCTTCGCCGGGCCGGTCGTACCGCCCGTGTATTGCAGAAACGCGATGTCGGCGAATCCGAGCTCGACGGTGGCCAGGGTACGTCCGCCACCCTCATTCAAGGCGGCCGGAAAAGTGGTCGCACCGGGAAGGGAAAACGGCGGAACCTTTTTTTTGATGTGTTTCAACACGAAATCGACCAGCCAGCCTTTGGGTTTACGTAGCAGGT
This sequence comes from Woeseiaceae bacterium, assembly GCA_050738315.1. Lineage (GTDB taxonomy): Bacteria > Pseudomonadota > Gammaproteobacteria > Steroidobacterales > Woeseiaceae > IDS-8. The sequence continues at coordinate 383 of JBOHZD010000070.1, forward strand.
CGCCGATGCGCGCCGTGATGATGTATTCGATGGCGGTGTCGGCCAGCGCTTCTTCCAGTGTGTGCGCGAAGTTTTCGAGCACGACGATACAGCGGGCGCCGGAATCGACCAGCTGGTGCTTCAACTCGCGCGCCGTATAGAGGGGGTTGACGTTGACGACGACCAGCCCGGCCCGAAATATGCCGCACAGTGCAATCGGGTACTGCAGGACATTGGGCAGCATGATCGCAACCCGTTCGCCCTTGACCAGGCCGAGCACTTGTTGCAGATAGCAGGCGAATTGCAGGGACAGGCGATCGGTCTCACCATAAGTGAGCGTCGTGCCCATGTTCGTGTAGGCCGGTCGTTCCGGGAACTCGCGGAATGCAAACTCGAACAGTTCGCGTACGGATTTGCAGTCGGGCACCGCGATCGTCTCCGGCACGCCGTCCGGATAGGACTTGAGCCAGGTCTTGACGACGGGAACGGGTTTTTTCATCGCCACTTTTGTTTTTGCCTCACCGGCCGCTGACACCGGCGGGCGCATGATGCGGTCATTCCGCCGCTCGTCGCGCATCCGGTTCTGCATCCAGTGCCAGCCGGATGACAGGCCAGGCGTTCTCCAGCAGAACGGCCTGCGCCTCCGCGTTCGGATGTATGCCGTCGGCCTGCATCAACGCTTCGTTCAGTGCGACGCCCTCCATAAAGAACTCGGTCCATGGAATTCTCATTTGCTCCGCGAGTTCCCGATAGACGCTTTCGAACGCCTCAGTATACCGTGGCCCATAGTTCGGCGGGATGCGAATACCGAGGAGCACGACGCGGGCGCCGTCGGCCTCGCTCGTCTCGATGATCGTGCGCAGGTTCTTTTTGATACGTTCCGGCGGAAAGCCGCGCAATCCGTCATTGCCGCCCAGTTCGATGATGACGAGATCGGGGGCGAATTTCTCGAGCGCCGGGCCAATCCGGGTCGCGCCACCCGCGGTCGTTTCGCCGCTGATGCTGGCGTTCACCACCCGATGTTCGTACCCTTGTTCCTCCAGCCGTGACTGCAACAAAGCAGCCCACGACTGGTCAACGTCCATGCCATAACCCGCGCTCAGGCTGTCGCCGAACACCAATACCGTTGGCGCATCCGTGTTCGCCGCGGCGGCGGTACCCAGTAACAGCAGCAGAGCCAGTAATTGTCGCATGTCGAATCAACCGGACAGCCAGGCGAACACCGTCAATGCAGTGCTCGCCGTAGAAAACGTCAGCAAGCAGGTTAGCAGTCCCGAAGGCAGTCTGACCATTCTTTCACAGGTCAGTTTCCGCATCGCAGCGGGTGAGTCGGTGGCCGTGGTCGGTCCGTCCGGTGCCGGGAAATCGACTTTGCTCGCGCTGATGGCGGGTCTCGATCTGCCGAGCCAGGGCAGCATCTGGCTGAACGGCGCGAGTCTGACCGATCTCGACGAAGACGGGCGCGCGCTGGTGCGGGCGGCGAATGTCGGCTTTGTATTCCAGTCGTTCCACCTGGTGCCGTCGTTGAACGCGCTGGAAAACGTCATGCTGCCGCTCGAGTTGGCCGGCGCCGACCAGCCGCGGCAAAGTGCCCTGAACATACTGCGCGAAGTCGGTCTCGCAGACAGGGTGCGCCATTACCCGTCGCAGTTGTCCGGGGGCGAAAAGCAGAGAGTGGCCATTGCACGGGCGTTTGCAACCGAACCTGCCGTGCTGTTCGCCGATGAGCCCACCGGCAATCTCGACAGCCGCACAGGTGCTACGGTGATGCAGCTCATGTTCGACCTCAACCTCCATTCGTCCACAACGCTGATTCTGGTGACCCACGACCGTGCGCTCGCAGAACGATGTGATCGCGAAATCGGCCTCGAGGCCGGCAGGCTCGTGACGGACAGCAGGGCCGCGGCATGAAGCCGATCGCGTTCGCCTTACGCAGTTTCGGACGCGAGCTCTGTTCCGGCGAAGTCCTGCTGCTGCTTGCCGCGGTCGCACTCGCGGTCGCCGCATTGACTGCGGTCGGCTTTCTGACCGATCGCATCGGACGTGCCGTGCAAAGGCAGGCGAACGAAGTCCTGGCGGCCGACCTGCGTTTACGCTCCCCCGAGGAAATCCCGTCTGAATGGCGCGATGCCGCCACCCGATTCGGACTGCAGACCGCCGAGACGCTGTCATTTCCGAGCGTCGTCTTTGCCGGTGACCTGAATGCGCTCGCGACGATCAAGGCGGTGAGCGAAAATTATCCACTGCGCGGCAGCGTGCGCATTGCAGACCGTTTGTTCGCAGGGGAACGGATCGCCGACGGCATTCCGGAGCGCGGCAGTGTCTGGGCGGACGGCGCGTTGCTGGCGCGGCTCGGCGTCAACGTCGGTGACAGCCTCTCGCTCGGCGAAGCAGAGTTCACCGTCGGCGCCGTTCTGACCTATCGCCCTGACCAGTCCATCGGCTTTGCATCGCTCGCACCGGCGCTGCTGGTCAACCTTCTGGACATACCCGGGAGCGGCCTGGTCGACGAAGGCAGCCGGGTGGGTTATGCGCTCCTCGTTGCTGGCGACGAAGCCGCGGTCGACGATTTTTACGCGGAAGTGGAAGGCAGACTTCCCGAGGACGTCCGGGCACGCAACCGCGAAGACAGCAGCGAGCGCGCAAACAACGCGGCGGATCGCGCACAACGCTTTCTGTCCCTCACTGCGATCATCAGTCTGCTGCTGTCCGCGGTGGCCATTGCGATGTCCGCGCGCCGTTTCGCGCATCGCCGCATGGACACCGTTGCATTAATGAAGAGCCTGGGCGCGACCCAGCGCTTCGTGATGTCCGCCGCATCCGTGCAATTGCTGCTACTCGGGGTGCTCGGCGTGCTGCTCGGCAGTGCCGTGGGTTACGCGGCCGAGGAGGGGCTGACCCGTATGCTCAGAGGGATGCTCGAAGGCGACCTGCCGCCTGCCGGCTGGGCGCCGATCGGGTTGGGCGCCGGCGCAGCCCTCATTCTGCTGGCCGGATTCGCAATGCCCTCGCTCATCCAGTTGCGCAACACGCCGCCGCTGCGCGTGCTGCGTCACGACGCGATGCCGCCGCCGCCGTCCCGCCTGCAGATCGCCGGCCTCTCGCTGCTGGCGGTCGCCCTGCTCCTGTACCGGGCGGTGCCGGATGGCCGCATGCTGGTGATCGTTCTGGGCGGCATGGCCGTCATCGCGGCGGCGCTCTACGGGGTGGGCCGGCTGCTGGTGGGCTTGCTCGGCCGTTCGCGCAGCGGTGTCGGCATCGCCTGGCGTTACGGGCTGGCGAACGTTGCCCGCCGCGGGCGCGACAGCGCCGTGCAGGTTGTTGCATTCGGCTTGGGGCTGACCGTATTGCTGCTGCTGTCCTTCGTCAGAACCGACCTGCTGCAAAGCTGGCAGCGTAGCCTCGATGACGCCGCGCCGAATCATTTTCTGATCAACATCCAGCCGGAGGAACGGGGCTCCATCGCGCAGATTTTCGAGAGTGCAGGCATTGCCGCGCCGGAATTCGTGCCGCTGGTGCGCGCGCGCATGACCGAGATCAACGGCGAGTCCGTCAAGACACGTGAATATCCGATGGAAGACGGAGAGTGGATGGCGAACCGGGAAGCCAACCTGACCTGGGCCCGCGATTTGAGTTCGAGCAACGAAATTCTCGCGGGCGAGTGGTGGCCGCAGCATTACGACGACGAGCCGCTCGTATCCGTCGAGGAGGAAGCGGCAGAGGAGATGGGCTTGCATCTCGGCGATCGCTTGCGCTTCCTGGTTGCCGGGCAGGAAGTCGAGGCGACCGTCGCGAGTTTTCGCAAGGTGAACTGGGATTCGTTTCAGCCGAATTTTTTCATCGTGCTGTCGCCGAATGCGCTCGAGGAATTTCCGGCGTCCTATGTGGCGAGCCTCAGGGTCGAGCCTCCGCAACAGGGTGTGCTGCTGACCCTGGTGCGGGCGCATCCCAGCGTGTCCGTCATCGATCTGGGCGCGATCCTCGAGCAGATACAGAATATCGTCGCCAGGGCGAGTCTCGCAGTACAGGCCGTGTTCGTGTTCACACTGGCCGCCGGCATCGCCGTGCTGTTCGCGGCGGTGCAATCGACGATTGACGAACGTCGCTTTGAAAGCGCCATGTTGCGGGCGTTGGGTGTCCGCCGCCGGACGGTGCTGTCGGGTGTGCTCGCCGAATTCGCAGCCCTGGGTTTTGCCGCGGGCCTGCTGGCATCGGCCGGCGCGTCGGTACTGGCAGCGGTGATCGCCCGGCAGTTGTTCGACCTCGACTACACTTTCAATCCAATGCTCTGGATCGCCGGACTGACCGGCGGCGTGGGGGTCGTTTGCGTGAGCGGCTTCATTGCCGCCCGGGGTGCCATCAATGCGCCGCCGGCCGATGTCCTGAGAGCGGCCTGAAGTTGGTGTCCACGAACGGCATGGCGGCTGACGAGGCGGAAAACCTGTCCTGCGGCGCGGTCATCGTGCGCCGGACGGAGTCCGGCTGGCTCACGTTGATGTTGCGTGCGTATCGCAACTGGGATTTCCCCAAAGGGCTGAGAGAACCGGGCGAGACGCCGCTGCAGGCGGCGGTGAGGGAGGTGTCCGAGGAGACCGGCATCCGCCAACTGCAGTTCGACTGGGGCGACGGTTTTTTCGAAACCGGCCCGTATAACCGCGGCAAGGTTGCGCGTTACTTCCTGGCGAGGACCGGGGAGAAGCAAGTCATCATGGGAATTCCGCCGGGCCAGAGCCGTCCCGAACATCATGAGTATCGCTGGGTGGACTTCGACCAGGCCTACGATCTGGTCGCGCCACGCGTGCGCACGGTCGTACAATGGGC
>JBOHZD010000071.1:0-4890 GCA_050738315.1 Woeseiaceae bacterium
TGCGAGCGATAGACGTCCAGCCGCGTCGCAATGGTCTCCTCGCGATCGTCTTCGCGCTGGATCAACTCGCCGCCGGACTCCACACACGCGTCCAGTTCTTCCTGCGGCGAAAAATAGACATTGAGCAGCTTGCCGGTCGTCGAGCAGGTACGGCGTCCCGTCAGCCGCTTCGTCAGCACCTCGAAATCGACGTCCATCAGCACGGCCGCATCGAGCGGCTGTCCTTTGCCGACCAGCAGTTTCTGAAGGTCCATGGCCTGCTTCTCTGTCCTCGGAAAGCCATCGAGAATAAAGCCGCTGGCAGCGTCCGGTTCTTCCAGACGCTCGCTGATGATGTCCAGCATGATGTCGTCCGGCAGCAGCTTGCCGGAGTCCATGATCGATTTCGCTTTTTTGCCGAGCGCGGAACCCGAGGTGACCGCGGCACGCAACATGTCTCCCGTGGAGATCTGCGGGATGCTCTGCTCCTGCATCAGTTTTTTCGCCTGGGTGCCCTTCCCCGATCCGGGTGCCCCCAACAACACTATGCGCACTGGAAGTTCTCTCTTCGGTTTCCGGTATGGATGCAGGATTGCCAATGACTCGCGAGGGCGGGATACGCTACCGGCAATCACGATAGAGGTCAATGAACGACCGGCAAGATTCCGTTATCCTTGCCGGCGTCGATTCGTAGCCGCAAGGTGCAACATCCCATGTCGAAAATGAACGCTTTCTACGCCCAGTCGGGGGGCGTCACCGCCGTGATCAACGCCACTGCCTGTGGCGTCATCGAAACGGCCCGCAAGCACAAGAGCCGCATCGCAAACGTCTATGCCGGCCGCAACGGCATCCTCGGCGCGTTGACCGAGGACATGATCGATACGAGTAAGGAATCTGCGCGCACGATCGCGGCGCTGCGGCATACGCCGGGCGGCGCGTTCGGATCGGCGCGGTACAAGCTGAAGGGTTTCGAGGAGAATCGCGCGGAATACGAACGGTTGATCGAAGTATACAAGGCGCACGACATCGGCTATTTCTTCTACAACGGCGGCAACGATTCGATGGACACGGCGCATAAAGTGTCGCTCATCAGCAAAAAGCTCGGTTTCCCCGTGGCCTGCTTAGGGATACCGAAAACGGTCGACAACGATCTGCCGGTAACGGACAACTGTCCCGGGTTCGGCTCAGTCGCCAAATATGTCGCGGTCTCCACGCGCGAAGCAGCCCTCGATGTGTTGTCGATGGCAAAGACATCGACCCGGGTGTTCGTACTGGAAGTCATGGGCCGACACGCGGGCTGGATCGCAGCCGCAGCCGGCCTCGCCGGCGCCAAACCGGAAGATGCGCCGCACATCATTCTGTTCCCCGAGATTCCGTTCGACCGGACCGCCTTTCTCAGACGGGTCAAGGAGTCGGTCGAACGCTACGAGTATTGCGTCATCGTCGTCAGTGAAGGGGCACGGTACGATGACGGCCGCTTTCTTGCCGAAGCTGGAACAAGGGACGCTTTCGGCCATGCGCAACTCGGCGGCGTCGCTCCGGTCGTCGCCAACATGGTCAGGGAAGAACTTGGCTACAAATATCATTACGCGGTCGCCGACTACCTGCAGCGCTCGGCGCGGCACATTGCCTCGGCGGTCGACGTCAAGCAGGCCTATGCGGTCGGTGCCGCCGCGGTACGCATGGCGCTCGCCGGAAAAACCGCGGTGCTGCCGGTCATCACGCGCGTTTCCGACCGGCCATACCGCTGGCGCATCGATGAAGCGCCGCTCGTGAAAGTCGCCAACAAGGAAAAGAAACTGCCGCGCGGTTTTATCGCCAGGGACGGGTTCAGTATCACCGCCGCCGCCCGGCGCTATCTCGAACCGCTCATCCGGGGTGAGGATTACCCCCCATATATCAACGGCTTACCGGATTATGTCACACTGCGGAACGTGCCCGTTCCGCGGCGGCTCAAGTCGAAATTTGTGGTATGATGCGCGCCCTGCCGCGGCGGGACCTCGATGTAGCGTCCGGGAGCGCCGGCAGGTCGCTGTAAGTCAGCTGCAAATAATTAAGGAAAACCGGCTCATTTTGTGTCCGTGATTGCCGCGCAAGCTGCAGGACGGTCAAAGACTTGACCCGCTCCCGTCACTGATGTTCGACCTCATAAACAAACCGTTGTTGATTGCCCTGGCTCGCGCACGCGCCGGGGCATTTATTTGATCAGGAGACGATCCGATGACCCATGAGATTGCACTGTGGTTGGCCATAGGCGCGGGCGTTCTGGCAGTCCTGTACGGTGTGGTTTCCGTACGCTGGATTCTCAGGCAGCCGGCCGGCAACGACCGGATGCAACAGATCGCGCACGCCATCCAGGAAGGTGCGGGCGCCTACATGAATCGTCAGTATTCGACCATCGCTGTGGCGGGCATCGTGCTGTTTCTCGTACTGGGATTTGCAATCGGCTGGCACACGGCGCTCGGTTTCGCGATCGGTGCGATATTTTCGGGACTGGCCGGCTACATCGGTATGTTCGTCTCCGTGCGCGCCAACGTCCGCACGGCCCAGGCAGCCACCCACGGCGTCAACCCGGCGTTGAACATTGCGTTCCGCGGTGGCGCGATCACCGGCATGCTGGTGGTCGGTCTCGGGCTCATTGGTGTCGCAGGGTATTACGCGATCATGACCGCCATGGGCGCCACGGCGGAGCACGCCATTCACGCGCTCGTCGGGCTGGCGTTCGGCGGCTCGCTGATCTCGATCTTCGCGCGACTCGGCGGCGGCATTTTCACCAAGGGCGCCGACGTCGGCGCCGATCTCGTCGGCAAGGTCGAAGCGGGCATCCCGGAAGACGACCCACGCAACCCCGGCGTCATCGCGGATAACGTCGGCGACAACGTCGGCGACTGCGCCGGCATGGCCGCCGACCTGTTCGAGACTTATGCAGTCACCATTATTGCAACGATGCTGCTTGGCACTCTCATCGCAAACAGCTACGGACCTGAAGCCATCTTCTATCCGCTGGTGCTGGGCGCGGTTTCGATTGTCGCTTCAATCATCGGCACGTTCTTCGTGCGCACCTCGGACGGCGGCAAAGTGATGGGTGCGCTCTACAAAGGCATGATCGTGGCCGGCGTACTCGCGGGCATCGCGTTTTACTTCATTACCGACATGATGATGGCCGCCAGTGGCAATACCGGCGGTATTTTCGGTTCGGCGCTGATCGGCCTTGCACTGACCGCCGCCATGGTCGTCATTACCGAGTACTACACCGGCACCGAGTTCAAGCCGGTCAAGACCATCGCGAATGCTTCGCTGACGGGGGATGCCACCAATATCATCGCGGGACTGGGGGTCTCGATGCGAGCGACCGCCCTCCCCGTGCTGGCCGTTTGCGCAAGTATCTGGGGCGCGTTCGCGCTGGCACCTGAAGGCAATACGCTGGCGGGCCTTTACAACATCGCGATTGCGGCGACCACGATGCTCTCGATGACCGGCGTCGTCGTCGCGCTGGACGCTTTCGGCCCGATTACGGACAACGCGGGGGGCATCGCGGAGATGTCCGACCTGCCTCCCGAAGTGCGCGCGATCACGGACCAGCTCGATGCCGTCGGCAATACGACGAAGGCAGTCACCAAGGGTTACGCCATCGGCTCTGCCGGCCTGGCGGCGCTGGTGCTGTTCGCCGACTACACCCATGCCCTCGAGGGTGCTGGCATCCTGGTGCAGTTCGACCTGTCCGACCACCTGGTCATCATCGGCCTGTTCATCGGCGGTCTCGTGCCGTACCTGTTCGGCGCGATGGCGATGGAAGCGGTCGGCCGTGCCGCGGGTTCCGTGGTCAATGAAGTGCGACGCCAGTTCCGGGAGATTCCGGGCATCATGGAGGGCACCGGCAAACCCGATTACAGCCGCGCGGTCGACCTCCTCACCAAGGCGGCCATCAAGGAAATGATCGTGCCGTCGCTGCTGCCCATCCTGGTGCCGCTGGCAGTCGGACTGCTGCTGGGTCCGAAGGCGCTGGGCGGTCTGCTCCTCGGGACCATCGTCACCGGCCTGTTTGTCGCGATTTCGATGACGACCGGCGGCGGCGCCTGGGACAACGCGAAGAAATACATCGAAGACGGCAACTGCGGCGGCAAAGGATCGGATGCGCACAAGGCGGCCGTCACCGGCGACACCGTTGGCGATCCTTACAAGGACACCGCGGGTCCGGCGATCAACCCGCTGATCAAGATCATCAACATCGTGGCGTTGCTGATGGTGCCGCTGCTCTGAGACGCAGGGGTCTTACGGCATCAGCATGCGGTAGGTACCACTGCCGCTCTGCGCCGTCCCCAGCATGGCCGGCGGTTCGATGAAATTGCCCTGCACGAAATCAACGCCGTGCTCGCGCAGCCAGTCGAAATCTTCCTGTTGTTCGACCTGTTCCGCAATCACACGGAATTCCAGCGTTCGCGCAAGCTTGATCATCGCGGTGACCATTTCCTGATTGATCTGATCGGACGTCAGATTGCGCGTGTAGATGCCGTCGATCTTGAGGTAATCGACCGCAAGGTGCTTCAGGCTCGAGAACGCGCCCAGCCCATTGCCGAAATCGTCCATGGCAAACTCGCAGCCGATGCCGTGCAGCACTTCGATAAACCGCTGTGCCTGCTGGACGTTCGTCGATACGGAAGTCTCGGTGACTTCAAAACAGATACTCGAGGGAGTCACACCGCTGTGGTCCAGCGCCTCGACGACAAAGGAAAGGAAACCCTCGTCGCCCATGGTCTGGCCGGAAATGTTGATGGAGCAGCTGCGTTTGCCGGGTAGCTTTATCTCGCCGGCGCCAATGGCCGACAATGCCGCGTTGACCACCCAGCGATCGATCTGCGGCATCAGCTGGTAGCGCTCCGCAGGCCGCAGAAACTCGGCAGAATTGACCGA
>JBOHZD010000072.1:0-3478 GCA_050738315.1 Woeseiaceae bacterium
GCGAGCGTCACGATGGCCAGGCTGATGAGGAACGGAAAGCTGACGGTGCCGCGCATTGGTGTTCTCCTGTCGCGCGGCGTCATGGTCACACCTCGCTCTCCGGAATTGTGATGCCTTTCGCGACGGCAGGGCGTGCCAGGAAGGAATCGAGCGCCCGCGTAACGCTCGGGAAATCGGCAATGCCCACCAGGTCCGCCGCCCGATAGTAGCCCACCAGGTTACGCACCAGGGGGAAGATAGCGATATCCGCGATCGTGTAATCGTCCCCCATCATCCAATGGCGCTCGTGAAGCCGCTGGTCGAGCACGTGAAGCAGGCGCCTGCTTTCTTTGACATAGTGATCGCGCGGCCGTTTGTCGTCGTATTCCCGGCCGGCGAATTTATGGAAGTAGCCGACCTGGCCGAACATCGGTCCAACACCGGCCATCTGGAACATGAGCCATTGCAGCGTTTCGTAGCGGCGCGCGCCCTCCGGAGGCATGAACTTCCCGGCTTTTTCGGCGAGATAGACCAGGATCGCGCCGGACTCGAACAAGGGGAGCGGACGATCGTCCGGCCCATGCGGGTCGATGATGGCCGGAATCTTGCCGTATGGATTCAGTGAGAGGAACTCCGCCGAATTCTGCTCGTTGTTTCCGAACCGGATGGCATGCGGCTCGTAAGCGAGGCCGGTTTCCTCGAGCATGATCGAGGCTTTTACGCCGTTCGGCGACGGCACCGAATAAAGCTGAATCCGGTCGGGATATTTTGCCGGCCATTTCTGGACGATGGGATAGTCGGAAAGATCAGGCATCACGAGACTCTCTCCGGAGATTCTATCAGCCGGCAACCAGGGCGGTCACTGGTCCTTCAACGCATCCGCATACCGCCGCTGCATTTCTGCCGGCGTCAGCTCCTCGATGCTGTGACCGATATTCCATCGATGACCGAAAGGATCGCGGATACAACCCGAGCGCTCGCCATAGAACTGATCCTGCGGCTCGCGTTCGAGTTCGGCGCCCGCTGCCACGGCACGGCGAATGGCGGCATCGGCGTCGTCAACGTGGATATGCAATGTCACCGAGGTTGCGCCGATCGCTTTCGGTCCCCGGATTTCGTACTCGGGATATTCGTCCGACAGCATCAGGGTCGATCCGCCGAAGTCGAGTTCCGCATGGCCGATGCGGCCGCCCGGCTCGGTCAGGCGGAACTTCTCGGATACGTCAAAAACCTTCGTGTAGAACTCGATGGCCTTCCCTGCATCGTTCACGTGCAGGTAGGCGAACAGCTCGTGAATCGCCATTCTGATTCTCCTCATGTAATCCGACCCGAACCCGGGGCAGGGTTCAATGTACCGCCGGTGCCATACTGCGTCTTGTAAGAATTTGACCTACCGGCGGACAGGTACGTGATGCGGCCGCGACGGCGATATGCAGCGATACTCGCCCGGCGTCATCCCTGTGAATTCGCGGAATTCCCGGTTGAAGTGCGACTGGTCGCTGTAGCCGCAGTCCACCGCCACGTCGATCCAGGATGCGGCGGGGCTTGCGTCAATCAGGCGGAGCACCTGCTGGAAGCGGCGCACGCGGCAATAGCGCTTCGGCGTCAATCCGACAGCCTGGACGAAGAGGGCGTTGAACCGCCGATGGCTGTATCCCGTTTGTCGAACCACGGCGCGCACATCGGCCGTGTGTGTGAAGCACCCGAGTGCGTGAGCCACGGCCGGGTGCAGGCCGCGCAACCTCGGCAAACGGGCGGCAAGCGCTGATTCCAGCAGGTCCAGTCGCTCCTCGGCGGATCCGGCCTCGGTGAGCCGTTCCCGCATGGCGTCGGCGGACCGGCCCCAGAGTGCATCGAGCGGTGTGTGTCGGCCCGCCAGCGCATCGGCAGGCATGCCGAAAAGAAATTGACTCGCGCCGGGATGAAATTCCGCGCCGACCGAGGGCGCCGGCACGGAGAGGTCGCGTACATAGGGGGCGAGACGGGCGCCGCCGACGATCGCGTGGCCAACTGCATGTCCGATGGCATCACTGTCGCTGTCAAAAAGCCGGAACGGCAGGTCCGAAAGGCGGAACGCAAAATGCATCGCACCGGTCGGCAGCACCCGTTCGCGATCCGCCGCGGCCTGTGGCGTCATGGACGCCGGATCGGTTGCCCAGAGCGTCTTCACGAACGGACGGAGCGCAAGCCCGGGTGTGCGCGTCAGCATCAGAACGCCGGCAGCACAGGCTTGAACACCATGATCAGCATCGCGGCAACGGGTGCGATCAATGCGACGAGCCCCCAGAAAAGCCAGTCTTTATAGGCTTTCTCGTAGACGTTCCAGCTCCCCTCTCCTGAATCGGCGGCGTGCGCGAGCTTTGCGATTTCACGCTGCCGTGGCGCCACGAAACGGCCGAATGCGATGCCTGCGATGATGAACAACACGATTCCCCACAGTACCCAGCCGGTGCCCAGGATCGGCAGACCGCCGACCAGTGCTGCGCCGATGCCGGTGACAACGATGCCGAGGACACCCGGCATCGTGAACAGCCGGTCGCTGCGAATGATCCCGTCGAAGGTCGATGCGATCAGGCGAAAGTCACGACTCTTGTGCGCATGGGCGGCCCAGAATGCACCCGTCGTGATGTTACCCACGAAGATCACGACGCAGGCAATGTGGAGAAATTTGAGCAAGAGATAAAACATGCGCGTTGTTCCGTTCCGTTTCTTTGTGGCGGCCCTGGCCGCGCTCAGCCCTGGTCCGGCAGGCTGTAGGTGAACTCGTATAGATGCTGCCCGTCGACAATATCAATAGCCATTCGACCCGTGAGGCCGGCGAGTTCGTCCGTGCCGGAATCGGGAACAACCGTGACTGACAGTTCCGGCGCACCGCGCGTCATGGTCCCGCTGTGCTGCAGCGCGAAGCTGCCTTTACGGCCGTTCAGCGCACCGGTCACGCGCTCCATGGCGACGTAACCGGCCGAACCTTCGGTTTCCGTGCTGACGGCCATCATCAGGACGATACTGCGCGCTTCGAGTCCACCTTCAAACTCCTTGTCGATGAACATGCGATTGATCGAGGCTTCCGCGGCACGGCCGGCCGGCTCTACGGGGGTGATCGTTACTTCGAATGTTCCGCTTGCTCGATGGGTCACCATCGCCTCCTCGTGGTTTGTTCCAGAATTCGTTGGATCGGGTTGGGCATCAGCGTGTTCGCCAAGAGGAAGCATCGTACCCAGAGCGGTGATGCCGGCCACGGCGCCAACAAACATCAAGTATCGCATGTTTAGTCGTCGGCACGACCCCCGGTGGCCAGGAACGAAAGTACTTCTTGTAAGCAGTGAGCCGTACTTCCCGGACGAACAGCGTTACGTCCGCATCACCGCCGATGAAGAAATCTTCGCGCGTGATGTCCTGTGCTGTTGCAGACTGGCCCTGGAATGCGGTCAGCAACGCCAGAACCGCAAGGGTCGTACCGACTATGCTGCTCATCGGTGGCACGTCGATACTGTAGGCG
>JBOHZD010000073.1:0-10168 GCA_050738315.1 Woeseiaceae bacterium
TGATCGAATCGTCCCAGGCGCCGTTGACGAACGCCGTCAGTTTCTTGGTATCCATTTGCTCAGTCGGTTTTGCGGGTGACAGGAGGCCGTTAGCCTGAATTAAATCGCACCGGAACGCAATTCGAGCAGGCAGAGACGCATTGTCTGTTGCGGCCTCGGCGGAGCGGCGACGATTGCCTGTCGGGGTCGCCTGCGAGGCGGGCTGCAACGATTTATGCGACGCGATCCACCGCGGCGTGCACGCCATTCTGCTCCGCGCAGTGGGCACAACAGAACATCCTGCCGGGTGATTCGATGCCATGCCCGATGATGCGCGTGCTGCAATGGTCGCACACGGGCGCGAGTGCCTGAATCGCGCATTCGAAAGAATCGAAGATATGGTCTTGCCCGTTGGTCCTGACGACAAAGGTCTTGTCGTAATCATTACCGCAGGTTTCACAAATGGACATTTTGTTTGCGCTCCTCATTGAACAGTCGGCGTCGACTGCAGTCGTCCCTTGGGAGAAGCAATATCCGTACCATGCACCTGAGCCGTGTTTCAGACGACGCCGGTTGTAATCTTTGCAACGCCCGTGATGGGTCATGCAAGAATTACACGGAAAATGGCATGGTCCCGTTGCCTGACACGATGGAAGAACTTCGAAACCGTCGTGATTTCTTCGCCGCTATTGGCCGGTCAAGCCGCGGTATAGCGTTCGGGTCAGGCTTTCGACACTCATGAATTCCCAACTCCAGTCGGCGTATGGCGCAAGCGGGTTTGCGGAGACGACCTCGTCCTCGGACCGCCCGGCATCCACCAGCTTTTTGACGCGATTCCGGGCGTCGACGAGCATGTCGTGCGCCGCCTGCAGATCGGCTTTGGCAGCGAGCGGGCCGTGACCGGGAATGATGCGTGTGTCCGGTCCGGCGAGCGACAGGATCCGCTCCTGTCCCTCGATGTAACCCTCAACGTTGCCGCCCGAGTCCAGGTCTATGAACGGCAGGACGCGGTTGAAAAAGAGGTCACCGGCATGAATGACGTTCGCGTCCCGAAAAAGAATGACTGCATCGCCGTCCGTGTGCGCGTTCGCGACGTGGAATACGAAGGCTTCGTGACCGTTCAGGTGAAACGTCACCGAGTCGGAAAACGTGACTTCCGGCAGTGTCTCCTTGGCCGCCTTGCTGTCCAGCAAGCGCCGCCAGACGTTGTCATGGCCGATAATGGTAGCGCCGGTGGCGTGCAAGGCTGCGTTGCCCCCGGTATGGTCGCCGTGAACATGGGTGTTGATGACAAAATCGACCGGCGCGCCCGCAATTTCATTGACGGCCGCCAGCATCTTTTCAGCCAGCGGTCGCACACCGTCGTCGATGAGGACGACGCCGTCCGCCCCGGTCAGGAGGCCCAGGTTACCGCCCGAGAAGCCGCCTTCGCCTTCGAGCATGTACAGGCCTTGCTGCAGCTCGGTCGATTTGAACGAGATGTCCGGCTGCTCAGCAGCCGAAGTCGAGACCAGGACACCCAGGACGAGTGCGACGAATGTGCGGTGTGGCATGACAGTTCCCCCTCGGGTTCAACGACCGGCGGTCGCCGCCGTGCGCACGTTTTACCTGAGCAGGGGTCACTTTGCCACAGGGTATTCTTCCCTGATCTCAAGTCGCAACGACCACCCGGCAGGAGCGCGAATCCACGGTGCCTGCATTGAATGATTCGATCCAGCCGGTCAATACGTCGGGCGGCATGGCGGCGGCGTACCAGTAACCCTGGGCATAGTCGTATCCGAGATTTGCCAGGTATTGCACCGCCGCGGCGGTTTCCACGCCTTCGGCAACGATTTGCAACTTCAGTGCATGCGCGAGTTGTGCGGTCGACTCCACGATCGCACGATCGTCCTCATGCTTGTCGATGTTCAGTACGAACGATTTGTCCAGTTTTACGGCGTGCACCGGCAGATCGCGCAGATAAGCCAGTGAAGAATAACCTGTGCCGAAATCGTCGATCGAAATGAAGACACCGAGATCGTCGAGTGCGTGAATAACGCGCAGGGCATGCTGCGGGTCCAGCATCATCGCGCTCTCGGTGATTTCCAGTTCCACCTGTTCAGGCGGGATGCCCATGCTGGCCATCGCTGCGCCCAGTCGGACCGGAAAGCCGCCATCCTGCAGAATGCGCGCAGAAATATTGATCGCGACACGCAGTCGCAGACCTCGTTCCTGCCAGTGAACGATTTGCCGGAACGCGGCAGCAAGCGTCCATTCCGTCAGCGGTTGAATCAGATCGGTCATTTCGGCGAGACCGATGAATTCGTCCGGATTGACGGTACCGAGCGTGGCATCGTCCCACCGCAACAGCGCTTCCACGCTCTCCACACGGCCGTTTTTCAGGTTCACCTGCGGCTGGAAGCGTAACCGGAGCTCGTCGTTCGCAATGGCTCGCCGCAGGTGACCGGCGATGGTCAGCTTACGAAGGCTGTGCCGGTCGTTTGCCGCATCGTAGAATTCGAACCCGCTTCTGCTCTTTTTGGCGACGTACATCGCAATGTCCGCGCGTTTCAGCAGCGTTTCGGCATCGTCCGCGTCATGTGGAAACAGGGAGATGCCGATGCTCAGGCCGACATCGATCGAAACGCCGCAGGTTTCCACCGGTACCTTGAGCGAATCCACCAATTCCTGCGACAGGCCGGCAACGTTCGAAGAATCGCTGCAATCATGGACGACGAGCGCGAATTCGTCACCGCCGATGCGTGCAATAAAGCCGCGTTCGGCAACCACGGATTGCAGGCGGCGCGCGACCTCGTAAAGGACGTAGTCGCCCACGTTGTGACCCAGCGTATCGTTGACTTCCTTGAACCGGTTGAGGTCGATCATCAGCAAGGCAGTTGCCTGCCTGATGCTGCTCTGGGCCAGGACGGCGTCGAGATGCGCGGCGAGAGCGGGGCGGTTCGGCAGGGTCGTCAAGGGGTCGTGAGTGGCCTGGAACTGAAGCTGGCGCTGCTGTGCTTTTCGTTCGCTGATGTCGCGGACGATGGCGGTATAGAGCCGCTCGTCTTTCAGGTTGATCCGGCTCACCGACACGTCGACCGGAAACGAGTCGTCCGGCGAGGCCGACGCCGGATGCGCCTCCCATTCCGAGATGCTCCCGCACAGTTCCTCGAGCGACAGACGAGTACCGGGTGCCTCCGCATTCAGGAGTCCCGGAATGAAATCGTGAATGGATGCTTTGCAGAGCACGGCATGATCACAGGAAAACAGCGTCGCCGCCGCCGGATTTGCAGTCAATATGCGGCCGTTTGCAGCCATGCAGAGGATCGCGTCGGTCGATGACTGGACGATACTTTTCAACAGCGCATCGCGTTTCCGGATGCCGAGGGAAAAGGCGATGGCACGCAGGGTCTCGTCTTCCAGTGATTTGAGTGTCGATAGAACGTATGCGATGCTGGTTGCGAGCGCGAACGGGACGAATTCGAGCACCATCCGCAGCCCGGCATACAGATACAACTCGGTACCCGCGATGAACGCGAGGCCACTGACGGCGACGACAATATTCCTGCGCCACGAAAGGCGGCAGAAAAGAAAACTAAAGAGCGCGGTCCATACCGCGACCAGCGTCCAGTATCTTCCGGCTGTCAGTTTGCTGTGTAGGCCGGCGCGCAGCGTCTCGGCAGCAATCGCGAGCACGGCGACGCCTGGCAGCGAGCGGTAAACGGGCACCGATACCATATCGCCGAGTTCGATTGCGGTCGCGCCGACCAGGACTGTTTTTCCGGCAAATCGTTCCGCCGGTACCCGGTCGGCCAGTACATCCCCGTACGAAACAAAGTCGAACGAGCCCGGATCGATCGAAAAATCGAGCAGGACGTCGCCCTTCGCGTCGCCGGACGGCGTCGACAACACGGCCGCAACGGAAGGCAGGACTCGACCCTCGATCGACCACGCGCCCTGCATGCTGCGTACCAGCCCGTCGGCACTGGGGATGAGATTCACCGATGCGAGCGATGCGTACGGCCGCAGGGCCGGCATCGGTTGCGTGAAGGTCAGGTCATCGCTCGTTGACGATGTTTGCTGGTAATAGGCGGGTAGAATGATCGGCTCACCCCGCCAACCCGCGAACCGGGCTGCGAGGGCTGCGTCGTCCTCCGGGCTGGAACGCGCGCTGAAGTCGATATCGAGGAACAGTCGCTTCGGACCCGCCTCCGCGATTTTCGAAATCAGTGCGGCGTGAAAGCGCCGCGGCCACGGCCATTCCTGCAGTTCGGCCAGGCTTTTGGCGTCGATGCCGACGATGACGACATCGCTGTCGATGGTATGCCGCAGCACGCGGAAGCCGATATCCGCGACGTCATACTCGACCTTTTGAGCGAGATCTCCGGACGTCCTGGCGAGCAGCGCCAGGGCCAGCGCGACCAGCGCAATAACGGGCCAGGGAACCCGGCGCCATTGCACGGCTACAGCCCTAACAGGTCGCCGAGGTCGGGCAGGAGCGGGACGGGATCTTCGTCCTCTTCCTCTTCTTCGGAAGCCGGGTCGGTGTCCTCACCGCCCAGCAGGTCGTCAAGGACACCGGTGACGTCATCGAGACCGTCGAGATCCAGGTTGACGTCGAGCCCGGCGCCGCCGCCGTCCAGCCCGGTGTCGACATCGATACCGGCTCCCACTCCGCCTGCGCCGAGATCGAGTCCAATGTCGCCGCTGCCGAGATCGACATCGGCGCCGGCATCGATATCGATACCGGCGTCGGCCACATCGACGCCCGCATCGACGTCCAGCCCGATATCGCCGCTGCCGAGGTCGACATCGGCGCCGACACCGGCGTCCACGCCCGTATCGGCCACATCGACACCGGCATCGACATCGAGTCCGACGTCACCGCTGCCGAGGTCGACGTCCGCGCCGACGCCGAGATCCACACCTGCATCGGCCACGTCGACCCCTGCATCGACGTCCAGTCCGATATCGCCGCTGCCGAGATCGACGTCCGCGCCGACGCCGAGATCCACACCCGCATCGGCCACATCAACGCTTGCGTCGAGGTCCAGTCCGATATCGCCGCTGCCGAGATCGACACCCGCGCCGACGCCGACATCCACGCCGAGTGCGCCGGCGTCAATACCGGTGGCGGCTTCCAGACCCAGATCGTCGCCGCCGATTTTAAGTTCGTTGTAGACATCGATGACCGGCCCGGCCTGGCCGCCCGGCCCGCCGCCGGTCGCCGCTGCAATGCCGCCGCCGTCCAGGCCGATGTCCGAATTCACGTTCAAGGGCACGTCCTGGCCGACGACGGCTACGCTGCCGCCGGAATCAGGTGTCGGCTGGCTGCCTTCCGGGCCGGGGCCGCTGCCGTTACCCGAACCGCTGCTCCCGATTCCTCCGGAGACGACGTCGAGATCGCCGACCTCATCGCCGCCCGTCGAATTCGCGTCAGCGGTATTTCCGCTGCCCGAGGCCGCCGCAGCTCCGGATCCGGTCCGGGCGAGCGGCTCGCCATCGTCCATGCGGAGGACGGTGATTTTCGTATCGCCCTTCTGGCGTCTGGCAATATGTCCCGCCTCGAGCTCGACGCTGTCCCCGATGTCAGGAGCATCGATGTGCAACAGGCCTTCGAACAGTGCGACGGATGCGCCTTCTGCGGCTACGGTAACGTTGAACTGTGTGCCTTTGATGACGGCTACGAGATACGGCGTCTCGACGCGGAGTTTGTCATGTTCGCGTTTTGCAACGTCATAGAAGGTGCTGCCTTTGCTCTGCACGATGCGCTTGACGAGCTGGCCGGATGTCGGCCCCGGTAACAACTCCAGGGCCGTATTGGCGGCAATCGAGATCGTGGTGCCGTCCTGCAACAGATCGATCGACCCGTCTGCGCCCGTCGATACGGTGGCCGGAATCCGCACCGTCATGCCGGCTTGCGGATCCTGCCAGCGGTCGTCCATCTTCAATTTAACGGCACCGGAAAAGTCCGTGACCGTCAACGGACCGCCGACGTCGGCGGCGTGCGCCGCAAGCCCGAAAACAATTGCGAAAACGAGATTAAATACGAGGCAGGGGACGCTGAACCGGCAGAACTGCCTCAGCACGGTGTTTCGAGTCATCATCTGCGAAGTTCCGTTTCGACAGCGGGAACGGCATTCTAGTCAGAACGTTCTTGCCGGCGCTATGAAGCGTGTCACGCGCAAAACTGTGACTGTTCTCCTGTGTGAACGTCATCACCGCATTCTTCAATTACATAATGGAGAATGCGCCGATGAATTCTCCATGCGATAGAACAGGCTTTTCCATAATGCGGTTTGCGGCGTCATTATGTCGTAGCGATTCTTGCGGCGTTCCGCACTCCCGGCGCTGTCGAAGACGCATCGGCGTTGCGCTGGTGCTTTTCTCTTTCGCTTCGGTATCGGCCGCTGCAAATCCGGATCTCACCGCAACCGTCATCCAGAACAGCGGCGTCTATGATGCCACCGAGTTGTTCCAGGTATACAAGGATTACATGGGGCATCCCGTCACCGAAAAGACGGCGCCCGCCAT
Organism: Woeseiaceae bacterium; assembly: GCA_050738315.1. Lineage (GTDB taxonomy): Bacteria > Pseudomonadota > Gammaproteobacteria > Steroidobacterales > Woeseiaceae > IDS-8. The sequence continues at coordinate 6,493 of JBOHZD010000073.1, forward strand.
TGCCGAAGCGCTCCGCGACAAGTATGCACAGGACGGTTTCGCGCGCCCGGGTTACAAGGTACTCGACACTGGCGAGCTGTCCGGAATCGTCCGTATCCGGGTGGTCGAGTTGAAGATCTCGCGCGTGAAGTTGTCGGGCAGCACGGGGCCCTACGAGCAGCGTGTCCGGGATATCACGGAGACGTTGCCTGTTGCAGCCGCCGTACGTCCCGAGGACATCCGGGGCGTGCTGCGCCGCGTGCGCGGCTTGCCGGGATTGACGGTGGAGGCCGATACCTATACCGACGCCGGCGGCGATGGCGCGGTCGTTCTCGATCTCGATGCCGACTACAAGCCGCTGGAAGGGTCGCTCAAACTGTCCAACCGCGGTACCGACGAGATCGGGCGCAATCTCGCCTTCGCGCAAGCCGCAGCCAACGGCTTGTTTGGATTGCAGAGCTCGGTCGGGCTTTATGCGGGGACGACAGAACAGACTGACAAGTACCGAAGCGGCGGCGCGTTCGGAACGGTGACCGCCGGCCCGCATGCCACATCCGTACGGCTGATGGCCGGTGTTTCCGCGTTGCGGTTGCCGACGGATGACATAACGGAAGAGCAGGACCGGAAGCTCATCAACCTGCGCATCACGCAACCCGTGCGCCAGGACGGGTCCCGGATACTGTCCGTCTGGGGCGCATTCGAACTCGAGGACCTCGATATCGGACTGGACGGTACCATCCTTCGTGAAGACCGTTTGCGAAGCCTGGCGGTCGGATCGTCATTGAGCTGGAGGAAGGACGCCAACCAGTACTTCGGGTCACTGGAACTCGAACAGGGCCTGACGGGCCTCGGTGGAGGCTTGCACACGGTCGGCGATCCCGACGATCCGCGCCGCGCGGATTTCACGATCGCGGAGCTGCGATTGGTTCGACTCGCGAAGCTCGAACATTCCTGGTCATTTCGCTGGGACTTGTACGGTCAGTACTCACCGCACATCCTGCCATCGACCAAGCGATTCAAGGTCGGAGGGAACCGCATCGGCCGGGGATTCGAGGCGGCTGCCATCAGCGGCGATCGCGGGATCGGCAACAAGTTGAAGCTGACCCGTCAACTGGATGGTTTCGCGGACTGGCGCCAGCATACCGGACTTTACGGGTTCTACGACCTCGGCACGACCTGGCTTGAACAGACTGCCAGCCGGCGCTCAGCGGCTTCCGCGGGGGTCGGTGTGTCCTTCGGCGCAGACTGGTTGTCGGGTCATGTCGAACTGGCGAAGCCGCTGACGCATCCGGACGAAGACGGCAACAAGGACGCGAAAGTGTTTGCCGAAGTGGCGCTTAGCTTCTAGCCGGGATCAACGCTTTTCGCGCATGCTCATGCGGGCGTTGCGCCGTACCTGTGCGGCTTCGTATCGTCTCTTGTCCGCTTCGCTTTCCGGTACTACGAGCGGGACATCCACCGGATTTCCGTCGCTGTCCAGGCCGACAAACGTAAGGTAGGCGGACACGACGTGCCGTGTCTCCTGGTTATGGCTGTTTTCAGTGATGACTTTGACGCCGATTTCCATCGAGCTGTTCCAGGCCCGATTGACTCTCGATTTGACGATGAGCGTCTCCCCGGCGCGCGCCGGCGCGACGAAGTTCAGGCTGTCGACCGCCGCGGTGACGCAGGTCAGGCCGGTGTGCCGCTCGGCAACGATGAGCGCGGTGCGGTCGCAAAGTGCCATGACCAGGCCGCCGAACACTGTCAGTTCGGAATTGAGATCATTCGGGAAAATCTTGTAGACATTGTCTTCGACGGCGGATTCCGCAGGCCGTTTGCCGCTTCTATCCATGATCACTCCTCTTCAGTGCATGACGAACGAGACGCTGCGAGATGCGCTCCCCGAAAGAACGCGGGTGTTGCAGATCAAGTCGCGCGAGTGCCGCCGTGTCATCATCCGTCGACTGCTCCATCAGCGCGGCAATGATCGTGCGGATTTTGGGCCAGGGCCGCGCCGTGCGGTGTTTCAACCAGGTCAGCGCCGCCGCCAGTCGTTGCTCCACTTGTGTCATCTCGGTGCCGAGCGGATAGGGCGGGAAATGCCCGGAAAATTCCGGGCTCTGAAACACGGCACGCAGCGCGCCCGGTGTATTGTCGGCGGCGCTCGCGGGAATTTCGTAGTGTCGATCGATCTTTCCTGCTGCGCGCGCCGTCGCGAGCAGCCCGGGCTGAAAATCGGCATCGGCAATATTCAGCAGTGCTGCGATCACTGCGGCATCGGTCTCGCCGCGCGTGGCGGCGATGCCGTATTCACAGGCGTATATATCGCGATAATGGCGCGGTACGGTCGTATGACCGTAGTTCCAGACGATGTTCGATTGCGCGCGGCCTTTGTCCAGGCGCCGGCTGGCGAACATCAGGATGGAATGTGCGTCGTCGAGTTCGTGACCCATTCTCACGAAGTCGAACTGGCCTCCGACGCCGCTGACGACCCGGCCGTCTTCAAGTCCGTCGGACACGGCGGCACCCAGGAGAGTGACCATCATTGCTTCGTTGACAAAGCGTCCGTTGCGACGTTGATGCCGCTTCAATGGCTCGTCACCGTAAAGGCTGTTGACAAATGAAATCGCCGACATCGCTATCCGGCGGCGCCGTTTTTCCGGCAGGGTCCGCAACGCTTCGTATAGCGCGTTCGAGCCGATGAAAAAACCCGCGTGCATCAAGGTCTCGCTGCCGTCTTCCGCGCCGCGACAGATAATGCCTGCATCGAACAACCCGTAAATGGCGTCACTCAAGAGTTCGGTGGCCGCGTACAGCCCTGCACGAAACGGTCCGGTTTCGAGCGGCAGAGGCGGGCGCCTTCCCGACGACGGGCCGCCCGGCAAGCGCGACAGAACTTCATGAAACACATCCGGCGATCGATGTCTCAGCAACAGGCAATGTGCCACTGCATCGCTCAATGAACCGATGCCGAGCTGCAGCGTGCCGCCGTCCGGAATCAGGCTGGCAACATGCAGTGCTGTCGCATAATCACGGTACGATACCGCGCGTTTCGGCATCCCGAACAGGGGGTAGCTGCAGTCGGGTGAGGTCAGCAGAAAATCGAAACGTTCTTTGGGCAGTTCCGCATCACCGAACATGTAGGGCATCTGGTCGTTGACCTCACCAACGAATGCGACCGGTTCTCCCGCTCCGCGCCGTCGGTTCAGTTCCGGCAACAGATCCAGCGTCACCTCAGGATTGGAACCGAGACTGAACCGATTCCCGTCATCGCGGTGCGGGGCAACGAGCTGGCCGATCACGTTGACGCCGAGCCGCACCAGCTCGGCGGCAACCTGCGTGTAGTTGAGGCTTGAATACGAACGTTGCGCCAGTGCATTGTCGAGATACGCCGCCGGACGGAAATAGAATTCGCGTACGCGAATATTCGGCGGCAATTGCTGCTTCCTCAAATCCTCCGCGTAACGCAGTGACGGCCAACGGCTCCACAGCCGCGCTGCCAGCGGCGTAAGAAAACGCGCCTCCAAGCCGCTGCCGGCTTCCGGTACTTCGAGCGTCAATGCCGTGAATATCGTCAGATCGATGGACGCATCGCGGGCCGCGCGTTCATACAGCGCATTGGCGACATGAATCGCTTTGCCCAGTCCAACCGGCAGGCCGAGGACAATCTGCTTGCCGACAGAGGCGACGACATTGTCGGCCAGTTCGTCCGCTG
>JBOHZD010000074.1:0-8074 GCA_050738315.1 Woeseiaceae bacterium
GATCATCGACTTCGTCATTCCCAACCCGCGCCAGAACGTCATGGAGGCGTTCACGCAATGGCGCGGCTGGGCGGAGAAGGCAGTCGCCGATTACTCGTTCCACGTCGCGATCACGTGGTGGGACGAGACGGTCGGGCGCGACATGGAAACCCTCGTGCGCGAGCACGGCGTCAACAGCTTCAAGCACTTCATGGCGTACAAGGGCGCCATCATGGCGGACGACGAAATCCTGGTGAACAGTTTTTCGAAGGCGCTGGAACTGGGCGCCATCGTCACCGTGCACGCCGAGAACGGCGAGCTGGTGTTTCGCCTGCAGCAGAAGATCTTCGACATGGGGATCACCGGTCCGGAGGGCCACCCGCTGTCGCGGCCGCCGGAAGTGGAAGGCGAGGCGGCGAATCGCGCCATTCGCATCGCCGAAGTGCTGGGCGTGCCGATCTATCTCGTGCACGTGTCGTCGCGGCAGTCGCTGGAAGCCATTACCCGTGCGCGGAACGAAGGCCAGAGAGTGTACGGCGAGGTGCTTGCCGGTCACCTGCTGATCGACGATTCCGTTTATCGCAACGAAGACTTCGAATTCGCGGCCGGGCACGTCATGAGTCCGCCGTTTCGCGCCCCGGAACATCAGAAGGCGCTATGGCATGGGCTGCAATCCGGCAATCTGCAGACGACGGCGACCGATCACTGCTGCTTCTGTGCCGGGCAAAAAGCGGCCGGCAAGGACGACTTCCGCCTGATTCCGAACGGCACGGCAGGTATCGAGAATCGCATGGAGGTTCTGTGGCATCACGGCGTCAGCACGGGACGCCTGACGATGAACGAATTCGTGGCGGCTACCTCGAGCAACGCGGCGAAGATATTCAACATCTTTCCGCGGAAAGGCAACATTTCGGTCGGCGCGGACGCCGACATCGTCGTCTGGGATCCTGCTGCGAGCAAAACCATCTCGGCCAAGACCCATCGTTCGAACATCGACTTCAATATTTTCGAAGGCATGACCGTGTTGGGCTCTGCCTCACACACGTTGAGCCGGGGCAAGGTCGTGTTCGCCGACGGCGAACTGAACGTGGAACGCGGCGCCGGCCGCTACATCGAAAAAGCGCCGTTCGCGAGCTATTACGACGCGATGCGAAAGCAGGCGGAACGCCGCAAACCGACGGCGGTGCGGCGGCTGGTGCCCAGTGAGCGGGTCCGGCAAAGGCGCTGAGCAGACGGCGATGACCGGCAGCCCGCCCTCCCGCAAAGGGCCGGACGTGCGTCCGGGGCGGCTGCCTGTCGCGGACATCGAACGGAATTTCGGTGACATGCACCCGCCGTTGGCGCGCTCCGAGGCGCTCATCGAAGCCGATCGCTGTTATTTCTGTTACGACGCGCCCTGCACCACGGCATGCCCGACCGGCATCGACATCCCGGGGTTCATCCAGAAGATCCGCAGCGGCAATATAAAAGGATCGGCGCACACGATTCTTCGCGAGAACATCTTAGGTGGCATGTGCGCGCGCGTCTGCCCGACCGAAGTGCTGTGCGAGGAAGCTTGCGTGCGGAACACGCACGAAGACAAGCCCGTCAATATCGGTCTGTTGCAGCGCTACGCGACCGACCCGATCCTGGCCGGCAACGTTACGCTGTTCGCGCGCGCGCCGGATAGCGGCAATGCGGTTGCCGTGGTCGGCGGCGGGCCGGCGGGACTTTCCTGCGCACACCGCCTCGCCATGCTCGGTCACCGGGTGACGATCTTCAATCGCGACGCAAAAGGCGGCGGGCTGAACGAATACGGCATTGCCGCGTACAAGACCGTGGACGATTTTGCGCAGCGGGAAGTCGACTATATCCTGGGCATCGGCGGCATCGAAATCCGGCAGGGAATGACACTGGGCATTGATTTCACGCTCGAGGACTTGCGTGAGGAATACGATGCCGTGTTCCTCGGCGCTGGTCTGGCCGGCATCAACGACCTCGGTGTGGAAAACGAAAACGCGGTCGGCGTGCTGAATGCGGTCGACTATATCGCCGAGCTGCGGCAGGCGAAGGACAAGAGCCGGCTGCCGGTCGGCCGCCGCGTGGTGGTCATCGGCGGCGGCATGACAGCAATCGACATCGCCGTGCAAAGCAAACTGCTGGGCGCGGAACGGGTCGACATCGTCTATCGGCGCGGGCCGGCGCAGATCGGCGCAAGCCGTTACGAGCAGGAATTCGCGCAGACGAAAGGCGTGAGCATTCGACACTGGGCGAAGCCCGTGCGCATTCGGGTCGACGTCGATGCCCGTGTTACCGGTATCGATTTTGAGCGCACTGCCGTTGGCAAGAAAGGAAGACTCGAAGGAACGGGTGAAGTGTGGACTGTCGACGCAGACATCGTTTTCAAGGCGGTGGGCCAGCGGTTGTCGTTCGAACTGGAGGGCTATGAGGAGCTCGAGAAGTTGGACGGTAAGCTTGCTGTCGACGAAAACGGCAAGACGACGCTGCCGAATGTGTGGGCGGGTGGCGATTGCGTCGCAGACGGCGAAGACCTGACCGTCACGGCGGTCCAGCACGGCAAGGTCGCGGCAATCTCGATCGACCGTGAATTGCGCGCGCTCGCGGGGCGGTCGACATGATCGCAAGTGTTCACGTCACGGCCGAGTTTTTGTGCTCCAACGGACACATTCACCATGGCTGATCTCAAATCGGAATTCCTCGGGATCCAATCCCCCAACCCTTTCTGGCTCGCCTCCGCGCCGCCGACCGACAAAGCCTACAACGTCAACCGGGCCTTCGAAGCCGGCTGGGGCGGTGCCGTCTGGAAAACGCTCGGCGAAGATCCCCCGATCGTGAACGTCAACGGACCGCGCTATGGCGCCATACACAGCAACGACCGGCGGGTGATCGGCTTCAACAACATCGAACTGATCACCGACCGGCCGCTCAAGTCCAATCTCGACGAGATCCGGCAGATCAAGAGAGACTGGCCGGACCGCGCCCTGGTGGTTTCCGTGATGCTGCCGATGAACGAAGAAACGTGGGCGAAGTTCGTGCCGATGATCGAGGACACCGGCGCCGACGGCTTCGAGCTCAACTTCGGCTGCCCGCACGGCATGTCCGAACGCGGCATGGGTTCCGCCGTCGGCCAGGTGCCGGAATACATCCAGATGGCGACCGAATGGTGCAAAAAATACGCGCGCGTCCCGGTCATTGTGAAGCTGACGCCGAACGTCACCAGCATTCTGCCGCCCGCGCGGGCAGCACAGGCCGGCGGCGCTGACGCCGTATCGCTGATCAACACGGTGAACTCCATCATGCGCGTCAACTACGACACGCTGACGATGTATCCATCGACCGACGGCATGGGATCGCACGGCGGTTACTGCGGGCCGGCGGTGAAACCGATCGCGTTGCACATGGTCGCGGAGATCGCGCGCCACACAGAAACGAGCCGGCTGCCGATCTCCGGCATCGGTGGTATTGCGGACTGGCGCGACGCGGTCGATTTCCTGGCGCTCGGCGCATCGAATGTGCAGGTGTGCACGGCGGCCATGGTGTACGGTTTCAAGATCATCGACGACCTGACGGACGGCCTGAGCAATTTCCTGGATGCCAAAGGCATGTCATCGATCCGGGAGCTGGTCGGCAGGGCCGTGCCGAGCGTCACCGACTGGCAATACCTGAACCTGAATTACGTCGAGAAGGCGGTCATCGATCAGGATCTCTGCATCAAGTGCGGCCGTTGTCACATCGTCTGCGAAGACGCGTCGCACCAGGCGATTACGCAAGCCGTCAACGGTGAACGGCATTTTGAGGTGATCGACGAGGAATGCGTCGGCTGCAACCTGTGCGTCAGCGTATGTCCCGTCGACGGCTGCATCACCATGCAGCCGCTTACGAGCGGCACCGATCCGCGCACCGGCCGCAAGATCGTCGCGGAAAAAGCAAACTGGACCACACACCCGAACAACCCGATGCGCAAATCATGAATGGAGACGAGGAACGCCTGATCCAGGCCGCGAAAAACGTGCGCCAGAATGCGTACGCGGTCTATTCGAAGTACCGCGTCGGTGCGGCGCTGCAGGACGAGATCGGCCGGGTGCACACGGGCTGCAATGTCGAGAACGCCGCGTTTCCGGAAGGAACCTGCGCGGAGGCGAATGCAATCGCCGCAATGATCGCGGCCGGCGGACGAAAAATCGTCGCCATAGCGGCGGTCGGCGGCCACGATCAACTGGAACCCTGCACCCCCTGCGGCGGCTGCCGCCAGAAGATCGCAGAGTTCGCGGACGAAAACACCCGCGTGATCCTGATCGGCGAAAACAACGCCGTCGAATCCCGCAGCATCGACGAACTTCTGCCCGCATCCTTTCGCCTATCCCCCTGAACCCGTCGGCGGTGATGCCTGCCTCTGTAGGAGCCCGCCATGCGGGCGACCGCTGTCAGTCTGGAATCAACGTCCGGTAAATCACCGGCCGCACTTCCGGTTGGACATCATCGATTCGGCACGCGTTGCGCAGCAGTTTCGCCGCGTGGGCGGCGGCGTCGGCCGAGGCCGCGTGCACGGTGGCGAGCGGCGTTTGCCGGTCAATCCTGATGCCGATCGGCAGCATCTCGCTGAAACCGACCGACAGGTCCAGCGTGTCATCGAGCCTCCGGCGGCCGCCGCCCAGTGCGATAACCGCGTTGCCGATGGCAAACGCATCGACCTCGCCCAGGTAACCTTCCCCGTGCGCAAACACCGGCTCGATCTCCTGTGCTACCGGCAGATGCTTCTCGTAACCTTCGACAAAGCCGCCCGGCCCTCCAAGCCCGACCACCATTCGATCGAAAACCTCCGCCGCTTTTCCCGACGTCAATGCATCCTCCGCGCGAGCAAGCGCCGCATCGCGCCCGCTTTCGATCCCGGTCATCAGCAGCATCTCCGCACAGAGTTGCATGACCACGTCATCCAGCCGCGGCTCGCGTTCGTTGTTCCGCAGGTATTCCATCGCTTCCACGATTTCGACTGCGTTGCCCGCCGTTTTGCCGAGCACCTCGTTCATGTCGGTAATCAGCGCGTGAGTCTTGAGCCCGGCGGCCGCCGCCGTATGGATCAGGCTTTGCGCCAGTTCCTCCGCGCGTGCAACGGTAGACATGAACGCGCCGCTGCCCGCCTTGACGTCCATGACCAGCGCGTCCAGGCCGGCGGCGATTTTTTTCGAAAGGATCGAGGCAGTGATCAACGGAATGGATTCGACCGTGCCGGTCACGTCGCGTATTGCATAAAACCGCCGATCCGCCGGCGCGAGTTCCGCGGTTTGCCCGATGATGGCGCAACCGGCTTCGCGTACGACCTTGCTGAACAGATCGAAATCCGGCGTCGCGTTGTAACCCGGGATACAGCCGACCTTGTCGAGCGTTCCTCCGGTGTGCCCCAGGCCGCGACCTGAAATCATCGGCACATAACACCCGCACGCAGCAGCGATCGGCGCCAGCAGAAAACTGACCTTGTCGCCGACGCCGCCGGTCGAATGCTTGTCGACGACCGGGCCGTCGAGCCGCTCCCCGGACCAGTCGAGCACGGTGCCTGAGAACGCCATGGCCGTCGTCAGGCGGCCGGCCTCCGCGGACGACATCGAATTCAGAAAAATCGCCATTGCAAGCGCGGAGACCTGTTCCGGCGGCAGGCTGCCGTCGGTCAAGCCGTTGACGAAAACGTCGATCTGTTCCGGAGACAGTTCGCCGCCATCGCGCTTCGTTCGGATTACGTCCGTGAAAAGCATCGGGTCTCTTCGCTTCGCGTCAGATTCGATTTTGCAGCAGTTGCCCTGTCGCCGCGAGTCCTGTCGTTCGATCGGATTGGTATTTGGCATTTTGTCAAGCCCCGGGGAGGCTCGACACGCCGCTGCCCGGGGGTGTCTAATCCCGGCAATTGCAAGGTATCTGCGGGGAGACCTCAATGAACAGGAAATACTTCGCGGGCGCGGTTCTTGCCGCGTCACTGGGCGGCTTGTGCGGCACTGCTACAGCCCAGGAGAGCGACACCGAAGATTCGCTGTTTGAAGAAATCACCGTGACCGCCAAGAGACGCGAGCAGAATCTCTACGAAGTCCCTGTCGCCGTGACCGCTTTCTCCGGCGAGACGATCGAGAAACAGGGCATCACCGACCTTACGGACATCGGCAAGTTCGTGCCCAACCTCAATGTTACCGGCTTCTCGGCCGGACACACCTCGTCCGTGAATCCGTTCATCCGCGGCATCGGCCTGCAGGATCACCTGATCACGACCGATCCGGGCGTCGGTGTGTATGTCGACGGCGTGTATCTCGGCCGCCAGGTCGGCCAGAACTGGAGTCTCGCGAACATCGAGCGCGTCGAGGTACTGCGCGGTCCGCAGGGTACGCTGTACGGCCGCAATTCGCTCGGCGGAGCCATCAACATCATCACCCGCAAACCGGGCGAGGGCGAAGCCGGCCGCATCGGGTTCGAGGTTGGCAGCCGCGGCCGGGTCAACACGGATTTCTTCACCAACGTCGAGCTGACCGACGACGTCGCCATGAGTGTCTCCGGCGCGTTCAAACGCCGCAACGGCATCGGCGAGTTCCTGAACATTCCGGACCCGGAGGCGGACGTCGGAGAATTGCAGGACATCTCCGCGCGCGTGGCGGTCCTTTGGAACGCGACGGACGATTTCTCGCTGCTCGTTACAGCCGACGGTAACGATGGCGACAACGGAATGCGGCCCTACACCACCCTGATCGACGAACTGCCGAACGGCGCAGTCTTCGGCGCCGGCTTCCGCAATTCCGACCTGGCAGCCGATCCGTACGACAACAACACCGGGCAGGTCACGCAGACCGGCGTCACGAACCAGGCCTACGGCGTCTCATTGACGGCGGACTACACGATTTCCGAGAACCTGAACACTCGCTTGCTCGTGAGCGACCGGCACTCGGAATACGAAGCCGGTCTCGACGACGACGGCTTCCTCGAGGACTTTCTGTCATTTCCGGAAACCGGCTTCGCCGACCAGACCTCGGTCGAGTTGCAGTTGAACGGCGTTTACGGTGCATGGGACTTCGTCTCCGGACTTTATTTCTTCGACGAGGAAGGCGAAAACGACCAGGATCCGACGATCTTTCTCGGCGGTCCGGGTACTTTGACGCTCGGCCAGGATTTGAGCAGCCGCGCTATTTACGGCAACGTCGGTTACAACGTGTCCGACCGGCTGCGCGTCTCCGGCGGACTGCGCTACACCGAAGACGAGAAAGATGCGCGGGTCGACATCAATGACAGCCTGATTGATACCGGCGCGTCGCGTGACTGGGACGAGTTGAGCTGGGAGCTTGCGGCGACCTGGGATCTGGATGAACGCATGAGCATCTACGGCACGATCCAGAACGGTTACCAATCCGGCCAGTTTCCACCGCGGCCATTCTGCCTCTTCGGCTTCCTGGACTTCACCCAGCCCGGTAACGTGAGCCAGCCGAACTGCTTTGTCGCCAACGACAATATCACGGCCGTCAACTACGAGGGCGGCATCAAGGGACAGCCGCTCGACAATGTGCAGATGAGCCTTGCCGTGTTCTTCACGGACTACTCCGATTTGCCGTACCAGGTCAGCACGACGACGGGCGCCGGTTTCGACACGCGCAACATCATCGTGGACCAGGAGTCGACCGGCGCCGAGTTCGAAGGCACCTGGCTGGTGAATGACAGCTTCACGCTGCAAACGAGCATCGGGTACATCAATGTGGACGTCGACGATCCCGATGCGGTGGCGCCGCTGACGCCGGAACTCACCTTCGCATTCAGCCCGGAGTACAGCCTGCCGATGGCAGGCGGTGCCGAGATGATTTTCCGCGCCGATTATTCATATCGCGACGAGATGTTCGGCGAGCCGACGGCCGATCCCGGCCGCTTCACGAAAATCGACAGCCGCGGCCTGATCAATGTGGATATCAGTTACCTGTCCGCCGACGGCGACTGGACGGTGGGGCTGTACGGCAGAAACGTGACCGACGAACGCTACGACAACGCGCGCCTGAACACCGGCGACTACGTGCTGGTGATGCTGAGTAATGATGCGAGCGAGTTCGGCGTGCGGTTTTCGCGGGGCTTCGAGTAGCCG
>JBOHZD010000075.1:0-6594 GCA_050738315.1 Woeseiaceae bacterium
GGCTTGAACAAAAGCGCAAACTTCCGATGAGCCCGAACAGATGAGCCGGGTCGTGAATTACCGGGAGTTCCGGCCGCCCGAAGCACTGCGCCGCCACGTGCGCTGTCTGTGGCACCTGACGCTCGACGGGGGCTCGGGGCATGCGGGTTTGCCGATCAGGCCCACGCAACGCGTGAGGTCCGTCGTGTCACCGGCACGACGCCGGCCAGGTTGCGCGACGCGTTACGGCAAGATCGCGACGGAGATTCGTCGGTGCGGCTGGCTGCCGCGTTCGTGCGCGGGCGCCTCTCCGTGCGTGGCAGAAGGGAATTTGATTGGCCGCAGCGACGCGGTCTTGATCCCGTGCGAGCGAAGGGTGCAGCATGAGGGGCAATAAGCGACCGGAACGTGCCGAACGGGCACTCCCGACGGCAGCAGGAGAGATTCATGGCCACTGGCTGGGCCCGCGACGGGGCTGTACAGGAACAAATCGACGCCAGCGTGGACGACGCCGTCAAGCGCGCCCGTAGTGCATTGCCGCGCGGCGAGAGTCTTAAGCATTGTGAGGATTGCGCAGCGGAGATCCCGGCGGCTCGGCGCAACGCGATCCCGGGCGTTCGCCGGTGTGTCCGTTGCCAGGCGGCGCTCGACGAGCCGAGGGGAGGGCACAGCGGGTATAACCGCCGGGGGAGCAAGGACAGCCAGCTGAGGTAATTCGAAAGCAAGAAGCGGATGTCGTTCGACGGCGGCGCAGACCTATCCTTCTGGGAGGTCGCAGAGGAGAAGTCCATGTCGTTCCGGATCCACGCACTGCCCTATGCCCCGTTCGCCCCGCTGTTCGAACTGTCCGACGCCGCGCTGGCGGAAGTAGGCGCGAGCCGCAGCGTGGTCGACAGCAAGCCCGGCTTTCCCTGCCGCGTCAGCCTTCTGGACGCAGAGCCGGGCGAGACGGTCCTGTTGCTGAACTTCGAACACCAGCCGGCTCACTCGCCGTACCGCGCGCGCCACGCGATCTTCGTGCGCGAGAATGCGGAGCAGGCGTTTCCCGACATCGGATCGGTCCCCGAGGTGCTGGCGAGCCGCCTGATATCGGTCCGGGCCTTCGATGAACGGCACTTCATGGTGCAGGCCGACGTCGTCGATGGTTCGGATCTCTGCGACTCGATTACCGGCATGCTGGGTGATCGGAAGGTCGCGTACCTGCATCTCCACAACGCGAAGCCGGGGTGTTTTGCGGCGAGCGTGACGCGAGGCCGATCGTGGACGAGTACCAGAACATCCGCTGCTGGCACGAAGCGTTGATGGCCTGGGCGACAGGCGATGGTTTCGCCGAGCGGCCAATAAAGCCCGCACGGCCTTGTAACGCGGCGTTTTTCCACGTAAAGTAAGGATTCCTTACTTTCCGAGAGTGCTATTGTGCTTGCGAAATTGACCTCGAAAAACCAGTTGACCCTGCCCAAGAGCGTGGCACAGGCTGTCGGCTCGCCGAAATACTTTCAGGTCGAGGCCGAGGGCGGTCGAATCATCCTTACCCCGGTGCGCATCCAGAATGCTGACGCGGTGCGCGAGAAGCTTGCGGAGCTGGATATCACCGAACGCGACGTCGAGGATGCGGTCGCATGGGCGCGGCCCCGCAGCCGGCGTAAGAACAAATGAGCGAACGACCGCGCGCGGTCGTCGATACCAATGCAGTCGTCTCCGCACTCGTTTTCTCCCGGGGCAGGCTCGCCGGGCTGCGAGCGGCATGGCAGGCAGGGTACTTTCAGCCACTGGTGTCCAGGAGCACGGCAACGGAGTTGCTGCGTGTGCTGGCGTACCCAAAATTCCAGTTATCGGCAAGTGAGCGGGAAGACCTTCTTGCCGATTACCTGCCTTATTGCACCACGGTCAAGATGCCTTCCAAAGGTCCTGCCGTACCCGAATGTCGCGATCCGTTCGGTGTGCCGTTTCTCGAACTGGCCCTCGTCGGGAAAGCAGACTATCTCGTGACGGGTGACAAGGACTTGCTGAGTTTGGCGGAAGGCTTCCCGGCGGAAATCGTGTCGGTAGACACGTTTCTGGGCCTTCTTGCGGCGCAAGCCTCAGATCCCTGATCGGCAGCCCGGGCAAGCGTGGGCTACTCGACGTTGTAGCGGAGCCGAACACCGTACCAGCGAGGCTTGCCGTAGGCTTCCTCGTTGCAGCCGCACAGGGTGGCGACCCCCGCGCAACGCGTGAGGTCCGTCGTGTCACCGGCACGACGCCGGCCAGGTTGCGCGACGCGTTACGGCAGGATCGCGACGGAGATTCGTCGGTGCGGCTGGCTGCCGCGTTCGTGCGCGGGCGCATCGGATAGTCGGCTCGCGACGATCGTAGCTACACCACGTGCTCGCGCCGGGCGATCATGTCAGCGCGTTTCCATGGGCGCCGTGATGAACTCCCGCCAGTCCGCCTCGTCCGGACGGGGCGTCAGCAGGCTGACGATCACCAGCGTGGAGACGGAAACGGTCAAGGCCGGGATGGCGATGTAATCCGGATCCATGGGGAAGGATATTCCGAGGATCTGCAGCGGCTCGGCACTGTCCCTGTAAATGGAATTCAGCACCGTGATCGTGATGACGGTGAGCATGCCGGCCGCGATCGATGCCACGCCGGCAACACGGGTCACGCGCTTCCAGAAGAAAGCAGCGAGCAGCGGCGGCGCCAGCGAGGCGCCGATCATCGTGTAGGACACGAGCGCCATCTCGAGAATGGTTTCGAACTGGCTCATCAACAGGTACGCCAGGATGCCGAGGACGACGATGCACGCCCGCTGCATCCAGACGACCTGCCGCGGGCCCGCATTCCGTGCGACGAAGCCCTGAAGGATATCGCGCGTCACGTTCGTCGAGGCCACCATCAGGAAGGTATTGCCGGTGGAAATAATGATGGCCGCCCCCGCCGCCATCAGCAGCGAGCCGACGATCACCGGCAACTGCTCGAAGCCGATGCGCAGGATGATCTCCTCGGCCATGGCCCGGTCGATCGAGCCGTCCGCCAGGAAAAAGCGCGGGTCATCGGCATAGATCGCGAACCCGACCAGCGCGATGAGCATCATCAGCGCTTCTATCAGCACGACGCCGATGAACATGCCGAGCACCGCCTGCCGCGCGCTTCGCTCGTTGTCCGCCGAGGAGAACTTCTGGTACATGCTGCTTTCGCTCATCAAGAGCAGGAAGGTCGGCAACGCAATGCCGATCACCCAGACGATGTCGTGACCGCCCATCACCGACAGGTGACTGGGCTCCGTCTGCTGAATGGTGGTAAAAACGGCATCGACGCCGCCATGCGCCGATATGGCGAAGGGCAGGGTCACAAGCATCGCAATCAGCATGATGCTGCCGTTGAAGATGTCGATTGCGACGATGGAAACCATCCCCGCCAGCACGGTGAAACCGATGATGAGCGCGGCCGCGATCAGCATGCCGGTCTCCGGCGTGATGGCGCCTTCCGAGAGGATGCCGATGAAACGACCACCGCCTTTGAACTGGTAGCCGGCGATCACCAGGTACGCGATGATGATGGTGACGGTCCCGAGGATTTTCGCCAGCCGGTTGAAACGCTTCTCCAGCAAATCGGTGAGCGTGTACTGGGCGATGCGCCGGACCCTTGCGGCAATCAGGTAGACGACCAGGATGCCGAGCCACGCGCCCGATGAGAACCAGAGCTCCGAGACGCCGGTGCGAAACGTCAGCCCGGCCGTGCCGAACAGGCTGCCCGAGCCGATCCAGGTGCAGACCAGCGTCGCTACCAGCATGTAGACGGGCACGCGGCGGCCGGCGACCATGAAGTCATCGGCGGAGTGCACCGAGCGTGCCTTGTAGACGCTGATTCCGAGGAGTAGCAGGACGTAGGTCAGGACGACGGCGGCGTAAATCATGGAATGGCTCTTCTTATTGAGGCGATGACCGCGGTGCCGATTATATGTCTATATGCGTTGTCGATTCCCTGAACTGCCTTCTCCCGCCGATGGACAGTGAAGCCGGCCTTTCGTCACTCACGCCCGCTCAGGATACCCTCCGCTACGAGCCACGCATGAAACGCCTCGATCCAGCGATCGCTGGGCAGACCCTGCTCGAGCATGCCGAAGCCGTGGCCGCCCCGTGAATAGGCGGCTCGCCGTAAACCGTCTGCGCTTCCGTGGCCGTCGCCGCTTCCGCGGATTTGCCGGCTTCGAGCGGAATGACGAAAGGTTCGCGGGGTTCAGCGGCGGACAACGGGTTCGCCAGGATCAGGAGGATCAGCGCGGAGGATTTCACCTGCCGGCCGAGACGCGCCAGCGCGCTTTTCATGTTCCACTTTTCTGACATCGATGCGGTCGCAATGCCAGCTTGGACAGGAACGGGGGATTCAGGCGCTCAGTCGCTTGGCCAGTTCCCGCAGCAGAGCGCGCCGGCGGCAGCGCCGTGCTGATGCGGTGAAGATTCTCTCCGATGGCGTCGATTCGTGTCGCGGGTTCGCTCATCTCCCGGGTCTCCAGCTTTTGCAGGTCCGCTGACATTAGCGCTGATACCCGAAGTCGTTCAAGGTCCGCCGTATTGGGATAAGCTCGAGATTCGGAGGCGCCTGGCGAAAAGTGACATGCAACTCTTTGAGCCCGCCCTGGAGAGTGACGGCATGAAAATATGGGTGGACGCGGATGCCTGTCCGGGTGTGATCAAGGATATCTTGTTCAGAGCGGCGAATCGCACCGGTACGTTGTTGACGCTCGTCGCCAATCAACCCATACAGGTCCCTGCATCGGCGTTTGTCAGGACCATTCAGGTCGGATCGGGCTTCGATGTCGCGGACAACGAAATCGTCAAACGGCTCGAGGCCGGTGATCTCGTGATCACGGCGGATATCCCGCTGGCGGCAGAAGTCATCGAGAAAGGCGGTCATGCGCTGAATCCCCGAGGAGAGCTTTATACCGTGGAAAACATCCGGGCGCGGCTGAACACGAGGGATTTTATGGATACGTTGCGGGCCAGTGGGGTGAATACGGGCGGGCCGGCAGCGATCGGTCAAAGAGACCGGCAGGAGTTCGCGAACAGCCTGGACCGGTTTCTGGCGCGCAACGCAGGCTCTGTCTGAGCCAGGAATAGAGATGCCAACTCGTCCGACAATCGCGGTGCCCCGCGCCCGTTTTTCGGGTTTTTTTGAGGATTGGCCGCGGCGCGGTTTGGCGCAGGCTTTCCCGCTCGGAAGGCCAAAATGCCGCAGTCTGCGACTACACTAGCCGCTCCCACACGCAGTGAAGGAGTTTTGCCGGATGCTTAGAGCACGGCCGGAGTCTCCCGCGAGCAGGACAGGCGCCTCGGTGGCGGCTTTCCTGTCGTTTCTTGTCTTTTCCGTCGCGGTCCTTCCGGCGGCGGCGGTTGCGGAGGTCGATGTCGCAGCGGTGCAAGCGGCGATCGATGCGTGGCGGGCCGATCGGGAGGCGGTCATCCTCGGGGATTTCGTCGAGCTGCTCTCGATCCCGAACGTCGCGACGAGCCTGCCCGACATGGAGCGGAACGCGGAGCACATCGTCGGATTGCTGGAGCAGCGCGGTTTCAGGACGCAGCTACTCCGCGCCGGCGGCGCACCGTACGTCTACGCCGAGTTGTCGGTGCCGAACGCTGCCGAGACGGTGCTTATCTACGCGCATTTCGACGGCCAGCCGGTGCAGGAGGAGCACTGGGCGTATCCGCCGTTCTCGCCCACCTTGCTGGACGAGCGTCTCGAGGCCGGCGGCGAGCCGGTCGACATCGACGCGCTCGACGGGCGCTTCGATCCCGAGTGGCGTCTGTACGCGCGTTCGGCCGGCGACGACAAGATGCCGATCATCGCCCTCGTGCATGCGCTGGACGCGCTCGCGGCGAACGGCATCGAGCTTTCGGTGAACCTGAAGCTCCTGCTCGACGGCGAGGAAGAGCAGGGCTCGCCCACGGTGGGCAGGCTCATCGAGGGGCATAGGGATCTGCTCGATGCGGATCTGCTGCTCTTCTGCGACGGGCCGATGCATCCGTCTCGTCGCACGCAGCTCGTGTTCGGCGTGCGCGGCGACGTGACCGTCGACCTCACGACCTTTGGTGCCACGCGGCCGCTGCACTCCGGACACTACGGCAACTGGGCGCCGAACCCGATCATGCAGCTTGCCGGGTTGCTCACCAGCCTGCGCGATCCGACCGGCCGCATTCTGATCGACGGCTACTACGACGACGTGGTGCCGCTGGATGAGCTCGCGCGGGACGCGATCGCCAATATGCCCGACACGACCGAAGCGCTGAAGGACGAGCTGTCGGTGCACACGCCGGAGGGCGGCGGTGAGCGGCTCGAGGCGCTGATCGCGCAGCCGGCGGTGAACGTGCGTGGCATACACGCGGGCGGCGTCGGCGGGAAAGGCCGCAACATCATCGTCTCGTCCGCGACCGCCTCGCTCGATCTCCGGCTCGTTCCCGACCAGTCGCCGGCACGGGTCCGCGACCTGCTCGAAGCGCACGTGGCCGGGGAGGGCTTCCACATCGTTCATGATGAGCCTTCGGCGGCTACGCTGCGAGCGCACGAGAAAGTGGCGAGGCTCGACTGGGAATCCGGCTATCCCGCGTTGCGCACGCCGCTCGACGATCCGATGGC
>JBOHZD010000076.1:0-13692 GCA_050738315.1 Woeseiaceae bacterium
AAATGGAAGCGCAAGGTCGGGATCCCCCACTGGTCCTTCATCTCCGGATCGATCTCGCAGTATGAGGCGCTGTTCGGGATCATCTCGCCGCGGCAGGTGAAGCTCAGGAAGGTGCCGTAATAGCGGCGCATGTCCTGTTTCAGCCGGGCGCCGTAACCTCCCGCGAAGTCCGCGATGTCCCCCAGGGCGAGATTGGGCTCCGTGCGGCCGTCGGCACCCAGTTCGTAGTGATAGGCGCGCGGGAAGTCGAGTTCGCCGCGCGCCTGTTCCTGGTACAGCCAGAACGGGATGTAGAGATGCAGGCCCTTTGTGCCGTCTTCGTTGTAGGTCGGACGGTTTTCGAGCAACGGAAATTGCGCGCCCATGGCGGCACCGACCGTATCCATGAGATTGCGGCCGACCTGGCCGCTCGAGTTGGCGGCGCCGTTCGGGAACGCCGTGCTCTTCGAGTTCAGCAGGATGCGCGCGGTTTCGCCGGCGCTTGCAGCGAGCACGACAACACGGCCGTTTGCGGCTTCCTGTTTGCCGGTTTTCTTGTCGATGTAAGCGACGCCAGCGGCTTTGCCTTCGTCGTTGAGAAGCAGCTCGTACACCATGGCGTCGGTCACGATCGTCAAATTTCCGGTGGCAAGCGCCATCGGCAGCAGCGAAGTCGTGGTCTGGAATGCCGCGCCGATCGAACAGCCGCGGCCGCAATCCGTGGCATAGAAACACGCGGAACGCTTGTCGAGCGGCCGCGTCAGTACCGCGCGGCGCGCGGGCACGCAGGGGATATTCAGGTCATTGCACGCGGCCTGGATCAGCAATTCGCCGACGCGGGGTGCGGGCGGTTTGTGCAGCACACCGGGCGACGAATCCGGATGATTCTCCAGGCCGTCATTCCTGCCGTTGACGCCGACGATTGTCTCCGTTTTGTCGTACCACGGCGCGATATCTTCATACGCGAGCGGCCAGTCGACGCCGAGCCCGTCCCGCGATTTCGGCTTGAAATCGTACGGGCCCATGCGAAACGAATTGCGCGCCCAATGGTTCGTCCGTCCACCCAGCATTCGCGAACGCCACCACATGAACTCCGAACCCGGTGCGCTGGAGTAGGGCTCGCCCGGCACCTGCCAACCACCGTCTGCGGTCGCGTCGAAGTAGCCGAATGCCTTGTCGGGGGTGCCTTCGCCGCGCAACGGTGCGTCGCGGTTGGGCGAAAACATCGGGATTTCCTTGTAAGGGTCGTAGTGGCGGCCGGCCTCGAGCATCAGGACGCGCAGGCCCCTCGATGCCAGCACGAGCGCCGCCATGCCGCCGCCGGCACCGGAGCCGACGATGAGTGCGTCGAACTGCTCCTGCCTCGTCAACTAAAGTTCCCTGATCCGGATATTGCGAAACCACACCCGGTCGGTGTGATCCTGCAGCCCGATGTGCCCTTTGCGATAGCGGGCGAAATGCTGCCAGTCCGCGAATTTCGACTTCGCGATGCGCTCGTTCCAGTCATCGGAGCCGATGACATATTCGACAATCTTTTCGCCATTCAGCCAGTGTTCGACGTGGCCGTCGTTGACGATCAGTCGGACCGCGTTGTACTCGCCGACCGGACGCACGACGTCCTTTGTCGGCGGGTACAGCGCGTAGCAGGCGCCGGTACTGGTTTCAGGATTCTTGCCGTCCTGGTGCCGGTCGTCATCCAGCACCTGCATCTCGAGACCGGATTCGTAGGCGACCTCCTGCCCCGGAATTTCGCGTACACCGAAGAAAATGCCGCTGTTGCCACCCTCGGAGATCTTCCATTCGAGTTCCAGTTCGAAATTCTCGTACTGCTGGTTCGTGATGAGGTCGCCGCCGGTCATCTCCTCCGTGTCTTCGTCGACATCGAGCACGATTGCACCGTCCTCGACGATCCAGCCGGGTCTCGGTGCATCCGCGCCATAGCTGTGCCAGCCGTCGAGATCGTGGCCGTTGAACAGCTCGACCCATTCGCCGGGTGTTTCCTCTGTTCTCACCTGAGCCTGTGACCCTCCCTCCGTGCATGCGACCACTAATACAAGGCCCGCTACAAGGTAATCTCGCCTGAAACCGCTTTGTCTCATGGTCATTGGATTCCGATTTTACTAATATGCCCCTGATTTGGCGTCATTGATTCAACCACCGTGCGAATCGAATGACAACAAAAAGCGCGACCACGATTCCTGAACTCGGTACGAACTAACTGGTGGACTCATGGACAGACGACAATTCCTCCTTGCCACCGCGGTTTTTGCCGCCGGCTGTTCGCGGGAAAGCAATCCGGTGGCGGCTGCGGTGACCGGGTCGGCGCCGCTCGGCTTGCAGTTGTATACCGTGCGGGACCTGATGGCCGAAGACATGGCTGCAACGCTCGCGCGGGTTGCCGAAATCGGCTACCGCGAAGTGGAGTTCGCCGGATACTTCGATATTGCACCGGCCGAAGTGCGGCGCCTGCTTGCTGACACGGGGCTGGCCGCGCCGTCGACGCACATAGGCTACGGCGACTTCGTCGCAGACGTGAACGGGGTCGTGGATCACGCTGCGGCTGTCGGCCACGCATTCATCGTTGTCCCGGCCGTGCCGGACGACGAACGGGGGAGCCTCGACGACTATCTCCGCCACGCCGAGAACTTCAATCGCTGGAGCGAAGCGTGCGCAAATGCGGGCTTGCGATTCGGCTATCACAACCACATGTACGAGTTCGACGAGATCGACGGCAAGATTCCCTACGATGTGCTCTTGTCCGAGACCGACCCTGCGCGGGTCGAAATGGAACTGGACCTGGCCTGGGCCACCGGCGGTAACGCGGACGTGCTCGCATACTTCGAAGCGTGGCCGGGAAGATTTCCGCTCTGCCACCTGAAAGACATCACCGAAACGAAGGAAGAGACCGACATCGGCGACGGCACCGTCGCGTTCGCGGACATCCTGGCACATGCAAAGCAGGCCGGCCTCGAACACGGTTTCGTAGAACGCGATCACCCCGCGGACGCCCGCCTGTCAATCCAGCGCAACTACGACTCGATCCACCCGCTATGGCAGAAACAAATGTAGCGGTTCGAAGGTCAATTCTGCCCCTGTTAGGAGCCCGCCATGCGGGCGAGCTCCTGAAACGGAACCAAGCACGTCAATGTCCACCCTCAACACACAGCCCTTGAACCGCCGTCGCTTCCTCCAGACCACCGCCGCAGCAACGCTCGCCACGCTGCTGCCGCAACCCGCAATCTCGAAACCACGGCCCTTTCACCTCAACTACGCCCCACACGCAGGCCTCTTCGAGCACTCCGCCGGGCCGTCCATCGTCGATCAGATCGAATTCGCGGCCGTTGCCGGTTTCACCGCCTGGGAAGACAATGACATGCGCGGCCGCCCGGTCTCGGAGCAAGAAGTCATCGCCGCGGCGCTGCAGCGTAACGGCATGCAGATGGGGGTCTTCGTCGGCGCCGACATCTCCTGGGAGGAACCCGGCATCACGACAGGCGACGAGGAATCGCGCTCGAAATTCCTCTCCGACATACGCGGTTCGATCGAGGTCGCCAAACGCGTCCATGCAAAATGGATGACCGTTGTGCCCGATCACGTCGACCCCCGCATACAGCCGCACTTCCAGATGGCCAACGTGGTCGAGACGCTGAAACAGGCCAGCGCAATCCTCGAACCGCACGGCCTGATCATGGTGCTGGAACCGCTCAACTTCCACGACCACCCGGGCATGTTTCTCACCGAGATCCCGCAGGCGTACATGATCTGCAAAGCAGTGGACAGCCCCTCCTGCAAGATCCTGTTCGACATCTATCACCAGCAGATCACGGAGGGCAACATCATTCCGAACATCGATGCAGCGTGGGAAGAAATCGCGTATTTGCAGATCGGCGACGTGCCGGGACGAAACGAGCCCACGACCGGTGAGATCAACTACCGCCGCATCTTCGAACACATCCACGGCAAGGGCTACACCGGCGTCCTCGGCATGGAGCACGGCAAATCCGCCGAGGGCATCGAAGGCGAACGTGCCCTGATCGAAGCCTACCGCACAAGCGACAACTTTTAGTCGCACCTCTATCGCCGCATGAAAATGTTCCGTACCGTGTCGATGGTGTCTACCAAACGGTGCCTGTCTACCAAACGGTGCCGGGCTTCGCATTTTCGTAACCGACGTAACCGGTGTCGGGTTTCGTAACCGGTGTCGGGCTTCGGATCTTCTGATTCTTGCCGCTGCCGCTAACCAACCGGTTATCCGAAAATCCGAAGCCCGGCACCGGTATCGCACTGGCTGGTACCCGTTATCGAGAAGGCGATTCAGGAACGCGCCGCATGAATATCTCACGCACCGTGTCGATCGTGTCGGCATTCTCGGGTCCCTTGTCCTCGCGGTACCGTTTGACTCGTGCAAATCGCAGGGCCATCCCCCCGGGATAGTGCGGGCTCGTCTGCAGCTCGTTGAAGGCGATCTCGACGACCAGTTCCGGGCGGACGTTGACAACTTGACCTTCCCGGCTGGTTTCAAGTTCTAGCAGGCGCTGAGTTTGCCATTCGAGAATCTTGTCGGTCATGCCCTTGAACGTCTTGCCGAGCATGACGAACGTATCCTTGTCCGGATCGCGGGCGGCGAGGTGAAGATTGCTGAGCCAGCCGTGGCGCCGACCGCTGCCCCATTCGGCGGCGATGATGACCAGATCCAGCGTGTGCGCTGGCTTGATCTTGAGCCAGCTGCCTCCGCGGCTGCCTGCCTCATACAGGCTGTCCCGCGATTTCGCCATGAGGCCTTCGTGTCCGGCGGCGAGTGCCTGGTCGAGAAAACGGGCGGCGGCGTCTCCATCCGCGGTGACCAGCCGCGGAATCAGCAATTCGGTGGGCACAATGTCCGACATGCGCACAAATCGTTCAGAGGCCGGGCGATCGATCAGGTCCTCACCGTCCGCGTGCAGGCAATCGAAGAAGATCGCGTTCAACGGCAGCGACTCGCGAAGACTGTCGATATCGAGCTTACGTCCGAGGCGACGCATCGTGACCTGGAACGGATGTGGCGTACCGTCAGCTCGCAATGCGATGACTTCGCCATCGAGGATCAGCTTTCGCGCAGGCAGGTTGCGTATGGCGTCGACGACTTCCGGCAGGCTGGCGGAGACATCGTTGAGTCGCCGCGTAAAAATCCGGACTTCCGCGGCCAGTTTGTGGACTTGTATGCGCGCGCCGTCGAGTTTGTATTCGAATGCAGCTTCGCCCAATGCCTCGAGCGCCGCGGCAATACCGTCCGCCGTTTGAGCGAGCATCGGTTGCAGCGGCTGCATGAGCGCAAGCCGAAACGCCTCCAACCCCGCATGGCCTTCCATTACCGCAGCTTGGGCGACCGAAGCCGAATTGCCCGACAGCATGACTGCGCGGCGAACGTCACGAAGCGGCAATTCGGCAGCCTTCGCAATGGCGTCGATCATCACCCCCTCCAGCGCGCCCTGGCGCAGTTCGCCGTGTACCAGCCGCGCCAGAAAGTTCTGTTCGGCGGCAGTCGCGCGGGCGAACAGTCCGGAGAGCAGGCGTTTCCGTTCGAGGTTAGAGCCTTTTCCCGAAACAGACGCCAGCTCCTCGAACGCAGCATCCACATCGCCGATACTGAGCGTAGAGGCGGTTTCCGCGCCGACGCCGAGGGCGTGCCGCACGGCGGACGGTCCGAGCCCGATGCGTCCCTGGCGTAACGTGCCGATGAGATATCCGACGCCGGTTTCGATCTCGTCCGGCGCGAATTGGCGCAGGCAAGCCTGGAGCAAATCGATTTTCCTGAGCCGACTGCGCGTTGCTGCGACGGCCTCGGAAGTCTCCGTCAGAGTCCTGAATAGCATGAGTCCAGTGTATACGGAGAACGCTGCCGCGGACCTGTCCTGGTGGTGGCCGCGCCTCTACGGCGCCTCTAACACCGGTGCCAACACCGGTGCCGGGCTTCGGATTTTCGCGTAACCGGCGCCGGGCTTCGGTTTCTGGCTTCGGTTTTTCAGCTTGCGGGCTTTTTTGCCCGTCGCCGTTCCACGAGCCCACTTACGGATGAAGGCGCACGATTCAGGAAGCGGGCCACCTCAGAACCCGTGGCTATGCGGTGAGAAACTGCCTGCATAGCCAGGTCAGCTCGCGCGTCACTCAACGCCCTGGCACGGGATGGCGAGCGGAGCTGCTCTACTGTGACACAGTGATTTCTACAAATCGACTCGGCCAGCTGTATCAGGGTCAACTCGCCACGCGCTGGATCCGGGGCCTGGCCGAGCGCTGACAGAAACTCGTCGGTGCCGAGGACTCTCGCGTCCTCAGGGTGCGATTCATCCTCCAGGTCTTGCTCCTCCTCCAGAATCGGGCCGTCGATGAGGCGCTCATAGGCGTGGCGCGCGCGATTACAATCAGTAGAAAAAAGGGAAAGGCCGAAATCCGTGGTCACCCACGGGATAACCTCTTGTCCGAGGTATGCCCGATGGGAAGACCAAGGATAATTAGCGGGATCGGCGACTAAATTAGCCGTGACAGGGTTCAGGTGGATGTAGCGCAGTAACGCGACGAAGTAAGCGTCGACATCAACGAGCTTTGCCCCGTGGCGTCGCTCGAAGAGGTGGCCGGAGGTGCCGAGCCGCTTGTGGCGATAACGCGAGTACCGCTGGGCGATCCTCTGAACGACTTCCCCGAGTGGACGCTCGGCAATCTGCAAGATGGCATGCAGATGATTCGTCATCCAGCAGAAGGCATGCACGCGCGCGTCGAACCGGTCGATCACATCGGCGACGATACTATTCAACTCCGCACGGTCGGCCGCGGTGGCGAACAGAGGCTCGCGGTGGTTGCCGCGCAATGTGACGTGGTAGTGTCCGCCGGGCACGTGCAACCGAGGTCGTCGGGGCATCCTTGCCGCTCCCAGTGTACCGCCGGACTGCATGCTATCGCCGGCGGCATACACTGTCGCTCCGTGAACGCGGTGCGAATGCGCAGAAATACGCATTTACGAAGCCCGGCACAGCGGACAGCGCGAAGCCCGGCACAGCGGATTGGCACGACACCCTAGTTTTCGCAGCCGATTGATTCAGAAAGACGAATTTCCGAAGCCCGGCACTTTACGCTGCGCTTTACGCTGACGCTGAGGTTTCCACCAGGGTCCTGAAAAGCATGAGTCCAGACGCAGAACTACGCTCTTTGTGGCGGCGCCAGAGTGACTTTTGCGGTGTTTCTGACTAGACTGGTTCCAGGAAATTCAGAGGCGGATCGTGACTGGCCAACCTTTCCTCACGGATGTCAAGACACTGCGGGAGCGCGCTCGCGCTCACATGGAGCGCGGCGCCGTCACCTCGAGCTATGGCGCGGATCCAAAGGTCGTAACTGACGTGCTCAATGCGGCTCTGGCAACAGAGCTGGTTTGCGTTCTGCGATACAAGCGTCACCACTTCATGGCAACCGGCATCAATGCACAGAGTGCTGCCGCCGAGTTCCTCGAACACGCCAACCAGGAACAGCAACACGCCGACCAGATCGCGGCTCGCATTGTACAGCTGGGTGGCGCGCCCGATTTTTCTCCGGAGGGACTTGCGACGCGCAGCCACGCCGAATATGTCGAAGGGGATTCGCTCGTCGACATGATCAAGGAAGACCTCGTGGCCGAACGCATCGCCATCGACAGCTACCGCGAGATCGTCGGCTGGCTCGGCACGCAAGACCCCACCACGCGACGCATGATGGAAGAGATACTTGCGGTCGAAGAAGAGCACGCCGAGGACCTGCTGGGACTGCTGGACGAATACGCCCCCACCTGATCGGTGCCGGGCCACAAGGCAAAGATCGACCTTACGCAAAAGCGGCGCGACTGCCTATACTTTCGCGCGCCCGACCTCGGTCTCGGCCATCGCCACCCCGCGGTCCTCGCGGAACGTCAGGGCAAACAGCACGAGCACCACTGCGGCGAACGCGGCGGGATAGATCCAGATCGTGCGCCAATCGTGCAAGGCGCCGTCGGCGTAGGCATCGGTGATCCGCCCGGCGATGAAAAAGCCGACGAGCATGCCGACACCGTAGGTGGCGAGCGTGATGAGCCCCTGCGCCGCGCTCTTGTAGCGATCGCCGGCCTTCGAGTCGGTGTAGATCTGTCCGGAGACGAAAAAGAAGTCGTAGCAGACGCCGTGCAGCGCAATGCCGATGATCAGCATGAACTGGAGCTCACCGGCGTTTCCGAAGGCGAACATGACGTAACGCGCGGCCCAGGCCGCCATGCCGATCAGCAGCGTGCCCTTCATGCCGACTCGAAGCAGGAAGAACGGGATCGCCAGCATGAACAGCACCTCGGACATCTGGCCAATGGTCTGCTTGCCCGTTGCGTTGGGCAGTCCAATCTCGGTCATGAACTGGTTGGCATGCTGATAGTAGAAGGCGAGCGGAATACAGATCAGGATCGACGCGACGAAGAACGTCAGAAAACTTCTGTCCCTGAGCAGCGAGAGCGCGTCGAGGCCGAGCAGCTGCCTCAGGCCGGACTCCTTGCCCGCTTTCGGCGGCGTGGCCGGCAGCGTAAAGCTGAAGAGGCCGAGGAGGAGCGAGGCGACGGCGGCCATCAGAAAGGTCTGGCGCAACATGCCCGAGGCGATGCCCTCCTGCGAGTCCCAGGCGAACGCGTAGCTGATCGCGAGCCCCGCGATGATCCAGCCGATCGTTCCCCAGACGCGTATCCGGCCGAAGTGCCTGGACGGGTCGTCCATCTGTCGGAATGAAATGGAATTCACGAGCGCGAGCGTCGGCATGTAGAGAATCATGTAACCGAGGAGGTACGGGTAGAACTGCGCGAAGGCCTCGGCGCGATAGGCCAGGTACATGAGGATGGCGCCGACGAGATGAATGATCCCGAGCAGTCGCTCGGCGTTGAAGTACCTGTCGGCAATGAGCCCGATGATGAACGGCGCGATGATCGCGCCCCATGACTGGGTGGAGTATGCGAGCCCGATTTGCGCCCCGGATGCGCCGAGACTGTTCGCCAGGTAGCTGCCCATCGTGACGAACCACGCGCCCCATATGAAGAACTCGATGAACATCATCACCGACAGGCGGAATCTTATGTTGGCCAATGTCCCCTCTCCCCTAGGCTCCTACAAAGTCACCCACGTGGCGCCGGTGGCGCTCGAGCGCACCGCCGCCTCCACGAACTTCACCCCCTTCTCGCCGTCGGCGCCGGTCGGGTAGGTCACAGCGGCGTCAACGGGCTTGCCGGTTCGCGCCGCGCGGATCCCCGCCGCGATCTCGCTGTATATATTCGCGAAGCCCTCGATGTAGCCTTCAGGGTGCCCGCTCGGCACGCGCGTCAGCCGGGCCGCGACGTCGAGCGCCCCGGCTCCGCCGCGCGTTATGCGGCGCGGCTCCTCGCCGAGCGGCGAGAAGATCAGCTCGTTCGGGCTCTCCTGGCGCCACACGAGACCGCCGCAGTCGCCGTAGACGCGCAACTGCAACCCGTTCTCGTGCCCCGGCGCGACCTGCGATGCCCAGATCATGCCTTTCGCGCCGCCCTTGAAGCGCAGCATCAGGTGCGCGTTGTCGTCGAGCAGCCGCTGCGGCACGAACGCCGTGAGATCCGCGCAGAGCGTCTCCGTCTCAAGCCCGGTGACGAAGCCGATCAGGTGATAGACGTGCGTGCCGATGTCGCCGATGCAGCCGCCCGCGCCCGACTGCGCCGGATCCGTGCGCCATGCGGCCTGCTTCTGGCCGGTGCGCTCGAGGTCTGCGGTCAGCCACTGCTGCACGTACTCGCCGTGCACGACGCGCAGTGTACCGAGATCGCCGCGCTGCACCATCGCGCGCGCCTGCCGGATCATCGGGTAGCCCGAGTAGTTGTACGTCACCG
Source organism: Woeseiaceae bacterium (assembly GCA_050738315.1). Lineage (GTDB taxonomy): Bacteria > Pseudomonadota > Gammaproteobacteria > Steroidobacterales > Woeseiaceae > IDS-8. The sequence goes on from JBOHZD010000076.1 coordinate 9,842, forward strand.
CGAGGATAAGGCCCTGTGATTCCGCGGCAGACCGGAGCGCGCGCGCCTCGTCCACGGTCACGGTCATGGGCTTGTCGCAGATCACGTGAAAGCCCGCTTCGAGGAACGCCTTCGCCACCGGGAAGTGCAGGTGATTCGGCGTGACGATCGCGACGGCCTCGATGCGGTCCTCACGCTCGGACTCGCCCGCGATCATGTCCGCATAGCTCACGTACGAGCGCTCGTCGGCGAGCCCGAGCTCGCGGCCGGATGTCTGCGCGCGCCCGGGGTCGGACGAGAGCGCGCCGGCGCAGAAGTCGTAGTGCCCGTCCAGGCGCGCGGCCATGCGGTGCACGGCGCCGATGAACGCGCCCTGTCCACCGCCGACCATGCCAAGCCGGATCGGTTCTCCGGCGGCCGTCATGAACGGCGGCTCTCGAGTCCCAGCAGTGTCCTGTTGGCCGCGTCGTCCGTCCCGGCGGCTGCAAAATCGTCGAATGCGTGTTCGGTCACGCGAATGATGTGGTCAGCGATGAACTTCGCGCCTTCCCGTGCACCGTCTTCGGGGTGCTTCAGGCAGCACTCCCATTCGAGCACGGCCCAGCCCTCGAAGTCGTATTGCGCGAATTTCGAAAAGATGCCATTGAAGTCCACCTGCCCGTCGCCGAGCGAACGGAAACGGCCGGCGCGATCGACCCAGCCCTGGTAACCGCCGTACACGCCCTGTCGACCGGTCGGGTTGAGCTCCGCATCCTTGACGTGGAACATCCTGATGCGCTCGTGATAGATGTCGATGTGCTCCAGGTAATCGAGCGCCTGCAGCACGTAGTGGCTGGGATCGAACAGCATGTTGCAGCGCGGGTGGTTGCCTACGAGCTCGAGGAAGCGCTCGAAGGTGACGCCGTCGTGCAGGTCTTCGCCGGGATGAATCTCGAAGCAGACGTTGACACCGGCTTCATCGAAGGCATCGAGGATCGGCCGCCAGCGTTTTGCGAGTTCGTCGAACGCGGCCTCCACGAGCCCGGCCGGACGTTGCGGCCATGGATAGAAGTAAGGCCAGGCGAGCGCGCCCGAGAACGTCGCATGGTTGGTGAGCCCGAGATTCCGCGAGGCCTTCGCCGCGTGGCGGAGCTGCCGCACCGCCCACTCCTGCCGTGCCTTCGGGTTGCCGCGCACCTCGGGTGCCGCGAATGGGTCGAAGAGGGCGTCATAGGCCGGATGGACCGCCACGAGCTGACCCTGCAGGTGGGTCGACAACTCCGTAACGACGAGCCCGTGCCGGTCCAGCGTCGCGGCGATGTCGTCGCAATACGACTTGCTTTCCGCGGCCTGCTCGAGATCGAACAGACGCGCGTCCCAGCTCGGTACCTGCACGCCCTGGAAGCCCAGACCCGCGGCCCACGCGGCGATGTGGTCCAGCGTACCGAACGGCGCCTCGTCGCCGGCAAACTGGGCGAGAAAAATCGCCGGGCCCTTGATCGTTTTCATTGCTAATCACCTGAAGTCGGACCGCAGCGTGGATCATAACCAGAGCAGTGGGGAGGCCGCTAATCGAGCGAACTGCGCATTTCGCACGAAGTGCTCGATCGGGCTATAATAGTCTGCGGCAGGGTTCGGCGCATTATTCGTGCGCGCGGCGGCGCTTGGTACGACCCCGATGAAGCCGCCCGGAAACTCAAAGGTCCAGGGGCATGACCCGCGGCAAAGGACCGGACAGCCTGCTGATCGCCGACGGTGGTCAGAACAGCCTGGTGCAGATCACCTTGTCCGAGCCGTCGAAGACGCTGCTGCATTTTCCCCAGGTCCCCAATCCGCAGGGCGTCCTTCCGCCGTTCACCGATGCGGTGCCGACCTCCGCGCGGCATTTCAAAGGAAATCAGTTCGTCGTAACGACGTTTGGCGGCGTCCCATTCGCCGAAGGCACTGCCAGCGTGCGACTCGTCGACACCAAGGCCAGGACGGAGTCGGAGCTGATACCCGACTTGACGGCCGTCAGCGATGTCTTGGCGCTCGGTTCGGAGCTGTACGTGCTGCAGCTTTTCTCCGGCGATTGCTGCGCTTCGCGGATCCGTCGGGGGAACCGGTGCCGGTCGCCTCGGGGCTTCTGGGCCTCACTTCGATGGTCCACTCGTCCCGGGACCGCGCGATCTACATCACCGAGCTGTTCGGAGGACAGGTCACGCGCGTCGATCCGTAGAGTCTGCCATCACGCGATGGTCGACAGAGCGGCGCGGAAATCTGTCCTCCTTTGAACTACACTTCCCCTGTCGACCGCCGTGCTAACGGGGGAACTACAAATGGCGAAGTCGCGTTCTTTCCTGTCGCGAGACGCCGAAAACTTCGACAGCGGGTCGTCGCGGGCGTTTCTGGTCGCCGTAACCGTACTCCTGGGGCTGCCGGCCGGGTGCGACAGCCACCCGCCCGCTGACGTCACCTATGCGCCGAAACCGAAGCCGCCGTACTCGAGTGAGACGTTCGCGTCCACTCGCCTCGTGCTCAGGCATGAAAACGGCGGATTCGAGGTCATCTCGAGCACCCCTTCCCACGGCGGGGTCACGCAACTCGAAGTTGCCGGGTCAACGAGAAGGTCGACGAGGTCGTTGAAGAGCTGTTTGGCACTCATCCTTTCCTTTCGCTGCGCAGTGCCTTCAACATCCACCGGGTCAACGTGGCATCGCCGGAATCCGGCACGGACAAGTTTGCGACTTGCGGGGACGAAACGATTGGGGACAGCGACGACCTGAAAGAAACAGTGCTCGACACGGGCTTCTGTGCCGGCGGAACGGGCGACACCAATCGCTGCGTGACGAGCTCCGATCCCGCCGAGGTGTTCGCATTCGCGGCAGCTTCGCCGGACGACGAGCGCATCATCGTCCTTGTGAACGATACCCAGAGGGGAGGGTGCGCCAGCGGCGGCGTCGGATACTTGACGCTCAGCTCGGATTTTGCGGAAGTGTTCGTTCACGAACTCGGCCACTCGCTCTTCGGTCTCGCAGATGAATATGAGTATGACGGAGACGGAAATTACACGGGTCCCGAGCCCGGATCGGTGAACGTGACCACCCGAACCACAAGGGAGACCCTGGTCAAGTGGAACGACATGATCCTGGAATCGACTCCTATCCCGCCCGAGGATGGCCAGAACTGTGCCGCGGAGTCCGGTTCCGGACCGGGATTTGCCGTTGACCTGATCGGTTCCTACGAAGGGGCGCGTTACAGCCGTTGCGATATCTACCGGCCGCAGCCCGATTGCATGATGCGGCACAGCGGTCATCCCTTTTGTTCAGTCTGTCGACGAAAGATCATCCGGGACCTCGTCGACAATCTGAACGCCGACCGGAGCGTGGCTTTGAACAACCTGCTAGTGCGGCAAGACCACGATCCCTGGCCTAAAGGCAACGGAGAAATCTACATCGATTACACACTCGAAACAGGCCTCGAGACCCGGACCGGTAGAATCCCGACCTCCGGCGAATTCAGCATGGACTCCGGGGATTCCCGCGACCTGCACCACACCTTGGGCTTGCTCCGGACCGAAGGCCCGGGCGGTGCCGCGGACCAAGTGGAGTTACACGTGCGCGAGAGTGACATAGGCAGTGACGACGAAGTCGAACACGATCACAGTCACACCTTCATGAGCGTCGGTGCGTTCGAAATTGACGAACCCGAGTGGCGTTTGCGCGGCGAGGTTGCGGACACTCCGTTGATCGCCCTCTTCGACGCCGTAGGAATCAAGGACGATCATGAGCCCTGGATCGCCGGCGACGCAGACGTGTACGTCAATTACACCACCTTTGATAGACGGTTCTTCAGTGCAGCTCATTGTGCCGATCCCTGCAGGCTGCTTCTCTCCCGACTGCAACTTTACGATT
>JBOHZD010000077.1:0-27681 GCA_050738315.1 Woeseiaceae bacterium
GTCCTGGCGGTACCCGGCTGGGAGCTCGAGCAACAGGCCGGCGACGCCTGCCTGGTCGTCAATGAGCGCAACCTGGTCATGCTGCGCGGCTGGAAGCACGCCGACGATCATTTAATGCACGACGATGTCGAAAAACTGCAAGCGTTGCTGACCGAACGCTGTACGCGTTCGAACCCGCGTGCTCCATAGCGCCCGGTGGCTACTACAACGGTTCGAGGCGCGCGGCCAGCTGCTCTTTGTCCAGCACGTCGTTGAAGTCGTCGGCGAGTTCACGGCAGGCTGCGATGACGGAACGCCACACTTCGATCCTGCGGGTCTGCGGCATACGCACGAAATCCGTCCTGTCCGGGATCTTGCCGTCCGGCAGCCTTTGAATGAATTCACCGGACGGACAGATGACGACGGTCCGGTCCGTATGCAGTGCGTTGTGCCGCCGCCACCGCAGTTTCTTGTCGAACCATCCGGGAATCAACCGGTCAAAAAAATGCGGATACAACGTCAAACGATCGGGATCGCTGAGGGGGAGGTCCAGATGATAATCAATCACGCCGCCATCTCTGTAAATACCCGGCGGCGCGCCATGAATATTCCGGACGCCCGTAAGCACCGTCGGGATCGAACCGGACGCGATGACGACGTCCGCGAGATTGTCCTTCGTCAGGACAATCCGCTCCAGCGGAAACCCGGTCGCGTTGTAAAAGGGTGGCAGGTCGCGAGGATCGAAAAACAGACTGCGCGTGAAGAATGCGCCGAGCGTTCGCCGGCTGACTGCGTTCGCCAGCGCCGCGCTCGCCAGCCCGCACCACAGCACGGGCTTATAGTCGCTGGCAGTGAGAAAGCGGCTGCGCACCGTAAGGATATGCGTGCGGAACAGCGGATGTCCGACGACGTCGGCGACGCCGTTCCCGCCCAGCAGCGATGCCAGCATTTCCCGGCTCTTTTGCGTGATCAGGGCGGCATCCGGGCGCGCACTGTAGCTCTGTTCGACATAGGCGTCTTCAAAGCGCGTCAGCGCTTCGAGCGGCGCGGCTTGACCATAACAGACGAAACGCCAGGCACCGATCGACGAACCCAGCAAATGCACCGGCCCCGCAAGCTTCGGCAGTACCCGTTCGATGACGACGCGGTCGAGCTGACTCAGGACCAGCCATTTCGCGCCGCCCGAGGCGCCGGCTATCGTGCCGATGCGCTCCTCCGAAAAACCTCGCGTCCTGATGTCGCGATAGGCGGCCGGCCCGGCTTTGAAGCACAGCGGCGTTTTATTGTCAGGCAAATCTCAAGCCCCGTGAGGGAACGACGGCTCATTCAGCCGTTATTGGCGCCGACATGCAAGTCTGTACACCCGGAATATCCGGCGATCGCGGCGGCAAGGTACAATTGGGCCGACGTTTCGTGGTCGAAACTTTCGATGGTCACTTGCGGTATGCGTCATGTGTGAAGGGTCACGCGGGATGTTTCCGGTTATTCTGCTCGTTGCCGTTTTCGGCGCGGGCGATACCTTCGCGCACAGCTCCGAAGCGCCGTTGTTCGTCGCGGAGGACGGCGTGGACGGTGCTTTGTGCCAGGATCATCGCGCGCCGTGCCGAACCATCGGTTATGCGCTCTCGATCGCCGGCAAGGGCGCGGAGATTCGCATCGCAGCAGGCAGCTATGCGATCGAAGATGCCGAAGACGTGTTCTACGTCGTCAGCGGCACGGTGAAGGTCGTCGGCGGATTCGACCGGCAGGACGGGTTTCAGACGCCGCGACGCGGGTCGACGACACTGATCGGCGTTCCGTTTCAATATCGGCAGTCGCTTGAAGCCCGCGGCTTCGACGTGATCGCAGACAGGAAAGGCATCGACGGGCCGAAGGAAGCCGCCGCCGAGAAATTGCTGGGGACGTACAAACTGCAGAAGTCCGGCGCGCCGGCCAGTCCCTGCACCAGCGGCATGGCGGGTATCCTGCCCTGTGATTCGATCGATTTGCTGGCACATTTTGCGTTCGACGATTTGAGTACGGTACCGCAGGCGGCGTCCGACGTGTGGGGGTTCGTCGATCTGAATACTGGCCGTGAATACGCGATTGTCGGTTACAACATCGGGATCGCGGTGATCGATGTCACGGATCCGGAGAATCCGGCCGAGGTCGGTTTCGTCGACGGCCAGAACACGACCTGGCGCGACATCAAGATCCACCAGCTCTTCGACGCCGGCGAAAACCGCTGGCACGCCTATGCCTATGTCACGGCGGACCGGCCGGCGACAGACGGCCTGGTGGTGCTCGATCTGGGTGGATTGCCGCACCGCATCCGGAAGACCGGCTACGGCAGCGACATTCTGAGCGCGCACAATCTCTATGCTGCCAACACGGATTACAGCACCGGCCTTGCGATCGACGGCACCGAGCCTTCGCTCGCCGTTGCCGGTTCGAACATCGGCAGCGGCGAGTATCGCGCTTATTCGCTGGCGGACCCGGCCGTTCCCGAACGGGTGGGCGGCGCCACCACGGCCGATTACATGCACGATTCGTCCTCGCTCGTCATCGCCGACGCGCGTAAGGACACACAATGCGAGAACGGCGGCGAGTTCTGCGAGGTTCTGGTCGATTTCAATGAAGACACGGTGGACGTCTGGGACATCACCCGTCCGGAAAACGCCGTGCGCCTCAGCAGCACACAGTATTCGGGCTCGGCCTATGTCCATTCCGGCTGGCCGTCCGAAGACGGTCAGGTCGTGTTCGTGCACGACGAACAGGACGAACAGCAAGGCGGGCTCCCCACCACCGTCCGGGTCTTTTCGCTGGCCGATCTCCGGGCACCGGTGCAGGTCGGCAAATGGACCGGGCCGACCCGGGCCATCGATCACAACGGCTTCGTCCGCGGCAATCGGTATTACATCGCGAATTACACGCGCGGCCTGACCGTGCTCGATATTTCCGACCCGACGCAACCGGTGACCGCCGGCTTCCTGGATACACACCCGACTTCCGACTCGACCATGTTCATGGGCGCCTGGGGCACCTTTCCGTTCTTTTTCAGCAATACGGTGGCCATCAGCGATATCGATACCGGATTGTATCTGGCGCGCGATCGCACGCTGGACGTCACCCAGGGCAGCCTGTCGTTCGCCGCGTCGTCATTCGCCGCCGACGAAACCCAGGTCGCGGCCCTTGCGGTGCGGCGCAGCGGCGGCTCCGCCGGCAACATCAGTGTCAAATACGAAATACTCGATGCGACCACGGACGCTGCCGATCATCAGGCCGCGGCCGGCACGTTGACCTGGGCCGCCGGTGATACTACGGACAAGGTAATCAGCCTTTCGCTGGCAAACGATGGTGTCGCGGAAGGACTCGAACGCCTGTTCGTGCGGCTGATCGATCCCGAGGGCAGAGCGACCCTCGGCGATATCGATGTCGCGAGCGTCTACCTGAGCGATCCGGGCGCTGCGCCCGGAATCGGCTTTTTCGAGGATTCGATCGACATCGCCGAACGCGGATTTGCGACGGCAGTCGTCGTGTTGCAGCGCAGTGGCAGCGCACTCGGCTCGGCAAGCGTCGCTTTTGCAATGAGCGGCGGTAGCGCCGTTCAAGGCAGCGACTTCGAGGGCAGCACGAGCGGCACCGTGTCCTGGCCCGCGGGCGACGGCAATCCGAAGAACCTGACGTTCGACATCATTGACGACGGCGCCAGCGAACCGGCCGAGACGCTCGAGCTGACCTTGAGCAATCCGGCGGGTGCGGCGCTCGACGGCAGCGCGACAATGCAAGTCAATATTCTCGACCGCGTGAACGCCGCGCCGAACGCCATCGCCGGAGTTGCACAGACCGTGGCAGGCGGATCGCAAGTGACACTGGATGGCGGACAATCGAACGATCCGGACGGAGACGGCCTGACTTTTGAATGGACACAGACGAGTGGAGCGGGGGTAGCCTTGAGCGATGCCGATACGTCCGTGGCCCGATTCACGGCACCGTCGGTCAGCTCCGACTCACTGCTCCGGTTTCAGTTGACGGTCAGGGATCCGTCGGGACTCAGCGATTCCGGGTCGACGTCCGTCACCGTGACCGCGACGGGATCGGGCAGCGGTGGCAGCGGCGGCGGGTCGATCGGTGTCCTGATGCTCGTCGCCTGGCTGACGGTATGGCTGGTCGCCCGCCGTCAGTCGAACGGATAACGCTTGATGATCGTCTGTTCGCGATCGGCGCCGGTCGAAATGATATCGAGCGGTACTCCGGCGAGTTCCTCGATCCGCGCCAGGTACGCCTGCGCGTTTGGCGGCAGGTCCTCGTAGCGCGTGATGCCGACGGTCGAATCGCCCCATCCCCGCATGTCTTCATAGATCGGCTGGTAGTCCGCGAAGCGGTCGACCATGACCGGCAATCCTGTAATCGGTGCGCCGTCGATCTCGTAGCCGACGCAAATCCGGATCGTTTCCAGACCGTCAAGGACATCCAGTTTCGTCACACACAGTCCCGACACGCTGCTGTTGACGATTGAACGGCGCAGCGCCACCGCATCGAACCAGCCGCAACGCCGGGGCCGTCCGGTGGTCGCGCCGAATTCCGCGCCGACCGTCGCCAGGTGCGCACCCTGGGCGTTGAACAGTTCGGTCGGGAACGGCCCGGCGCCGACCCGCGTCGTATAGGCCTTGACGATGCCCAGAATGTAGTCCAGGTTCCGCGGTCCGATCCCGGTGCCGGTGCTCGCCGCTGCGGCGACCGTATTCGAAGACGTGACGAACGGATAAGTGCCGTGATCGATGTCCAGGAACGAGCCCTGTGCGCCCTCGAACAGGATGCTTTGCCGGGCCTCGGTGAGGTCCTGGAGGATCTGCGTCACGTCGGCCGTAATCGGCGCAATCGTTGCTGCCGCGCTCAACGCGGCATCGAGTGTCTGCGCAAAATCCACCGGCTCCACACGAAAGTAGTTGCGCAGCAGAAAGTTGTGGAAGTCGAGCACCTCGCCCAGTTTCGCGGCGAAGTTCTCGCGCACGAAAAGATCCGATACCTTCAAGGCGCGCCGCGACACCTTGTCTTCGTAAGCCGGGCCGATGCCCCGCCCCGTCGTGCCGATCGCCGCCGCCCCGCGCGATTTTTCCCGCGCGATATCCAATGCGACGTGCGACGGGAGAATCAACGGACAGGCCGGGCTGACTTTGAGCCGTTCGTAGACCGGCACGCCATTCCCGATCAGTTTATCCGCCTCTGATATCAGTGCCTCGAGTGACAGCACGACCCCGTTGCCGATGAGGCACTGCACGCCATCCCGCAATATGCCGGATGGGATCAGGTGCAGAACGGTTTTCTTGCCGCCTATGACGAGTGTGTGCCCGGCGTTATGACCACCCTGAAAACGAACGACCGCCGCCGCGCGTTCCGTCAGCAGATCGACGATCTTGCCTTTGCCCTCGTCACCCCACTGCATGCCGATGACGACTACATTTTTGCCCATAGACAGCTCCAGCCCGGTGCCGGATCAGGATCTCACGATGAACAGCATCAGCAAACCGGCGCCCATCGCGATCAGACCCATCAACCGCAGATTGTTATCCGTCATCCTGGAGATTTGCTCCACCGCCCGACGAAACCGCTTTGGCCCGATAAATGGAATCATGCCTTCGATAATCAGGTACAGCGCGAACGCCGTTAAAATATCCTGCCACATGCTCAAGCGGCCAAAACGGGCCGATCAACGGCGCGCCGATACCGGCCTCACTGACCGCCGTCCGACTGGTTCAGAAAGCGAAAGAATTCGTTGTCGGGTTCGACCACGAGCAGGTCGCCGCCATTGCCGACGGATGCCCGGTAGGCATTCATGCTGCGATAAAACGCGTAAAACTCCGGATCCTTGTTGTACGCCGCCGCGTAGATATCCGCCGCCCTGGCATCGCCTTCACCGCGAATTTGATCCGCTTCGCGAGTGGCGTTGGCGATAATCACCGTCCTTTCCCTGTCTGCGCGTGCCTTGCTGCCCTCCGCAATCTCACGGCCCTCGGCACGGCGCTCCGACGCCACCCGTTTGCGCTCTTCCCGCATTTGCATATATACGGAATCCCGCACATCGTCGGGAAATTCCACCTGTTTCAGGCGCACATCGACCAGGTAAATCCCCAGGCCGTCGGCGGTCGCGGACGCGGTTTCCAGCATGTCGCGCATCAGCTCCGAGCGTTCGACGGAGATTGCATCCTGCACCGTGCGCTTGCCCATTTCCGTGACGATCGCATCCTGCACGATCTGTGACAGGCGATCACTCGCGACCGTCTGCGAACCCCCGGTGGAAATGTAATACTGCACAGAGTCGACAATTCGCCACTTGACGAAGAAATCGACTTCCAGCGCGAGCCGCTCCGCGGTGAAAATCCGTTCCGGCTGGTCGCTGATGGTCATGATGCGATCCGGAAACTTGCGGACGGATTGAAAAACCGGAATCTTGAAATGCAGGCCCGGTTCGTAATTGGCGTGCACGACCTGCCCCATCTGCAACTTGATTGCCAGTTCGCGCTCATTGACAGTAAAGGCCGACAGGCCCAGGCCGACGAGCACCAGTCCCGCCAGTACGAGTGCCGCAAATCTCGGGTTATTCATTCGCGGGTCCTCCTTTCGCGCGGCGCTTCCGCCTGCTCGTCCAGCTCCGTCGATTCGGCAGGAATCCGTACCTCGTAGGAATCGTCGACGACGCCCGTCAGGTCTCGCCGGTTCCCGGCGGTCGCCAGTTTATCGATCGGCAGATACAGGAGATTGCCACTGCCTTCGGCGTCGAGTATCACCTTGTTCGAACGGCCATAGACGTCCTGCAACGCATCAATGTACATGCGCTCGCGGGTCACTCGCGGCGCCTGCTGGTATTCGGCCAGTACGGATTCGAACCGCGCGGCCTCGCCCTCGGCCTTGGCGATGACGCGGTCGCGGTACGCTTCGGCGTCCTGCAGGATACGCAGGGCGTCGCCTCGGGCGAGCGGAATCAGTCCCTGTGCGTAGGTGTCCGCTTCAAGGATGTAGCGATCGCGGTCGTTGCGGGATTTCTGCGTGTCGTCAACGGCCTCCTGCACCGCCTGCGGGTAATCGAGCGTCTCGAGGCTGAGCGAGGTAATCGTGATGCCGGCCCCGTAATTGTCGAGCGTGGCTTGCAGGATCTGCCGCGTCTTCGGCGCGATCTCGCCCCGTTGCTCGGCCACCAGGTCCGCCATCGTGTTGGTGCCGACAACCTCGCGGAGCGCGCTTTGCGTGACGTCCTGCAACGTGAGTTCAGGGTCTACGACTTCAAAGCTGTACTTGACGGGGTCCGACCTGCGGTACTGCACGACCATCTGAATGAAGAGATACGCCTCATCGGCGGTCAGCATCTCGGTGCTGAAGGAGTAGTCGGAAACCTCGCTGGTGTTGACGATGTCGACGGTCTCGACCGGATACGGGATATGCCAGTGCAAGCCGGGCATCGCCGTGGCGGCGTAGGCACCGAATCGCTGTACGATGCCGCGCTCGGCCTCGTCGACGCGATACAGTCCGGTCAGCGCCCAGCCGATCAGGAGCAACGCGATCAGCACATAGGTCCCGGCCCCCGACGCTCCGCCGGAACCGCCCGAAGCCCCGCCGGACGAACGGGAGCCGCCGCCGGCCAGTGCACGCAATTTGCGCTGCCAGTTCTGTACGATCTTGTCCAGATCCTTGGGCTCGTCACCCCCTTTTTTCTTCCAGGGGTCCTTGCCGTTACCAGAATCGTTCCAGGCCATGCTCTTCCCTATCGTTGTGTGACTGCGCGCGAGTGCTCCGCACCGCTCTGTTCCAGAATGTCAGCCGGCAGATTCTCGCGTTTCACGAAACGCCGAAAGTCCCGCTCACCCATGTTCAGCTCCAGCACCCACCCGCCGTCGTCGACGGGATATTCCGTCGCTACGGCGCCCAGATCGAAAAGCAGCGCGCGCTGGCGTCCCTGGTCCGGACGGAGCCGCATGATACCGCGGATTTTTTTGCGGCGCAGACGCTCCCCGATCGCGTCGAGCAGATGAGGCAGGCCCTCGCCCGTCGCGGCGGAGATCCACACCGCGCGCCTGGACCCCTGGCTCCCGTTCGTCCGTCGCGGCGCCCGATCGAGTTTGTCGATCTTATTGTACACGCGGATCTGCGGCACCCGGTCGGCGTCGAGTTGCTTCAACACGGCGTTGACCTGCCGTACCCGTTGCCAGCGATGGGGATCGCTGGCGTCGATCAGGTGCAGGATGAGATCGGCTTCCCTCGCTTCCTGCAGCGTCGAACGAAACGCAGCAATCAATTCGTGCGGCAGGTCCCTGATGAAGCCGACGGTATCCGCGAGAATGATTCGGGTTCCGTCCGGTAAGTCGAGGCGGCGCAGGGTCGGATCGAGGGTCGCGAACAGCTTGTCTTCGACGTACACGCCGGCTGCGGTCAGTGCATTGAACAGCGTGGACTTGCCTGCATTGGTATAGCCGACCACCGCAACGGTCGGTATTTCGGCCCGCAGGCGATTCTGCCGGTTCATGTCACGGCGGTTGTCGACGTGTTCCAGCCGCAACCTGAGCTGCCTGATGCGTTTGCCGATGAGTCGGCGGTCGGTTTCGAGCTGTGTTTCGCCCGGTCCGCGCAGGCCGATGCCGCCTTTCTGACGTTCGAGGTGCGTCCAGCCGCGTACCAGTCGCGTGGACAGGTGTCGAAGCTGGGCGAGTTCAACCTGCAGCTTGCCTTCGAAGCTCCGTGCGCGCTGTGCGAAAATGTCCAGAATCAGGCCATTGCGATCCAGTACGCGACAATTGAGGCTCTGTTCCAGGTTACGCTCCTGACCCGGGCTCAACGACGCGCTGGAGATGATCAACTCGGCGTTGTGCTCGTGGATGCGCTGCTGCAATTCCTGCAACTTACCCGTCCCGATGAAGTAACGCGAGTCCGGGCTGCGGCGAGAACTCACGAGCTGATCGACGACCTCGGCTCCGGCCGAAATCGCAAGCTCGGTAAATTCCTCACGTTCTAGGGGGTCCGGCGCTCCGCCGGCTGTCGCATGAACCAGAATGGCACGTTCGCCGCTCTGCGGTCGCTCAAACAATCACGACCTCCGGATGCGGCAACAGGCAGGTGTCAGTCGTCACTGTCTCCTGCTTCGTCTTCCGGCAGCGGTAAGCGTACGTTACGTGCCGGCACGACGGTCGAAATCGCATGTTTGTACACCATCTGGTTGACACTGTTCTTCAACAGGACCACAAACTGGTCGAATGAATCGACCTGTCCCTGAAGCTTGATGCCGTTCACCAGGTAAATGGACACAGGTACTTTCTCCTTTCGCAATATATTGAGAAACGGATCCTGCAGCGACTGCCCTTTTGCCATTTTGGGTCTCCTTATTCTTCTTGCTGCTCGATACGAGCAACCTCAATCAAAGCCTCGACATTCCGGTGGCGCCGGTTGCCCATCTGCCGCGGCCAGCCCAGTGCGAAAGAAAAATTCTATCACACACCCTGTTCCGCCAATACGTCAATCTTTACCGATCCGGCTCGTCAGCAGTGTCAATAGGGTGCTTAGAGCGTCCGGTTCAAGAGGGTTCAGGGGTATCAGCTCGGATTCCGCCCGCAACCAGGTCAGTTGTCGTTTGGCAAGTTGCCGCGTAGCGGCGAGGGCACGGTCGGTCGCTTCATCGAGGCTGCACTGGCCATCCAGATAGCTCCACACCTGCCGGTAGCCCACGGCTCTCATTGAAGGACTGCGGCTGCTGAGGGAGGGCTTTCTTTTCAGGCGTACGACCTCCTCGACCAGGCCCGCCTCCAGCATCATTCGCCACCGCCGTTCGATGCGGCGATGCAATTCCCGGCGCGGTTCGGGTATCAGGCCGATCTTCAGATATGGCGCACCGCCCTGCGTCGGCCGCGCGTCCGCCTGCCATGCCGTTAACGGCTTGCCGCTTTTCCGGTAGACCTCCAGCGCGCGTTGAATACGCTGACTGTCGTTCGGGGCGATACGCGCGGCCGCCGCCGGGTCGATCGTCATCAGTTGCCGGTGCATTGCGGGCCAGCCGGCGCTCGCCGCCTCCCGATCGATCCTTCCGCGCAAGGTGCGGTCCGCGGATGGCAGATTCGCGATGCCGCGCGTCAGGGCGCGAAAATACATCATGGTGCCGCCGACCAACAGCGGCACGCGCCCGTCGGCACGGATTTTTTCCATCGCCATACCCGCATCGCGGACAAAGTCACCCGCCGAGTAGGGCAGGTCGGGGTCACGGATATCGAGCAGCCGGTGGGGTGCGCGGCGCTGCGTTTCTACATCGGGTTTGGCAGTACCGATATCCATGCCGCGGTAGACCATGGCGGAATCGACACTGACGATCGCAACGGGCAGCGCTTCGAACAGCTTGAGCGCGAACTCCGTTTTTCCGGACGCCGTCGGTCCCATCAGGCAGATTGCCGGAAAATCTGTCAGCTTGCCCATGCCGGCGGCGCCTTACTGACCGCGAAGAAACATCCGGTCGAGTTCCGCCAGGCTGACCGCCGTCCAGGTCGGTCGGCCATGATTGCATTGATCCGATTTGCCTGTCGATTCCATCTCGCGCAGCAATGCATTCATTTCGGCAATGTTCAGAGTTCGATTTGCGCGAACCGAATGGTGGCACGCCATGGTCGCCAGGAAGCCGTCACAGGTATCCTCAACGCGGTTGCTGATGCCCGACTCGAGCACGTCGGACAACACGTCCCGTACCAGCGCCTCGACATCGGAATGCTTGAGCAGCGCGGGAATTTCACGTATGACGACCGAGGCGGGCCCGCCGCGCGCGATGCCCAGTCCAATGCGCTCGAATAGCGGCCCGGCCTCCTCCGCAATGGATGCTTCCCGTTCCGAAACGACGACGGATATCGGTACCAGTAGCGGCTGCCGCACGATGCTCCGGGTGTCGAATGCGGCTTTCAGCTGTTCGTAGACGACTCGCTCGTGTGCGGCGTGCATGTCGACTACCACCAGTCCGTTGGCGTTTTCCGCAAGAATGTAGATGCCTGCCAGTTGCGCAATCGCAAAGCCGAGCGGCGGTATCTCGGCGCGCGCCTTGCCGCCTGGAGTCGCAGCCGGTTCACCGGCCAATGCCTGGTATCCGGCAAGTGCCTCGCGGATTGCCGGCTCGCGGATTCCCACCGCCGATTCGAGACTCATGGACGATTGCCTGAATAAATTGCTGCCGACAACCTTTGCCGGCGCAGCAGATTCGCTGTGTCCTCCTGGGCGTGTGTTCGACAGGGCATGCTCTATGGCCTGCGCGACGATACCATGCACCATCCGGCCGTCGCGAAACCGCACTTCGTGTTTAGCCGGGTGGGCATTCGCATCGACTGCCGCCGGATCGATGCTGAGGTAAAGCACGTAGGCAGGAAAACGGCCGTGAAACATCACGTCCCGGTAGGCGTGCCGGACCGAGTGGCTCAATGTCCTATCGGAAATGCTGCGGCCATTCACGAACCAGAACTGCAGGTCGGCCTGGCTGCGATTGAATGTCGGCACGCCGAGCCAGCCTGACAACGCCACCTTGTCGGATTCGCGATTCAGGTACAGCGCCTGGGATGCAAAAGGCTCACCACAGACGATGCCGAGACGGTGCAAGCGGCCGTCGTCATCCGACGCGGCCGGAAGGTTGATCACCGTTCGGCCGTTGTGCGTGACGGTAAAGGCGACATCCGGCCGCGCCAGCGCCAGGCGCCTGATCCATTTGTCGACGTGTTGATATTCCGTTCGCTCCGCGCGCAAAAATTTGCGGCGGCCGGGGGTATTGTAGAACAGGTCGCGCACTTCGACCGTGGACCCGGCAGGATGGGCAGAAGGCGCAAGCGGTCCTGCGATGCCGTCGTTGACTTCCACCTGCCACGCAGTGTCCGACGAGACAATGCGGGACTTGAGCGTCAAACGTGAAACGGAGGCGACGCTCGGCAATGCCTCGCCGCGAAAGCCGAGTGACGCAATCGCTGCCAGATCGTCGAGACTCGAGATCTTGCTGGTTGCATGGCGACTCAGCGCCAGCAAGAGTTCCTCCTTCGGAATGCCGCTACCGTCATCGCGGACCCGGATGAGTTTGCTGCCGCCAGCCTGCAGATCGACAAAAACAGCCCGGGCACCTGCATCGAGGCTGTTTTCGATCAGTTCCTTGACGACCGATGCCGGCCGCTCGACCACTTCTCCGGCTGCGATCTGGTTGACCAGGTGCGCTGGCAATTGCTGAATGGGCATGGAAGGATGAGCGCCTTCAAAAACGTCATTCTTTCAAATGCGCCGGGGAAAAGGTAGCGTCCGAACCGGACGTTGTCGGGCGCTGTTCAGCTGCCCGCCGCCAGCAACGGTATGCGCAAGGTCTGGCCGACGCGAAGCGTGTCGTTCGATAACTGGTTTGTCGTCCGGAGGACCGACAGGCTGACGTTGTAACGCTGCGCGATCTCGCTCAGGGTATCGCCGCGCGAAATGACGTAATTCACGAGCTGGGACGGCGACTGCCTGAGCTCCATCGCAAGCTGCGTATCCGGCGGTGGGTGCAGGTAAAAATAGGTCCGGATACCCGCGAGAATCGCATTGGTCAGTTTTTCCCGGTGTGAGGGGCTCTGCAACTTGCTCTCTTCCGACGGATTCGAAATGAAAGCGGTCTCGACGAGAATGGACGGGACATCCGGTGACTTCAAGACGAGAAAACCGGCTTGTTGCACGGTCCGCCGGTGCATCGCGCCGACCTCCTCGAGTTCGCTCAGCACGCTGGCGCCGACATCGAGGCTCGCGCTCAGCGCGGCGTTCTGCGACAGATCCAGCAACACGGATGCCAGCACATCGTCCTTGTCGGCGAGCGATACGCCACCGATCAGGCCCGAGGCATTTTCGCGCGCCGCCAGCAGCATGGCCGCCTCGTCGCTCGCGCCTTTCAGTGACAATGCATAAACGGACGCGCCGCTTGCATGCCGGTCCCTGACCGCGTCGGCGTGGATCGACACAAACAGGTCCGCGTTACTGCGCCGTGCGATCGCCGTGCGTTCGCGATGGTCGACGTAATAGTCACCGTCGCGGACCAGCACCGCTTTCATGCCCGGCTCCTCGTCGATCCGTTCGGCCAGTGCCTTGCCGATTGCGAGCGCGACGTCTTTTTCCTGCGTCTGTCCGTGTCCGATGGCACCGGGATCATGGCCGCCGTGCCCCGGATCGACGGCAATGACGATATCGCGGCCGGCCTGATAGGTCTCCGAGGCGCGCTTCACCGTTTGCAGGTTGCCTTGCCGGTGCAAATCGATGACCAGGCGGTCGCCATGTTTCCCGTTCGGACCTGCCGTGAAGCTGCGCGAACGGACCGGTGCATTCAGATCGAGTACGACGCGGAGTTCCCCGTTGGATCGCAGTCCCGTGCGGATTCCGGCCAGCGTGCCGGTGGCCTCCGGCAGGTCTTTCAGTGTCTCCGCGAGGCGGCTGTCCTCGAGGTCGACGACCAGTCGATCGGGACCGCGCAGCGTGAAGATGTTGTGTCCGGCCGGACCGCTCAGATCCAGCACCACCCGCGTCCGGCTGTTTTCCGCCCACACGCGTATGTTCTCGACGGTCGCCGAATGGGACGTCGCTGCAGCCAGCAGCAGGAATCCAAGCAGTAGGTAGCGCACCCCGGCCATTGCGTGCAGATCGCTTCCGATTCGACGTTGATTATGTCGGGGAGTATACAAACACTGGCGGAAAATCCAATATTTAATCTTTCAATATTATGGGGATAGGCGGGTAACTTAAGGCATTCCCGGACTTGGCTCCAATGAATTCAGGCCGCTGCAAGCAATTCCGCGCCGCGCGCGCTCAACGGGACGAGGAGAGCCGCACGGCCTCTGCCCGCGTAGGAAAGGCGGATGGCGAGGTCCGCCTGCGCCTCGAGTGACGGCGCACGCTCCGGCCACTCGACCAGGATCAGTCCGTCATCCAGGTCGCTCCATCCCAGGTACTCGAGCTCGCGCTCATCCGACAACCGGTACAGGTCGACGTGATAAACGAGCCGGCCGGCGACCTCGTAGGGTTCGACCAGCGTGTAGGTGGGACTCGGTACCGGACCCGGGTGGCCCAGGGCGCGCAGCATGGCGCGCGCCAGGGTCGACTTGCCGGTTCCCAGTTCACCCTGCAGCAGGATGGCCCAGCCGCGGGTATCCGCCGGCAACCGGTCGGCCAGTTGTCGGCCGAGGGCTTCGGTCGACGCAGCGTCCGGCAGATCGGCCACGAGGTTCAGGGATTGACCCACTGTCGGAGTTCCGGCATCAGGTCGGACGCAAGCAGTCCGCGCGGCGCGGCGACGGCAGCACTGTCCCCTGCCCGGGCGTGGACTTCGACGCCTGTCACCGCCGCCTCTTCGGGGGTCAGTCCCTGCGCCAGCAGGCCCGCGATGACGCCGGTCAGGACGTCGCCCATGCCGGGCGCCGCCATGCCGGGATTGCCGGACGTACAGACCCAGGGCAGACCGTCATTCGACGAGACCAGCGTGCCTTTGCCTTTCAGCACGACGGTCCCGCCGTAACGCCGTTGCAGATCGCGCAGGGATCCCAGCCGGTCGGCCTGTACAGCCTCCGCCGATTGTCCCAGCAGCCGGGCCGCTTCTCCCGGGTGCGGAGTCAGTATCCAGGTCTCTCGCTCGGCCGGATCTTCTGCAAGCAGGTTCAGCGCATCCGCATCCACGACGGTCGGTCGCTCGCAACGCAATACTTCCCGCAACAGCGCGCTTCCCCAGCAATCCGTGCCGAGTCCCGGCCCGACGGCCACCGTGGACGCCCGCCGCAGCAGCGGTGCGAGTTCCGCGGCCCCGTCGATTCCGTAACACATGATCTCCGGCCGGCCGGCAACGACGATGGCGTTATTGTCGGGGTGTGTTGCAACGGTGACGCGACCCGCGCCACAACGCAACGCCGCTTCGGCACAGAGCCGGATTGCACCGGGCATGCCCCGGCCGCCGCCCACGAGCAGCAGGTGACCGAAGTCGCCTTTGTGCGCACCCGGACGCCGCGATGGCAGTGCGCGCCGGATTACAAGGTCATCGATCCGGCGCATTGCCGCTCGTGCGGCGCGGTAGCAGTCCGCCGGGATATCGAGGTCCGTGAACCACAGCTTGCCCACAAAATCGGCTGCACGGCCGAGAAACAGCCCGCATTTCAATCCCACGAAGGTAATGGTGTGGTCCGCCAGGACGGCGGCGCCTAAAACCAGGCCGGTATCGCTGGAAATACCACTCGGAATATCGAGCGCCAGCACCGGCGCCGCGTGGGCGTTGATGCGCTGCACCGCATCCGCAAATTCGCCTTCGACATCGCGCGAGAGGCCGTTGCCGAGGATGGCGTCGATCAACAGGCCGGCCTCCTGATCGAGTCCGCTCCCCCACCCGGCAAGACTGCCGCCGGCGCCCGTGAAGTCCCGACAGGCCGTTGCCGCATCACCGGACAGGGAGTCCGGCAGAGTCATCGCGATGACCGAAACATCGATCTGCCGTTCCCTGGCCAGCCGCGCCAGTACGTAGCCGTCACCGCCGTTGCTGCCGCCGCCGCAGAGGATCTGCCAGCGTTTTGCTGCCGGATACTGGCGTGTTGCCACATCCAGCGCCGCCTGTGCCGCCCGGGTCATCAGGGAATAGCCCGCGATGCCCGCGTCTTCGATCGCGCTTCGATCGATTCGGCGTACGCCTTCGGTGGAATAGATGTCGACAGGCAAATCCAAAATGCGACCCCTTATCAGTTGATTATACTGAGGCGATGGAACGGGCAACCAGACGATGTGAATCAACGCAGCCTGGACGGCCGGATACCGAGGCCCTGGCGGGCCGCATCCGCGACTGGGGCAGTGAGCTCGGCTTTCAGCAGACGGGCATCACCGACATTGACCTGACGGAAGCCGGACAGCGGCTGGCAGAGTGGCTGCGGCAGAAATTTCACGGCGAGATGCACTACATGTCGCGCCATGGGCGAAAACGCAGCCGCCCTGAATTGCTGGTGCCCGGCACCGTGAGGGTGATTTCCGTGCGCATGGACTACCTGCCCGAGGATCAGTCCGAGGCGGTCAAGTTGCTCGATCATCCCGGCAAGGCTTATGTATCCCGCTATGCGCTCGGCCGCGATTACCACAAGGTTCTGCGTGGTCGCTTGCGTGCGCTTGCGCGGAAGATCCATCATGAAATCGGACCTTACGGATATCGTGTTTTTGTCGACAGCGCGCCGGTGCTCGAAAAACCGCTCGCGGAAAAGGCAGGACTCGGCTGGATCGGCAAACATACCAATCTGCTGAACCGGCGGGCAGGTTCCTGGTTTTTTCTGGGCGAGGTCTACACCGACCTCCCGTTGCCGATCGATGAACCCGCAACAGCGCATTGCGGAAGCTGCCGGGCCTGCATAGACGTGTGTCCCACCGGCGCGATCGTTGCGCCCTATCAACTGGATGCGCGTCGCTGTATTTCTTACCTGACGATAGAACTCAAGGAATCGATACCGGCCGAATTGCGGCCGTTGGTCGGCAATCGGATCTACGGCTGTGACGATTGCCAACTGTTCTGTCCATGGAACAAATTTGCACGGCGCACCACTGAAACGGACTTTGCGCCGCGCCACGATCTCGACTCGGCCGAACTGACGGAACTTTTTCGCTGGAGCGAGGAGACCTGGCTGAAAACAACCGAAGGCAGTGCGATCCGCCGCATCGGCTATGAGCGGTGGCTGCGCAACATTGCCGTCGCGCTGGGCAATGCAGAGACGAGCGAGGAGGTGCTCGAAGCCTTGAGATCGCGGCAATCCGACGGCACGCCGATGGTGCGCGAACATGTGACCTGGGCACTGGCGCAGCACGGGCAAGCGTGATCTTTTAGGGGAAATCGAGGTATGGAACCCGAAGCTGTTGTCATTGGTCGGAAAATCACGTAAATACACAGGCAAGACCAATAACAAGCGTAGTTTGGGGATGAGACCGCCCGTGCCTGGGCGCAACCTCTCCTGGCTGGACCAGGCCGGTCTCGGAAGTCATAAGGATTTTTTTGTGCCGGACAAGTCGCTCGGAATGAATTCCGATTACCAGCGGTCGCTGCTGGCTGGACTGGAACTTTTTCATGGTGTGAATCCCGACGACATCCAGGCACTCCTGCAGAAATGCGACCGACGTGACTTACAACCCGGTGAACTCCTCCTGTCACCCGGCTCGAAGAACGAGCACGTCTTTGTCGTCCTGTCGGGCAGCCTGAACGTGCACGTGGGATCTCCCGATGCACCGCTACTCGTGAGAATGGGTGTGGGGGCATGCGCCGGTGAAATGTCGATCATCGAGGATCGTGACCCGTCCGCATACGTCATCGCGGCTCAACCGACACACGTCCTCGTGATTCATCAGTCGATCCTCTGGGAAATGGTCAATGCCTCACATGCGTTTTCCAAAAATCTGCTGATCGTATTGTCGGAGCGGGTTCGCAGCCACAATCACTTCATTGCTGCCAGTTTCGGCGACCTGCAGAAATTCGAAAGAAACGCCACCACCGACGCCCTGACCGGACTCAGCAACCGGCATGCGATGGAGGAAATCTTTCCTCGCGAAGTCAAACGTTGCGTGCAAAGCGAGCAGCCCGTGTCGCTGATCATGATCGACGTCGATCGGTTCAAGTCGTTCAACGACAAGTTCGGTCACGTCGCCGGCGATCGTGCGCTGTCGGCCGTCGCGCACATCCTCCAGAAACAGTTCAGGCCGAGGGATCTGCTGGTTCGATTCGGCGGCGATGAGTTTGCCGTCCTGTTGCCGGGTGTGGAGATCGACGAAGCGTTTTCGATCGCCGATCGCGTTCGCGATGCGGTGTCGCGCTCCACGGGCGAAAGCAGCGACTCGCTGATTCAGGTCGCGGTGCAGATATCGATGGGCGTGGCGCAACTGGAGAAGGAAAGCAATTTCGAAGCGCTCCTGCGCACCGCTGATGCGGCGCTCTATCGAGCGAAGGACGCGGGGCGAAACACCGTTTCGCGGTAGAGGTCGCCGTGGTCGAAACGGCGTGGGTGATGTCTGCCTCTGTAGGAGCCCGCCATGCGGGCGACCTGGTGCGCTACACGCCGACGATGATGTTATCGATCAAACGCGCTTTCCCCAGCCGCGCGGCCGCAAGAACCGCCAGCGTGTCCGTGTCCCTCTCCCTGTCGGGCGGCTGCAGGTTCTCGGCCCTGCGGATGCTGACGTATTCCGGCACGAAACCGAGCGCCGCCAGGTCCGACATCGCGCGACTCTCCAACTCCCTGTAATTGCGTTTTCCGTCCTGCAGCGCCCCGGCGACCTGTTGCAGGTTGCGATACAACCCGGGAGCAATGATGCGCTCGTCCCCCGTCAGATACTGGTTGCGGGAACTGTACGCGAGCCCGTCATCTTCCCGCTCGGTCGGCGCCGACACGATTTCGATCTGCAGGCTCAGGTCCGCAACCATGCGGCGTATCACCAGTTGCTGCTGGAAATCCTTCTGCCCGAATATCGCAACGTCCGGCATGACGAGGCTGAACAAACGGCTCACGACCGAGGTGACTCCATCGAAATGCCCGGGCCGGAATGATCCGCACAGTTCCTCGGACAGTACCGGCACCGAAACCGTGGTGGCATGTTCGATACCGAACGGATACATCGTTTCGAGCTCCGGCACGAATAACAAATCCGCCCTGGCCCGCTTCAGCCGTCGCCGGTCCATGTCCAGCGTACGCGGGTAGTCGTCGTAATCACCGCCTGGTTCGAACTGTGTCGGGTTGACGAAAACAGACACAACCACGCGCTCGGCGTGCGCACGCGCCAGTTTCACGAGACTGAGGTGGCCGTCATGCAAATTGCCCATCGTCGGCACGAGCGCGATGCGCTCGCCGGCACGCCGCCACTCCCCAAGTTGCTGACGTAGTTCTTCGCGGGTCGCGACGGTCTGCACGCAATGGTTACCTGCTGCCGGACACCACCGAAACCTTGCTTACGAAAAACAATGCTCGGCTGCCGGGTAGGTTCGTTGCTTGACGGCCTGCACATACGCCGAAATCGCGTCGAGCGGCGCATCGAGGTCGACCATGAAATTCTTCACGAATCTCGGCGTTCGTCCCATCGTGATGTTCAGAATGTCATAGAGGACGAGAATCTGCCCGTCGACGTGCGGTCCGGCGCCGATGCCGATGACCGGTACCTCGAGCACAGCCGAGACTGCTTTGCCGACTTCGTTCGGTATACATTCGAGCAATACGATATCCGCGCCCGAGTCCTGCAGTTTCTTAGCGCTGTCGACCATGCGCTTTGCGGCCTCGGGTTCCCGGCCCTGTACCCTGAAGCCACCGATCTTGTGCACGGACTGGGGTTTCAGCCCGAGGTGCGCGCAAACAGGGATATCGTGCCGGGCCAGGTGCTGCACGATTTCCAACTGCCCTTCCCCGCTCTCCAGCTTGATCATCATCGCGCCGCCATCCTGCATCAATTGCACGGCGTTCTTGAGCGCCTGTTCCGGATTCGTGTAACTCATGAACGGCATGTCCGCGATGAGCAATGCCCGGCGCAGACCCCGCGCGACGTTTTTCGTGTGGTAGATGACGTCGCCGACAGTCACGGGAACGGTGGTGTCGTGGCCTTGAATGACCATGCCCAGCGAATCTCCCACCAGCACGACATCCGTTCCGGCTGCATCGACCAGTGCGGCGAAACTGGCATCGTAGGCAGTCAGGCAGGCAATGGGCACACCGTCCGTCTTCATTTTACGCAGCGTCGTAACGTTCACCGGTGGTTCCGGCATACCGCGTTGTTCAAGCTGTGTATACATGCAGACCTCTTTTGCCGCGGGGCAACGCAAGTGCGATCACGCGAGGGCAACCGCCGCCGCTGGATTGAAAAAATGACGACCGCCGGTTGTGCGCCTGATCTGCTGAAAAAGCTGTTCATAATCGGCGTCGTTATGCACCGGATCGATCGACGAAACATTGACGATCAATAACGGGCCGTCATCGTAACTGTGAAAATATCGCGCGTAAGCTTCCGTCAATTTCTCGAGGTACTGGCGGTCGATTGTCCTTTCATATGGCCTGCCGCGCCGCAGGATGCGGCGCATGAGCGCGTCGACCGAAGCCTGCAGATAGATGACGAGATCGGGCACCGGCACCTCGACCTGCAACTTGTCGCAGATCTGGTCGTACAGGTTCAACTCTTCGCGATCCAGGTTGATCTCGGCAAAAAGCCGGTCCTTCGCAAAATGAAAGTCGGCCACCCGAACCGGAGAGAAGAGATCGGATTGACGCAGCTCTTCCAGCTGCCGGGCGCGATGAAAAAGAAAGAACAACTGTGCCGGCAAGGCTGCGGTGCGACCACTTTTGTAGAAGCGCTCGAGAAACGGATTCTCCTCGACCTGTTCGAGCACCACCTCTCCTTTGAAACTCTCGGCGAGGCGCGTCGCCAGGCTGGTTTTGCCGACGCCGATCGGACCTTCGACGATAATGAAGCTCGGCGCATCGCCGGATTTCCGCGGCCCCGTTCTGGTCACGTTATTGTCCATTGCCAGCCTGCCCGATCTTTTCGATGCGCGGTTCGGTGCTGCTGATCTTCGAGAGCAGCATGGCTACGCTCCCGTGTCCCGGCACATACAAGTGCGGTGCTATCTCGGCGAGCGGCAACAATACAAAATTTCGTTCCGCGATGCGCGGGTGCGGCAGCTGCAGTTGATCGTCATTGATCTCCAGGCGGCCCACGACCAGCAGATCCAGGTCGAGCGTGCGCGGACCCCAATGCTCGCTGTGCCTGCTGCGCCCCTCTGAATCTTCAATGACTTGCAGGGCCTGCAACAGGTCATGGGGCGCAAGGCGGGTCAGGATCGCGGCGGCGGCGTTCACAAAATCCGGCTGATCGGGCGGTCCCAGCGGCACGGAGCGATAGAGGCCGGAGCGCATGAACCAGCCGCTCTCCGGCAGTTCGCGAAGCGCGTCGAAAGCACGCGCGACGTGCTCGATCGGTCCGCTGAGGTTACTGCCGATTCCGACATAGGCCGGGCGCCACAACTCCCGGGCCGGTTGCATGTCAGGATCCCTGCGCCTTGCGGCGGCGGCGCGGTGGACGGCGCCTGCCTTTGCCACCGGATGGAAGGTCGAAGCTCGTCAGGCGCTGGTCGGCACTCTCCTTCTGCACCCCGGTCCAGAAATCGGCGGTTTCCTGGTCGATGTCACCGGCTTCGGATCGCAGCATCATGAAATCATAGGCAGCGCGAAAGCGGCGATGCTCGAGAAATTTGAGCGCACGACGCCCATGCCGGTTCGCAAAGCGCGGTTGCAACGCAAGCATGTCGCGCATCGGCGCCGTAAAACGGCGCGGGATGGCAATGCGCGCCAGCTGCCGGGCCGAGATTTCCTGGGCGGCGATCCCCAGCGCCTCGGCTTCCGACATCTCCTCGCTGGTACGCAGGTGCTCGGCGAAGCTTTGCACGGGCGCCCAAAGGAAAACCCCCAGCAGGAACATCGGCGTGACCGACTTTCCCTCAGCCACGCGCTGATCGGTACTGACGAGAGCGCTCGTCACGAAGCGCACGTAGGCGTCATCGCGTTCCAGGTGGTCCTGCGTCTCGGGAAAGAGCTGCTCGAAGAGCTGGTGCTCGCGCAGCAGTTCGAACGTGGGCGCCGCATGGCCGGACTGAAAAAGTTTGAGGAATTCGTCGAACAATCGGGCCGGGGGCACGTTCCTGAGCAAGCCGCGACGCTCGGCGATGGCGTCGGCGACCGAGCGATCGATACGGAAATCGAGCTTGGCTGCAAACCGGATCGCGCGCAGCATGCGGACCGGATCCTCGCGCAGGCGCTGATGCGGATCCCCGATCAGTACCAGGCGTTTTGCCTTGATGTCGTCGACGCCGCCGACATAGTCCCAGATACTGAAATCGGCGATGTTGTAATAGAGTGCGTTACAGCTGAAGTCGCGGCGCCAGACGTCTTCTTCTATTTTTCCATAGAGGTTGTCGCGCAGGATGCGGCCTTCATCGTCGTGAGCCACATCGGGATCGCCGGCATCGCCTGCCGCGGCGCGAAAGGTCGCGACCTCGATGATCTCCCTGCCGAAGCGTATATGGGCCAGCCGGAAGCGGCGCCCGATCAGGCGGCAATTGCCGAACAGCGCCTTGAGCTCCTCCGGGTGCGCGTCGGTCGCGATATCGAAGTCCTTCGGGTGCAAACCGAGCAGCGCATCCCTGACGCTGCCGCCGACCAGAAACGCCTGAAAGCCGGCACCATGCAGCCGGTACAGTACCTTTAACGCGCTTTTGGAAATTTCGGCCCGGGAGACGTTGTGGGACGGGCGGGGAATGATTTTTGGTTCGATCGCGTTCTGGATCCCGCTGTTTTTCAATAGGATTACCGCTTGAGCTAGGGAAATGCGCCCGTATAATAGCAGCCCCCGCCCGGCCGGGGCAGAATTAAGGCCCTCCGCGCTCCCTTCGTCTAGTGGTTCAGGACGCCGCCCTCTCACGGCGGTAACACCGGTTCAAATCCGGTAGGGAGTACCATCTTTTTCAAGCACTTACAGCCGTTAAGTTCTCGTCGGCTGGGTACTTGTCAAACAGATGTCAAACTCAGGGGCCCTTTAACGGCCCCATCACGCTCCCTTAATCGCCCTGTGAGGCATGGACAAACCTGTCCCCATCACTACAGCGAAAGGGAGCGTCACCCTGGCTATAGGAAAACGCACCGGCAAATTCGAGCGCAACAGCGCGTCCGGAACAGTGCCGAAAATGGCTCAAGTCGGGAAAGTCGGGTGGTCGCGTGACTGTACTGACGGGTATCGAAATGTACGTTCCCTAGCTCGTCTTCTCGCACGCACCATATGACCGGCAGCCCCAAGCCCTGAGTATATCCAGCCTCGTAGTACACTCCCTGCCTCTGCTGCGTAACGTCCGCTACGAGCAATCTTGAAGTCTTGATCTCCGCAATGATCTTCGCGTCAATCCGATCAAGATGCCGCTCTGAGTCCACTCGATAGGGCTTGTAGCCGTTTGCCGCTATAGCCGGTGCTATCCCGTTCGAATGGATTGAATACAAATCGTCATCAAACGACATTGCAACAAAGCCTTGGACCTTAAGCCCCAAGTCCGTGCGGATGCGTTCGATATACTCCCAACCTTCCGAAGTTATCCAGACGGGCCAAATCGGATTCGTGGAGGCGAAGTGATCCGCTGACGTGATCGCAAGTAGACGACGCTGAATAAGTGCCTTAACGTAGTATTCAAATTCGTCTTCGTTATTCGCCCAGGCAAGCGCAAGGTCCTTTCTCCGACGTGGCACGCAGGTGCTCGAATCCCTGGGGCGGCTTGAGTCGATCAGGCAAGGTACCGGCCTCGAGGATGCGGCGAGGCATCCCGTGGAAATGCAAGGTTCCGGCCAGCGAGCGTCGGCGGCCAGAGCTTCGGCGCCGGAAAGCCGGCATCAATCGGTACGACGGCGGTAACGATTCGTGAAGGGTTGTTGAGCACGCCGGCGTCGCGGAGCACCGTGTTCTAAGGAATATTTCCTCCGCCTCCGCCGGGGCGCCAAGTGTCACAGATCAAACCCGAATTCTTAACCGTCTGGGCCGGCCCACCGACGTTGCCAGAACCTCTCCCACAGTACTGACATCCATCCTGCAACAAGACGGGATCCTTAGCAAACTTGTAGCACGTATACACTTGTTTATTACGATCGCAGGAAGAATTGGTCGCTTCGGCCACAACTCCCCCTCCTCGCCGAAGCTTCGCGACAGCAACAGCCCAGGTCCAAGGCTCTGGACTCAAGATAGTTGTAAAGCCCCATCCACGAGCGTAGCCCTCCGCAAAAGTGACATCTGTGGATACCTCCCATGCACCGGCGTCTGCGACTGCGAACAGAAAGGTCGCCGGTACAAGTAGCTTTCGGAGTATGGTCTTCATTCAATTGCCCCCTCTACTGTATGCTTTCCAGACGCTCGCAAATGTCATAGAGCTTCTCGTCAGGGATTGCTCGAGCTTCTTCGTAATGCGGTTTGTACTGAATTTTCACGTGTGTAATTGAATGCTTTCGGGACACTAACCATGCATGAAGTCTTGCTGCTTCATCCTTCCCTAGTTCAGCGCTAAATGCATCCAGATGCTTGGTTCCTAGCGTCTCCTGAGCGTCATCCATCGCTTCGAATAGCGGATAGATTTCGTCCCCTACCGGACGTGCCTTGTTTGTAGGACAGAGCAACTGTTTGGTGTAGGCGTCGTAGTCCGCGTTGAATGAATCGTAGGCAGCAAGAATGTCACTGAGAAATTCTTGCGCCTCAACGCCTGTTAGCCCAACCCCTCTCTCAATCACGTTTAACGCCGAGGCGTTATCGGCATCGTTCATAACCGCTAACATTCGTATCGTCGAGACAAACGCTAGACCATCCGGCAGAGCGCTCGTTTGGTCATAAACAGCTCGCACGTGTTCAGGTGATTCGAGCGGCATATCCTGAGCTACGCTGCATAGTGGTAGTAGGACCAACAGCCCTAACGCGTTGCGCATGATTCTTACCTCTGTGGAGGAGGTTATTTGGTTGTTTTGCATCGCCGCGAGCTGTATTAGCTCACGAATTACTATGTATACCAAAAAGTGGGGGTGGTCAAGCAGAATGGTGAACGAGGCTCAGTTAGACCAACTTGCGCGCTACTATCCTTTGATCGCTGAGCCCGCAAACATTGAAGCGTCCGCCGCACGACGAAAGTAGACAGGCCGCGGGCGTGGGCCACGTCATAGAGACGCATCAATTCAGGGACTCGCCAGCGTTGCATGCTGCGAATGATCCGAGGGGGCGGTGGACGGTCGCAAGGGGCAAATCTGGCGGGATCGTGCAGATTAGCAATGGGCGCAGGGGGGCAGTTCCAGCGGTATGACTGAGGGCTACGTCGAGGGTATTACCCACGATTACATCCGCGGCCGATCGATCCGGACCCGGCGATCTGTTCGTCACTCGTGCAACAAGTGGGTGTGGTTAAGGGTCGCTCGAAAGAACGTCGAGTGGGCCAGATATCGCCATCAGGATCACCGCAATTGGAGACAAGCGCAGAAGCACGAACTCAAGTTCTGCGACTTTCGATACCGGGAAGATCCAGAGCATCGCTTGGCGGCATGCCTTCGATTCGTTGCTTCCGCCTTCAACCCGCAAAATTCATCGGCTTCCTTCCGCTGATTGTCCTCGCCGGATTCGATTTCGGCGGCGGTTTTTTCAAGCTGGCCCGGGGACCACCTCCGCGGAGGTTGTTCTATCCAATACACCTTCGCGGAGGGCTCGCGGACCGTCCACGCTTCCGCGGAGGGGTATTTGTCCAAGTATTCGACCGTCCTCTCGACATCGTCATCGGTCATATCCGCCGCACGGTAACCGCAGCTCGGCACGGCGCGGCCGTCGGGGCGTTTGAAGAACCAGCGATCCCGGTAGTCTTTCTCGATCCGGAATCCGCCTTCGTGCACCAGGCGGTGGTGGGCTGAACACAGTAGCATGAGGTTCTCGAGGCTGGTCTCGCCACCCGCCGACCAGTGCTCGATATGATGCGCCTCAACGAAACGCTGGCGCCCACAGGCGGGGAAGCGGCAGCCCTTATCCCGCGCCCACAAAGCCCGTTTGATCGCCGCCGGCACAATGCGGGTCTTGCGCCCGACGCTCAACGGCTCGCCGTGTTCATCCTCGATGAGCACGACCCGGTCGCTGTCGCAGGCGAGCCGCCGCACCGATTCGATCGGCAAGCCAGAGCGTCCCGCACCTCCGCGGAGGGCCGAGTGATCCACGTGCACGGTCACCTGGTAATGGTCGGGGGTTTCTGCCGATCCTTGTGTGTCGCCACTGAGATACGCCTTCGCCATTGCCACCAGTGCATCGGCCCGCTGGGCCGCCCAGCTCTCTTGTGCGAACTCGGGATCCGGCGACGCGGTTGCCTGCATGGCACGGTCGAGCGCCTTGTCGATGAGTGCTCCCGTCTCGATCGGCAGTTCGATAGTGATCGTCACCGTTCCGCGGACAGGATCGCGCCGCACGGTGAGTGCTCGGCGCGCATGCGCGCGCAGGGCATCGTCAGTCGATGCGACCGTGCCGCAGCGCAGTTCCCGGCAGCGCTCCTCGACCCTTGCTGCCGTGGTGTGCAAGGCAAAGTCGAGGAGCGCCTCCTCGTTATTCGCATTGGCCACCCTGGTCAATGCCCGAGCCTTCGAATAGGACAGCTCGCCTTTCGCGAACGCGAACGCGATCCCGGGCAGGGTTTTGAGCGCGTGCGCCACGCGGACTTTCTCGCGCGCCGCGCTCAAACTCAGATCGCAGCGCCAGTGCAGCCAGTCGGCGCAGTTCTCGAAACCCCAGCGAAGCCAGCCGGCCCGTTCGTCGAAGCGGCGGATCAGGATCAGGAGATCGTGGCTGGCCGTGTTGATGCGGGCCGCAAGATTGACAATGGCACGGTCGAGGTCGTCGATGGAGGAATGGCGATCAGGACGGGTGTCGGTATTGCTCTGGGCAAGGGAGGCTGAAGCCGTCATCGTGGAACGTCCCTGTTAAGATGGAGAGGAACTGTAATTATGTAAGGGCTATCCATTTAGCTCCACTTCCATCAATATATAGTGGTGGCGGATTCTCCCAAAATGCCCGTTGCGGGGCGCGATTACCCTCGTACTTGGGAACAGTTTCTGTACTGGTTTCCCAACGAGGCGGCCTGCGTCACCTATTTGGAAGGTCTGCGTTGGCCGCACGGCTTTATCTGTTTGCGCTGCGGTGTGGTCGATGCCGCGTATCGCGGCAGTCGCGGGCGATGGGTGTGTCGGCACTGCCGTTATCAAGGCACGGTGACGGCGGGGACGGTGTTTGAGAAGACACGGACCCCGTTGCGGAGCTGGTTGGCCGCGGTGTGGTACATCACCAATCAGAAGCAGGGTGTCACCGCCCTCGGCTTGCAGCGCGTCCTCGGCCTGGGGAGCTATCAGACCGCTTGGACGATGTTGCACCGGCTACGGCGAGCCATGGTCCGGCATGGCCGGGAGCGTCTGAGCGGCGTGGTTGAGGTCGATGAAGCATTCCTGGGCCACCGGCGGAGGAAGTCGCCTGGGAAAAGAAAAAAGCCTCGAAATCAGATGCTTGGAACTCAGGTGCCGGTGGCCATTGCGGTTGAAGTCAAGGAACCGAAAGGCTTCGGGCGTACCCGTCTGCGCCGCCTTCCCGATGTCACCGCGGCGAGTCTTATACCCTTTGTGCAAGACACGATAGAACCGGGCAGCGTCGTTCGGACCGACGGTTCGGGGGCCTACCACAAGTTGCCGAACTACGGGTATCCGCGTGACAGGAACGTCGTGAGTTACGCTGATCATCCCGCTCATGTGCCGCTGCCCGGGGTGCATCGCGTGGCGGCATTGCTCAAACGATGGCTATTGGGAACGCATCATGGCGCGGTACAACCACACCAGCTCGACTACTACCTCGATGAATTTGCCTTTCGCTTCAACCGCCGCACGTCCAGATCGCGCGGCTTGCTCTTCTATCGCCTGCTTGAGCAGGCGATAGTGACGGATCCACTGAGCTACGCGGACATAGCCGAAAGAAGGTAAACACAAGATGTGGGGGGTGGTGGAGCTAAATGGATAGCCCTTAATTATGTCCAGTTCTGCCGCATTAAGCAACTGAAAAACGGCATTTTTTTCGGCTTGATTCCATGAAAGCTCATGGATAGGACGCAGGGCCGCAATCTCCACAGAAGCTAGAACCAGGAGATGAGCGCGCCGAGCG
>JBOHZD010000078.1:0-2376 GCA_050738315.1 Woeseiaceae bacterium
CGGCCAGAAAGTGCCGATACAGCGCGAGGAAGACGCGTGGCTGGACGGCACGGGAGCGCTGACCTACCTGACCGGTCCGCAAAATGAGCTGTGGCTGATCCGCAGCGATCTCTGACGACGTCAACCTTCCTGGGGGCCTTGGTCGGCGCCGCAAGGCCATTGACAAGCGTCCCTGAATGCGTTTATGGTAGCGCTACCAATCTTTGCACAGCGGGGCTTTCCATGTCGAGGTCGGTGATTGCGGTCGTCGCGGCGGCTCTCGCAGCCATCGGCGCCTGCACTGCTCCCCCAGACGCAGGCTTCGAGCGTTCGGCAAGCGGCGATCCGGCGCCCCGGCTGAGTACGCTTGCCGACTTTCCTGTCGGCGTCGCGGTTCCTGCCGGCCCCTGGCCGAACAGCTTGTTGACCAGTCCGGAGCGCCAGGCGCTGGTCAACCGGCATTTCAACAGCTTGACGGCAGAAAACATCATGAAGATGGCGTATCTCCAGCCAGCGCGCGCCGAATTCCATTTCGAACACGCCGACGCACTGGTCGAGTATGCAGGCCGGCATGACATGCGGATGCACGGCCATGCACTGGTATGGCACAAGCAGGCACCCGACTGGATGAACGAATTCGCGGGAACAAGGGAGGAATTCGTCGGCATGCTCGAGGATCATGTCCGCACGGTTGCCGCCCACTTCGCCGGCAAACTCACAAGCTGGGACGTCGTCAACGAGGCATTCACGGATGACGTGCCGACGGCGTATCGCGACACCCCCTGGTACGAACACATCGGGCCTGAATATATCGAGCTGGCATTCCGGCTGGCGCGCGAGGCCGATCCGCAGGCCGACCTTTATTACAACGATTACGACATTTCCGGCGCGCTGGGTCCCGACAAGCTGAATCGGATCCTCGAAATGGTGGACGATTTTCAGGCTCGCGAGGTACCGATCGATGGCATCGGCTTCCAGATGCACATCGATGCGGATACGCCGGATCTCGATGCCATTCGCGAATCCTTTGCCAAGGCGGTCGAGCGCGGCATCAAGGTGCGAATTTCCGAGCTGGATGTATCGATGAACACCGGCGCACAATACACGCAATTCAATCCGGAACTGGCAGAGCTGCAGAGACAGCGCTATGCCGACGTGATCCGGGTCTACAAACAAACGGTGCCGGCAAACCTGCGAGGCGGCATCACTGTCTGGGGAATCACCGATGGTGACAGCTGGATTCCGGAATTCAGGAATCGACCGGATTGGCCGTTGCTGTTCGACGCCGAATTTCAGGCCAAACCGGCACTGCTGGGAATGGTCGAAGGGCTTACAGCCTCCGAACAGTAGTTCGGGTTCCTGCCGCTGCGGCAGACGTGCGGTCGCGCTTCGGTTCGAGATAAACGATGGATCATGACCTTCCCCATGTCAGGGTCGCAGAAAACGTCACCCTTGATACGTTCCACAACGAAATCGTTCCAGGGAACCAGTGTTTTCATGAGGCGCTCGGGCATGCGCGGGTCGCGGAGGTGGAGCCCGGTGACGCAATCTATGTGCCTTATTTCTGGTGGCACCATGTGCGGACGCTGGACGATTTGAATATCCTCGTCAATTTCTGGTGGAGCGATGCCGAACCCGACCTGGGCTCGCCGTTCGATGCTCTGCTCCATGCGATCCTCGCAATACGCGACTTACCGCAGCACCAGCGCGAAGCCTGGCACACGATGTTCGACCACTATGCTTTCGGCCGGAACGGCGATCC
This sequence comes from Woeseiaceae bacterium, assembly GCA_050738315.1. Classification (GTDB taxonomy): domain Bacteria; phylum Pseudomonadota; class Gammaproteobacteria; order Steroidobacterales; family Woeseiaceae; genus IDS-8. Next base: position 1,742 of record JBOHZD010000078.1, read on the forward strand.
GGTCGCACACCTGCCCTCCGCGGCGCGCGGCGCGCTCGGCGCGCACGATCGCGAGATGCGGCAGAAGATCCGCATGATGTTGCTGGGAGCGATCGGCCGCCAGGCGGGCTTGCGCCCACCAGCGCATGGCCAGCCGTCAGCCGGTCCGCGTCGACGCAATTAATGCCGATGCAGAACAGATCGTTGGCGGTACGGGGTCAATGGCACTTAATTAAGCGCAGAGTTTGGGTTCACGCGGAGGCTGGAGCGGGCCACCAAGGGGCCCCTGCCCCGGGAACAGCGACCTCGACTCCTGCGGCGAGTCAACGCCGCTGTCCCCGGTCCTCCAACCCTCTACTGTCCAACGGACTCCTACTCGAAATAGCCCCTGACGATGATGCTGTAGCGCCGGTCGTTCATGAACCAGCTGCGCGGCGCCTCCGTCAGGTCCTCGTCGATGATCGCCGAGGTCCGGATGACCTCGTTCGTCAGGTTCACGCCCTGCAGGCCGATCTTCCAGTGGTCATTCACGTTGTAGAAGATCGAGCCGTCGAGCTGGCCCGTTGCCTCGTTGACGATCGGCTGGAAGGGCACGATCACGTCGCGGATCGTCAGCAGGAACTCGTCGCGCCACGAATAGGCGAGGCGCGCCGACC
>JBOHZD010000079.1:0-8184 GCA_050738315.1 Woeseiaceae bacterium
TTCGAATCGTTCTGCCACCAGGCAAAGCCGAAGCAACCACCGCCGCCCGGACCCGCCGCGCAGGACATGCTGCCGCCGCCCGCGACTTTTTCCGTATCGCCGTCGAGCCAGACCACGTAGCGCACGCCTTTCTCCGCGATCATCTCCGGCACCCCCGGCCGATGCATCAACTCAGGCAGGCCCTTGGATTCCGCCGGCGCAGTGCGCGGCTCGAACCACGGGAACAAGGCATCGACGAATTCGGTGTGCGGTACGACCCTGAGCCCGGAGGATCCCTTGCCGATCTGATCGCCGATACAGGAAATGAAATCGGCTTCCGTCTCGTTGCCGAGGTGATAACTCTTCGCCATGATCACGACGCCTTCGCCGTCCTGAATTCCGGTGGCGCCTTGCCGCACATCCTCGATGCGCGAAGTGACGCAGGCGCTCATCGTCGATACCAGGGCAGCGCTCATCAGCAGGTGGATTGCCCCATTCAAACTAACCGGACTCATTGTCTGTTTCCTCCGTCGCCGTCGACTGCAGGGGTTCGTTGACCGGCACGGCCTTGGTGCCGCCGGTGTCCGCTTCCGCGCCGCCCGCCGCGCTATCCTGTCGAAGTGCACGGCGGTTGGCGCTCAGCGCACTGATGCCGGTCGCCTTGTCCATTTGCAGAATGACCAGTGCTGCGGCATCCCGCATGGCCAGCACCGCGGCGCGGCTCAGTGCCTCGTCGCTGCCCATGAAGGTGGTGGCGCTCTTACCGTACGCGCTGATCGGCCAGTTGGCGATCTCATTGCCCTCGTGGTCGAAAATCTTGATGCGGTAGCGGATCCAGACCGCAAAAGCATCGGTCTGGCTCTGCTTCGGAACCGAGAATTCGAGCGCGTCGATGGTCGGTTCGATCAAGGCGTCGATTTGCAGATCGTGCGGGTCGGTGTCCGGCGGGACAAAGTTGCAGGTCGTCGGCATTTTTTCGGGATCGCCGCGGGGGCCGATGATCGTGCAGTCGGTAAACATCGAGCCGAACAATTTGGTGAAGAGCATGCTGTTCGAGCGGCCGAGATCGATGGTCCACTCGTCCTTGCCGATGACCTTCTCTTCGTGCACGTAATGCTCGAACCGCTCGGGGTAACGCACCCCGACGGCGAGCGGTAATTTGTCGATCAGTGGATCCGGGATGGTGGGATTCTGCAGCGTCACACTCGTCGAACAGCCGGCCAGCGTAGCGACGGCCAGCACAACCGAAACCGACTTGACGTTGTGTGAACTCAACTCACCGTATCCCCGGGGCAGGGCGCTAGAAACGCTGTGTATCCATACATGTGAACGATTATACGGGACGGAGTTCCGCGGGAATCGTCGGCAATGTGGTGATTACGACTTTAGACCCGGCGTGGTGGCAGCGCAACCGGTGACGCTCACGGGTTCCACACGAGCGGCGGTTCCTGCGTCAGCGCCGCCTGTTCGCGCAGGGTCAGAATATGCTCGTCCCAGTAGCGGGACGTATCGAACCAGGGAAAGGCAGACTTGAACGCCGGATCGTCCCAGCGCCGCGCCAGCCAGGCCGCGTAGTGCATGATGCGGAGCGTCCGCAGGGCTTCGATCAGATGCAGTTCGCGGGCGTCGAAACGGCGGAACTCCTCGTAGCCTTCCAGCAGTGCCCCGAGCTGGGGCGTCTGCTCCTCGCGGTCACCCGAGAGGAACATCCAGAGGTCCTGGATCGCGGGTCCGGTCCGGACGTCGTCCAGGTCGACTATGTAAAGTCGATCGTCGGAACGGAGCACGTTTCCGGGGTGGAAGTCGCCGTGCAGGCGGAGGCGCCGAACAGGCCCGGCGCGATCGATCGCGGCATGAACGTTGTCCAGCAGGTGATCGACGACCCCGGTGTAGGCGCCGATGAGTTCGGGCGGAATGAAATTGTTGTCGAGCAGGTAGTTACGCGATTCATCTCCATACGTTTCGACGTCGATCGACGGACGGTGCTCGAACGGCCGCAGCGCTCCCTGCAGGTGCATGCGCGCGACGAGTCGGCCGAGCTGCTGCAGCATTGCGGTGTCGTCGAGTTCCGGCGCGCGGCCGCCGCGGCAGGGAAATACGGCAAAACGAAACGGACCCGAGTGGTGGAGGGTGCGGCCTTCGAGCGCCAGGGGCGCGATGACCGGTATGTCCTGTTCCTCGAGCTCGCGCGTAAACCGGTGTTCCTCCAGGATCGCAGCGTCACTCCAACGGCCGGGCCGGTAGAACTTTGCGACGACGGGCTCTGCGTCTTCGAGGCCGACCCGGTAGACGCGGTTTTCGTAGCTGTTCAACGCGAGAAAATGGCCGTCGCAGGAAAACCCGAGCTCTTCGAGTGCCGACAGAATGTCGTCCGGTCGCAGCTGCGCGTACGCCGGTGCCGGGCTTCGTATTTTCGCGTTCCGGTTTGGAGGGCCGCCCTTCATGCGTGCAGGCGTTGCTCGCGTTTGCGTTCGTTCTCGGTTAGTAATTTCTTTCTTATTCGAAGATTTGCAGGCGTTACTTCAAGTAGTTCATCGTCGTCGATGAACTCCAGCGCCTGCTCCAGCGAGAAGCGCACCGGCGGCGTGAGGACGATGTTCTCGTCGCTGCCGGCCGCGCGAATGTTGGTGAGCTGTTTCGCCTTGGTCGGATTGACCGACAGGTCGTTTTGCCGGCTGTGGATGCCGATGATCATGCCCTCGTAGACCGCTTCGCCGTGGCCGATCATGAGCCGGCCGCGCTCCTGCAGATTGTACAGTGCGTAGGCCAGCGCTTTGCCCGCAACCATCGACACCAGCACGCCGTTCGATCGCTGCCCCAGTGCAACCGGAATGAGCCGGTCGTACTTTTCGAAGACGTGATAGATGAGCCCGGTGCCGGAGGTCGCGGTCAGGTACTCGGTGCGGAACCCGATCAGGCCGCGGGTCGGGATGCGGTAGTCCAGGCGCACGCGGCCCCTGCCGTCCGGCATGATGTGCAGCAGCTCGCCCTTGCGTTCGGCGAGGCGAGACATGACGGCGCCCTGGTAGTCTTCGTCGAGATCGACCGTCAGTTGCTCCCAGGGTTCGAGGCGGATACCGTCGGTCTCGTGCAGGATGACTTCCGGGCGGGACACCGACAATTCGAAGCCTTCGCGGCGCATGGTCTCGATCAGCACCGACAGGTGCAGCTCGCCGCGTCCGGATACCCGGAACTTGTCCGGATCGTCGGTCGGCGCGACTCGCAGCGCGACGTTGTGCTTCAGCTCCTGATCGAGGCGCTCGCGGATCTGGCGGCTGGTGAGGAATTTACCTTCACGCCCCGCAAACGGTGACTTGTTGACCTGGAACGTCATGCTGATGGTCGGTTCGTCGACTGCCAGGGGCGGCAGTGCTGCCGGTTTGTCGCGCGTGCAGATTGTGTCGGAGATATCGAGATCGTCCAGCCCTGAGAGCACGACGATGTCGCCGGCACTGGCTTCATTGATCTTGCGGCGTTCCAGGCCGTCGAAACCGAAAAGGTCCAGGACGCGCGCGCGGCGGACTTCGTGGTCTGCGCCGACGATGCTGACCGGCATGTTCGCGGTGATGCGGCCGCGCTGGATGCGGCCGATGCCGAGCACGCCGACGTACGAATCGTAGGACAGGCTCGAAATCTGCAATTGCAATGTGCCGTTCAAGTCCACGTCCGGCGGCGGCACCCGGTTGACGATGCAGTCGAACAACGGCGTCATGTCACCGCCGCGCGCATCCGGGTGCAGGTTGGCGTAACCCTCGAGCGCGGAGGTAAAGATGACCGGGAAATCCAGTTGCTCGTCGGTCGCGCCCAGGCGGTCGAAGAGATCGAAAGTCTGGTCGAGGACCCAGTTGGGGCGCGCGCCATCCCGATCCACCTTGTTGATGACGACCACGGGTTTCAGGCCGCGGGCGAACGCCTTCTGCGTGACGAACCGCGTCTGCGGCATCGGGCCGTCGACGGCGTCCACGAGGAGCAACACGCTGTCAACCATCGAGAGCACGCGTTCGACCTCGCCGCCGAAATCGGCATGGCCCGGCGTGTCGACGATGTTGATGCGATAGTGCTGCCAGCGAATGGCGGTGTTCTTCGCGAGGATCGTGATGCCGCGCTCGCGTTCCAGGGCGTTGGAATCCATGACCCGGTCGGGCACGGCCGCGCGCGGCCCGAGCGTGCCGGACTGCTGCAGCAACCGGTCGACCAGGGTCGTCTTGCCATGGTCGACATGGGCAATGATGGCGATATTCCGAAGATGCTCGATGGTGGACATGGGGTGCGACGGGTGACGCGAAATGGCGGCGGATTATAGAGAGCCCCAACGCGAATTGATACGGAGCTCGTAGTTTGGTGCCGGGACAGGATTCGTAGTTTTTGCGTAGTTTGGTGCCGGGACAGGGTTCGTAGATTTCCGAGCACCGCGCCGAGCGCTTCAGGCTGATAGCCAGCTACGAAAACTCCGAATCCTGTCCCGGCACCAAACTACGAGTGGGAGCCCCGGAAACCTCCGAATCCTGTCCCGGCACCAAACTACGAAGTCAGCTCCTTCACCAGCATTGCCACTTCCTTGGCGCCGCCTTCGATTTCCTGCGATCCGACCTGGACGAAACCGTGGTGCCTGTGAAAGTCCATGGAGGGTTCGTTCGACGGCCGCAGGTTGACTTCGCAGGCGATCCTCGGCATGCGGCCGGAAAAAAACTGCTCGAAGTCGCGGTACAGCGCGCTGCCCAAGCCTAAGCGCCGCGCGCCGCCGGCCACCGCGACGCGGTCGACGTACGCAAACTCCACGTAGTTCCGGCGGAACCAGAGGAAGTTGGGGCTGTCGTAGTCGGCCTCCGGCGTCAGCCCGATCAGAAACGCCGCGAGCGAGCCGTTGGCGAGCGCCACGCGAAAGTAGGCAGCGCGGTCGTGAAATCTCTGCATCCGCTCGAGCGCGATGCTGCCGACGTGAGGCACCGCCGCCTGGTTCATTGCAAGAACGGTCGGGAGGTCTCGGGAATCGGCATCGCGGATTTCAATGGCCATGCGCCGCATGGTAGTCAGCCGGACCGCCCGATGCCACCGATTCTCTATATAATGCGCGCTTAAAAATACTCGCTGAATGTGACGGCAGTCAGCGACCGGGCACGATCGAATATCGAAAATTTCGCCGATCTTATTGGGGACACATCATGCTTATCGCTCATCGACTGAAACTGCTGCCACTCGTGTTCTTGCTGCCGCTCTTCGCGGCCTGCTCCGACTCGAAGGAGGAGGCCACAGATGCGGCCCAGGAAGTGCTCGCATCCGAAGACACCATTCTCCGTTACGTGCCGGCCGACACGCCGTACGTGTTTGCGGCAACCAAACCGATACCGGACGATTTGCGGGAGAAATTTGCACCGCATGTCCAGGCGATCGTGCTGTCTTACAAGTCGCTGATGCAGGCGGCGCTCAACCAGACGTCGGACGACCCGGACCAGCCGCCGCCGATGAGTGAGGAAACCCGGCAGCGGGTATCGACGGTCATCGACGAACTGGCAGCCATGATCACGGTGGATGGAATCCCGGAGGCGGGCATCGACCGCAATTCGACTTCGGCTGTCTACGGCGTCGGTTTGCTGCCGGTCGTCCGCATCACGCTGAGCGACGGCGCCCTGTTCGAAAAGGCATTGGCGAAGCTTGAGACCCGGGCGGGCAAGAAGATGGAGACGGCGACTCTCGACGACCATACCTATCATTACGCGGGCGACGAGAAGGGCAGGCTGATCGCCGCGGCGATCGACGATCACCTCGTCTTGACCTTTGTACCGGCCAATTTGCCGGAAGAGCACCTGAAATCGGTGCTGGGTATCACGTTGCCCGAGTCCAACATCGCCGAATCCGGAGCGTTGACGGAGCTGTCGAAGAAATACGGCTACACGCCCTATGGACTCGGCTTCATGGACTTCACGCGCATCGTGAACACGTTTATTGACGATCCGTCGGGTGTGAACGGGGAGTTGCTGTCGATGATGGATTACGATCCATCGACTCTCACGGACGTGTGCAAGACGGAGATCCGTGCGATGTCCGGCATCGTCCCGCGCTTTGTGACCGGCTATACGGATCTCTCGGCGGAACATATGACATCGAATTCCGTGTTCGAGGTGCGCAGCGACCTGGCCACCGGTCTGAAGGCACTGACTGCCCCGGTGCCGGGGCTCGGCGCGGCGCGGGGCGGCCTCATGTCCTTCGGTATGAGCCTCAACATGCTCGCGGCCAGGGAGTTTTACGCGGCACGACTCGATGCGCTCGAGGCGAATCCGTACCAGTGCGAACTGTTCGCCGATTTGCAGGAGGGCGTGGCGAAGGGCAGGGAAGTGCTCAACCAGCCGGTGCCGCCGATCGTTTACGGCTTCCGCGGTTTCCTCGCCGTCATCGACGACATCCAGGGCATGGATATCCAGAACAAGCAGCCGCCGACCGCCATCGACATGCGATTCCTGGTCGCGACAGACAATGCCGAAGGCCTGCTGGCCATGGGCGCGATGTTCAGCCCGCAGATCGCATCGTTGAACCTCCAGCCGGATTCGAAGCCCGTCAAGCTCGAGGTGCCCGCAATGGCGTCGACCGTCGACGCGGCCTACGTCGCGATGTCCGAGAACGCCCTGGCCTTGTCCGTCGGAACCGGCAGCGAATCCGGGCTCGGAGCGATGCTTGGCGCAGGCGCCACGGAACCGCCGCCGTTCATGAGCATGAACATGGATGCCGCCCGTTACTACGGCTTCATTGGCGACGCGATGGCGGTGGGCGACGGAGAAGCGCAATCGCCGGAAACCGCCAAAGCGATGAGCGACGTGATGAATTCCCTTGGACAATTGTTCAGCAGAATCTCCTTCGACGTGCACTTCACCGACCGCGGCATAGAAATCCCGTCGGACATCGAACTGGCAGACTGACCAAACCCGTCGCCGGCCCTCGGTCTCTCCAGGGGCCGGCGACAAATCCCAGAAAAACTCCCAACGCCGACGATTGACCCCCTGTAGGAGCTCGCCATGCAGGCGACCTCGTTGACTCGCTCACGCACTACGCCCGCTTCCATCCACCCGGGGATATCGTGCCGTCCACGCAACACCCGCAACACATCGACTTCTGGGTTATCCTTTGGATCAGGAGAACAAGCCATGATCCCGGAGATTCAACAGCACCGCGCAGAGATCGAAGCGCTCTGCCGCCGTTACGGGGTTCTGCGGCTCAAGCTGTTTGGCTCGGCTGTTGCGGGCGAGTATCGGTCGAATATGCGGCTTGAAGCCAGGAAGTATCTTTTTGACATCAAGCAAGCGGCTGATCTGCTGGCGGAGTTTATCGCCGTTGCGGCGTGAAGTGGCCGATTTGTTGATCGGCAAGTGAAGCGCACGGCCTGTATCGAAATGAAGCGCAGGAAAACAACAATGACATTCAGGCACATCAATTGCCGTTCCCTGCTGTGGATACTGGCGACAGCCGGCCTGCTGGCTTCATGCGATCAGGATTACGCAGACACCCCAGCGGAAACACCCGCCGCCACAACGGAAACGCCCGCGGCGACAGCATCGTCGCAACCAGCGAGCACGAGCAGCGATACTTCCCACCTTCCACCGCACCAGCAACTGGCGCGTGATCTGCTCAAGGAACTCATCGAGATCAACACCACTCACAGCGGCGGCAATACGACCACCGCGTCGGAAGCGATGGCCGCACATCTCATCGCGGCTGGGTTTTCGTCCGAGGACGTGCAGGTTCTTGGCCCGAAACCCAACAAGGGCAATCTCGTCGTTCGCTTTCGCGGCCGTGCAGTCGATCGCAAGCCGATCCTGTTGCTAGCGCACATCGATGTCGTCGAAGCCGACCCGGCCGACTGGACGCTCGATCCGTTTACCTTCGTCGAACAGGACGGTTACTACTACGGGCGCGGCACCAGCGACGACAAGGACGAAGCAGCAATCCATATCGCAAACCTCATACGCCTGAAACAGGAGGGCTTTCAACCCGACCGCGACATTATCGTGGCGCTGACCGCCGACGAGGAAGGCGGCACGGACAACGGGGTGCAGTGGCTGCTGGAAAATCACCGCGACCTGATCGATGCCGCGTACGCCCTGAACGAAGGCGGCGGCGGCGCGCTGAAAAACGGCCGGCGAATCTCCAATGCGGTACAGGCCAGCGAGAAGGTCTACCAGAGCTTCGTGCTGGAAGTCACGAATCCCGGCGGCC
>JBOHZD010000080.1:0-2769 GCA_050738315.1 Woeseiaceae bacterium
CCTGCATCACCTCCAAGCCTTCGGTCAGCAAAGCATTTGGCACCCAAAGGTAAAGATGGGCGGGCTCGGCAACAACCTCATCGACCGGAAGCGCACAAATGTCGTCCAGCGTCATTGTGTTATAGCGGGCAAGACGCTTGTGCTCCGGCGCCATCTTTCCAGTTCGGTTCTGGAATCTCCACGGTGGATCAGCAAGCACGGTTGAGAACTTACGACTGGCGCACAAATCTATTAACTCTTGACTGGGGCCAGGCTTCGTCATGTGCGGGTGCAAGTCCTTGCTGTCAGGCGGCCGCCGAGCCGGTTTTGTCCTTCGCAATGTTGGTAGCCAGCGCGATCATCGATGCCAGGTCCGCGAGATTCGCCGGTACGACCAGCGTATTACCCGCCTTCGCCAGGTTGCCGAACTCGTCGATATATTGCTGTGCGACCCGCAACTGCATGGCCTCGTTCCCGCCGCGCTCGACCAGCGCGGCCGCCACGCGCCTGAGACCGTCGGCGGTCGCGGTTGCCACCGCGAGAATCGCTGCGGCCTCGCCTTCCGCTTCGTTAATCTGCTGTTGCCGCGCCCCTTCCGACTCCTTGATGACGCGCTGCTTCTCGCCCTCCGCCTGGTTGATATTCGCATCCCGCTCGCCTTCCGAGGTCAGGACGACGGCGCGCTTCTCGCGCTCGGCGCGCATCTGTTTCTCCATTGCCCCGAGCACATCCTGCGGCGGGTTGATGTTCTTGATTTCATACCGCAGCACCTTGACGCCCCATGGCTCGGACGCCTTGTCCAGTTCATCGACCACATTGGCGTTGATGGCGCCGCGTTCTTCGAAGGTCCGGTCGAGCTCGATCTTGCCGATTTCACTGCGGAGTGTCGTCTGCGCAAGCTGCGAGATGGCAAACTGGTAATTGCCGATGCCGTAGGATGCGCGCGCCGGATCCAGCACCTGCATGTAAAGAACGCCATCGACCCCGACCTGGACATTGTCCCTGGTAATGCAGATCTGTTCGACGATGTCGACCGCCTGCTCCTTGAGTGTATGGCGGTACGCCACACGCTCGATGAAGGGGACGAGGATGTGGAAGCCGGCGTCCAGCACACGGCTGAACTTGCCGAGCCGCTCCACGACGTAAGCGCTTTGCTGCGGCACGACCACCGCCGTCTTGGCGATGACAAAAATGACGACGGCCGAAATCGCCAGAGCAACATAAAGTGAATTCATTGCGGATCCCTGTTTCTGTTGTTATGTCTTAATTCGGGTCGGCACTGACGTAAAGCGTCAGGCCATCGTTGCGCACGATTTTTACTCGCGAGCCGGCCACGATCTGCTCTACGCCATCGTTCACGACGGTCCAGTCCGAACCGCGAAAACTGGCGCGGGTCTGGCTGCCTGCTTCCAGGTCCGCCGGCACGACCAGGTACTCGCCGGTGACGCCCGCCTTGAATCCCGGCACGTCGCCGCGGATCTTCTGGTACAGGCTCCGGCGGAAAGTGAACATCGACATCAGCGCGATCGCCGCGAACACGAGCCACTGGATCCATTCGGGCATCGCGATGCCGGCGACGCCCAGGAAACCGACCAGCGCAGCCGACACGCCGAGGAACACCAGGTAGAACTGCGCATCGACGGCAAAAATTTCGGCCCCGAACAGCACGGCCCCCAGAATGATCCATGCCCACCACGTCATGCCGGCTCTCCTGATGTCAGTCGCGACGATTGTAAAATGTTCAAACTATACCTTGTGGGCGCGCCCCGCGGTATTCAGGAGACTGAGAATACAGGCACCCCGAAGAGCGTGCCGTGGAACCGCGCGATCAGGTAGAACACCACGAGTCCACCGGCCGCCGCCGCGGCGTCCATGGCCAAGCGTGGCGGCTTGCTGTCGATCAGCGTCCTGCCGCGCTGAATCTCGCTGACGATGTCGGCCACCGACCAGACCGCAAAGCTGCCGAACAGGATGATCGAGCGCAGATCGCCGGTGTTCAGCAAATGGATGATGGCCCACAGCAGGACACCGATCATCATCGGGTGCTTGAGCACGTTGCGGATGTGCCCCGGCATATGGGCTGCGGCCAGCAGGATAAATGCCAACGGCAGAACGGCGAAAGCCAGCGGGCGCGCCCAGGGAAACGGCGGATACACGGGTACCATAGGCGCCCGCGCAAATCCCCAGATAATAAGGACGAAGCCGATCAGCGAAATGACGCTGAACACCCCGCGGTAGCGTTTGTCCCCCAGCCGCGCTTTGAAGCGCTCACGCGACCGGCTGGACATCGGCAGCAGATGAATCCCCAGAAACAGCACGAGCCCCAGGATGAGTATGCCCATTGGATTTCCTTGTTCGCGTTCCTCGGCGCTGGTTGGCTCAACGACACCCTGATCGGGCATGAATGGGCAGTCGGCGACGCCTTCAGCCTGGCCGACTGTGTGGCCACTACTCGACTTCACCCTCTCCGGAAAGCTCCTGCATTTCCTCGGTCATCGCCGCAATTCTTTCCTTGTTGGCGATGTAGTAGTCGACGTTTTCGCGCGGCGTGCCTGCCGGCAGGTCGGTCTGGCCGTATTCTTCAACCAGCCATGCGGCCATGCCGGCCTGCATCATGGAGTACATGAAAGTGACATACTCCGCACTGGTCATGTCGGCGGCTCCGATCGCCTCGCGCACGACAGGCTCTGCGTCGTACATCGCCGCTGTCTCCGCGATGGTGGCATCGTCAGGGGCTTCCATCGAGTTTGCCAAGCCGGGATCGCTTCTGGCGACCGCGGCGAGATTTCG
>JBOHZD010000081.1:0-38188 GCA_050738315.1 Woeseiaceae bacterium
GTAATCGAACCAGACGACGTCGTCGTTATCGACGTGGTGGCGGAAGTGTTTGTAACGGATATCCTCGAACGTGCCGTATGCAGCGCCGCAGATCCAGCTAAAAAGTCGGCCAAGGCGCGCGTTGTGACCGACTTTTTTGAACACCAGGTTGTGGGCGCATTCGTGCACCATGTACGCCGCGATGATCATCGCGTGCGCCAGCAACAGGGTCGAGGCAAGGTAGACGGCAGGATTGCGGTGGAACAGGCCAGCGAATCCGGCCACGTATCCGACGACCGCGTAAGCCAGCGCGCCGCCCTGGTAGCGCAGGCCCTCGGGCTCGTTCAGCAGCCGCGAAAAAGACGAACTATCTTTCATAATTCAGTCAGTTAGACCAGGGCATCAGTACAACACGTCGGGGCCGGCCGCGCAAGGGTCCGCGCTGAAATCGCCGCCCACTGGTACAGACCTCGTTCGGATTGCTAGTGTACCCCGTCGTAAATAATCGGCCATCAATCGCGAACGACTTTTCGTGGCTGGCAAGGCGCGGCGACGAGTAATAGCTTGCGTCTTGCGAGGAGTCGCAACGCCGCCAGACGCGACAAGGCGCCGCGAGAATGGTCGATTATTTGCGACGGGGTACACTAGCATCTGCGCCAGTGCATGCAGTGCGGCGATGGGGGCCAGGCAATGAGATTTGACGGCAAGGTGGTCGTGGTGACCGGCGCCGCGCGCGGTCTGGGCCGGGAGTACGCGCGGCAGTTCGCACGCCGCGGCGCCAGGGTCGCAATCAATGACTTGCGAGACTGCCGGGAAACGCTTGCAGTCATCGAGGGGGAAGGCGCGCTCGGGTTTGCGACCGAAACCGATGTCACGGACGCCGAAAGCACGTTCGAGATGGCGCGCGCCGTCGTCGAGGAATTCGGCCGTATCGATGTCCTGGTCAACAATGCGGCTCTGTATGGAAGTCTCCACTTTCTGCCATTCGACCGGCTCGACGAAAAAGAGTGGGACGCGACCATGAACGTCAACGTCAAGGGCATCTGGCAATGTTGCAAAGCAGTCGCGCCGACGATGAAAGAGCAGCAATCCGGCTCCATCGTGAATATCAGCTCGCTGGCCGCCACCTATGGCATGCCGAACGGGCTGCATTACACGGCATCGAAAGCCGCGGTCATCGGCGCGACACGGGGGCTTGCGCACGAGCTTGGCCGGTTCAATATCCGCGTCAACGCGGTGGCGCCCAATATCGTCAACACGGACGCCACGAGCGAAGTTTTTCGCGACAAGCTCGACAAGGCGCTCGGCGTGACGATCTCGCAGCAGGCTATCCGAAAACCGCTCCAGACTGACGACGTCGTCGGCACCGTATTGTTTCTCGCCAGTGACCACAGCGAACTGATCACCGGCCAGACGATCATGGTCGACGGTGGCACGGTGATGCTTTGATTTGTATAGAATACGGCGACCCATAAACCTGTCCGTGAAAACGTTCACGGCCTTCACTGGAATGCACGCATGAAGCTTGTCACGGCAATCGTCAAACCGTTCCGGCTGGACGACGTCAGGAACGCACTCAACGAAGTGGGTGTGCAGGGAATGACCGTCAGCGAAGTCAAGGGATTCGGCCGGCAACGCGGCCATACGGAACTGTATCGCGGCGCGGAGTATGTCGTCGATTTCCTGCCGAAAGCGAAGATCGAAGTCGCCGTGCCCGACGAACGGGTGGAGGAAGTCATCGAAGCGATCGTCAACAGCGCCAAGACCGGCAAGGTCGGGGATGGCAAGATTTTCGTGACGGCGCTCGAGCAGGTCTTGCGAATCCGCACCGGGGAAACGGGGGACAGTGCGCTTTGACAGGTTGGTCTCCGAAATAGATAAGGGTTCCTTCATGCTGTCGCCCGCATGGCGGGCGACACGCGTCAACCGTTCCCTCGATTCCAGAGGCTCTCCAGTATCCTCCGGTAGAGCGCCAGATCCCTTTCCGAAAAACAACAGAACGTGACGGAGTTCACCGACGATTCTTCGGATAGCATCGCGTCCACCGTGTCCACCGCGATGCGCGCGGCGCGCTCGACCGGGAAGCCGTACACGCCGGTGCTGATACCGGGAAACGCAATCGTCGTTACACCGAGGCCGGCCGCCACTACGAGACAATTCCGGTAACACAGCGCCAGCAATTCGGCTTCACCGTGACCACCGCCCTGCCACACCGGCCCGACGGTATGAATGACAAACCGGGCCGGTAGCCGGTAGCCGCCGGTTGCTTTCGCCTGGCCGGTCTCGCAGCCGGCGAGCGTCCGGCATTCGTCGAGCAGGCCGGGTCCGGCGGCACGATGGATCGCGCCGTCCACGCCGCCCCCGCCCTGCAGCGATGAATCGGCTGCATTGACGATGGCGTCGACGGGGAGGGTCGTGATGTCGGCGTGGATGGTTTGGATGGGCGGTTCCATGCATTTTCTCCGTCGGTCGTTTGTCGCCCGCATGACGGGCTCCTGCAGGGGCGGACATCACCCCCGTGGGGGCGACATTCCTTTGTGAAACGGGCGGTTTTGACGGTGGCAGGCGTTCTCATTTTACGGAAAATCGCAGTCAGGATCATTCCCCGGGGCGGGCCGCATGCGCAGGCTGGTGATATTCATTGTTTTTGTCATTTGCTCGTCAATCGTCACGGTGGCGGCAGACAAACAAGAGCAGGCCGAGTGCGCGAAGCTCGACCGGCAAATCCGCGAAATCCAGGAAAAAATGCGTCACGGATACAGCGCCAGTCAGGGTGAAAAACTGAAAGACAGGCTGCGCGAACTCCGCGCACGCCGGGCGAAGGTCTGTCATTGACCGGTGAAATTCTTGCGGAGTCCCTGCCAGTATTCCCCGTAGTCCGACTGCAACGACCCGCATTCCATGGCAAACCGGGTCGGCTGGATCAGGTATCGCGATTCGAACATGAAGGCCATGGAATCGTCGAGTTTCTGCGGCGAGAGTTCCGCGGCCGCCGCCTTGGCGTAGCCATCGCTGTCCGGGCCATGCGCGGACATACAGTTGTGCAGACTCGAGCCGCCCGGCACGAATCCGCCGCCCGGTTTCGCGTCGTAATCACCGTAGATCAGACCCATGAATTCGGACATGACGTTGCGGTGGTACCACGGCGGCCGAAACGTGTCTTCCATGACGAGCCAGCGCGGCGGAAAGATCACGAAGTCGGCGTTCGCTGTGCCGTGGGTGTCCGACTGGGACGTGAGCACCGTGAAAACAGACGGATCGGGATGATCGTAGCTGACCGACCCGATCGTGTTGAAGCGCCTGAGGTCGTATTTGCAGGGCGCCAGATTGCCATGCCATGCAACCACGTCGAGCGGTGAATGTCCGATCCCGGACGCAAACAGATTCCCGCCGACTTTTGCGACCAGTTCGAATTCGCCTTCCCGATCTTCGAACGCAGCGACCGGCGTCTCGAAATCGCGGCGGTTCGCCAGGCCGTCGCTGCCGATCGGGCCGCGCTCCGGCAATTCGAATTTTCTGCCGTAGTTTTCGCAGACATAACCGCGCGCCGCGTCGTCGGTCAGCGCGATGCGAAATTTCATCCCGCGCGGCACCAGCGCGATTTCGCCGGGAGCGATCTCGAGCACGCCGCATTCCGTGTGCAGCCACACGCCGCCTGCCTGCGGAACGATGAGTAACTCCCCATCGGCATTGTAGAAAAACCGGTCGCGCATCGATCGATTGGCGCAATAGATGTGGATGCCGATGCCGGTTTGCAGCCGCACATCCCCGTTCGTGGCCATCGTCACCAGGCCATCGACGAAATCCGTCGGCTTGTCCGGGAACGGCAAAGGATCCCAACGCAACTGATTCGGTGTCAGCATTGCCTCTGTCGCCGGTCCGGTGCGAACCAGGCCGGAATCGACCGGCACGAATTCGCCATGGATCACCGACGGGCGGATTCGATAGAACCAGCTGCGGTAGTTTTCCCGGGATGGCGCCGTAAATGCCGTTCCGCTGAATTTCTCGGTGTAGAGACCGAACGCGGCCTGCTGCGGCGAGTTTCGTCCCACCGGCAATGCGCCGGGCAGCGCTTCCGTCGCAAACTCGTTCGCGAACCCGGTCATGTAACCCAGAGCCGTTCCTTCCCGCTGCATGACTCAGGCCCTGGTAACTTTCTGAGCGATCGCACCGAAAATGCTCTGACCGCCACTGTCCATCATCTCGATTCGCACCGTGTCACCAAACTTCATGAAGGGTGTCGAAGGCGTGCCTGATTCGATGATTTCCAGCATGCGTTTCTCCGCGAGACAGCTCGAACCTTTCGATCGATCGTAATTCGAAATGGTTCCCGAGCCGATGATCGCCCCGGCTCCCAGGCGGCGGGTGCGGGTTACGTGGGCAATCAATTGCATGAAGTTGAACGTCATGTCGACGCCGCAGTCCGGTTCACCGAACAGTTGACCGTTCAGGTACGTCCTGAGCGGCAAATGAAACCTGCCGTCGGCGAATGCCTCGCCCAGTTCGTCGGGAGACACTGCGACCGGCGAAAACGCAGTCGACGGCTTCGACTGGTAAAACCCGAAACCCTTGGCCAGTTCGCCGGGAATGAGATTACGCAACGACACGTCATTCACGAGCAGCAGAAGTTTGATGTGCCGTTCTGCATCTTCCACCGTTGTCTGCATCGGCACGTCGTCGGTGATGATCGCCGTCTCGGCCTCCATGTCGATGCCGAAATCCTCGGCGAGCACCCGGATGTCGTCTCGCGGCCCGAGAAAGTCGTCGGAGCCTCCCTGGTACACGAGCGGGTCACGCCAGAAGCTTTCGGGCATTTCCGCGCCGCGTGCTTTCCGCACGAGTTCGACGTGATTGACGTAGGCGCTGCCATCCACCCAGTGATACGAGCGCGGCAACGGAGAGGACACGGCGCCGACGTCGAAAGCGAACTCGCCGCCGACGCGCCCTGCTTCCAGGTGGTGCGCCACTTCGTCGAGCCAGGGAGCGGTGTTATCCCAGTCATCCAGTGCTGCCTGCAAGGTCGGGGCGATATCGGCGACCGGCACGGCGCGGGTCAGATCGCGGCTCACCACCACCAGCGCGCCGTCGCGGCCGCCGGATTTCAGGCTTGCTAGTTTCAACAGGTCCCTTCCCGGTATTCGGTTTTGTTCTTATCTGTAGAGCCTCATTAGTTTCCTGTGAAACCAATGAGAGAATAGTCTACGGCGGGGGCTATTTTCAACGCAATGCGGGGCGTTTGCCAGACTTGGGCCGCGGAACCAATGAATGCCGGGGCGACCTCCGGGAATTGGAGGCCGCGCCAGCGCGGAAACCGCTCAGGCGGCGAACTGCTCCTCCTCGGTGCTTCCCTGCATGGCGGTGGTCGATGACTGTCCCGCCATGATGATGTTCTGCACGGCGTCGAAGTAACCGGCACCGACGAATGCCTGGTGCCTGGCCGCGCGAAAACCATGTTGCTCGTCGGCAAATTCCTCTTCCTGCAGCTTCGAATAGGCGTACATTCCATCGGCATTGTAGGCCCGGCTCAACTTGAACATGCTCGAATTGAGCGCATGCCAGCCTGCGAGCGTAATGAACTGGAACTTGTAGCCCATCCTGCCGAGCTCCTCGCGAAACCGTTTCATGGTGGAATCGTCGAGATTCGCTTTCCAGTTGAAGGACGGAGAGCAGTTGTAGGCGAGTAACTGGTCCGGGAACTCCGCATGGATCGCGTCCGCGAATTTCTTCGCCTGCGCCAGGTCCGGTTTGGACGTTTCGCACCAGATCATATCGGCATACGGTGCGTACGCGAGCCCGCGCGCAATCGCCTGCTCGAGACCGGCGCGGGTCCGGTAAAATCCCTCGGCCGTTCGCTCTCCCGTCACAAAAGCCAGGTCTCTCTCATCCGCATCCGAAGTGATCAGGTTGGCCGCGTCCGCGTCCGTGCGCGCGATCAAAACGGTCGGCACACCGGCAACATCGGCCGCCAGCCTGGCGGCGGACAGCTTGCACACCGCTTCGCTGGTGGGCACCAGCACTTTGCCGCCCATGTGGCCGCATTTCTTGGCCGAGGACAACTGGTCTTCGAAATGCACCCCGGCGGCGCCCGCCCGGATCATGTGCTTCATCAATTCGAAAGCGTTCAGATTGCCGCCGAAGCCTGCCTCCGCATCCGCGACGATGGGGGCGAGCCAGTCGATCCCGTCATCGCCGTTGAGCGCGTGGATCTCATCCGTGCGCAGCAAGGCGTTGTTGATCCGCTCGACCATCTTCGGCACGGAGTCGGCCGGGTACAGGCTCTGGTCGGGATACATCTGGCCCGCGCTGTTGCCGTCGCCGGCAACCTGCCAGCCGGAGCAATAAATCGCCTTCAGCCCCGCCTGGACCTCCTGTATGGCCTGATTCCCGGTGAGGGCACCGAGGGCACACAGCGGCTCATCCTGGTTCACCCGGTCCCACAGCTTGTCGGCGCCGATGCGTGCGAGTGTGTGTTCAACCAGCACCGAGCCGCGCAGCCTGACCACGTCGGCCGCGCTGTATTCCCGTGTGACACCCTGCCACCGCGGGTTCGTCGCCCAGTCCCGCTCCAGTTCCCTGACCTGCTCGGCTCGTCGCATGGTTCTCTCCATAGAATGACCGCGTCGGAACAGGCATCGTAACCAAATTTAGGATATAATTTCACAATAAAAATTTCACACTGTTAATTTCACAAGGCCATGCCATGGCGACGACACAGGGGCTCCTGCGAAAGGCGCATTTCCTGGGAAGCAAGGTCAAGACGTTGCGCAAGCGCAACCATCTGACCCTGGAGGATCTGTCGGTCCGCTGTATCCAGCTGGACCGCGAAGCCGGCCCGTCGGTGTCGTACCTGTCGATGATCGAGAACGGCAAGCGCGTCCCGTCCGAGCGCCTGTTGCAGATCATTGCCGAGATCTTTCAGAAGGACGTGAGGTGGTTCTTCGATGAAACCCTGGAAGAGGACAGTGTCGAGACGGTGGCGCGCAGCGGCGGCATCGAAGGGATGCCCCTGGAACCCGGATTCCTGTTTTCCAACGCCCTGCTGCAGACCGCCATTCCCGAATTGCTGTCGCAGACCGGGACGACGGGGCGCCAGTTTGCGCACCTGCTGATACGCGCTCACCAGGAAACGCATCAGAATCGTTTCCCCGACCTCGAGCGCGCCGCGGAGAGCATCGGCAGGAAGCAGTTCCCCCTGACGGTCGAAGACCTGACCGCAATCGCCGGAAAACTGGGGCTGAAAATCCGCTGGTTCGACCATGCCCCGTTCCGGGAAAAAGGGTACGCGGAACGTCCGCTGGACACCCTGATCCGTTCCTTCTACGAACCGCCCGGCACGATCTACCTGAACCGGCAACTGGAAAGCCTGACCGGCCGCATCAAGTACGACCTGGCAAACCATATCGCACACCGCGTGCTGCATGACGGCGACGGTGCACGAACGCCGCAGGTGGCAGGGGGCGGCGTCACTGCGCGGCGCCTCGACGCCGAATCGCCCAATATGGATGCCAAGGACATCCTTTATGCGTGGCGCGACTTCGAGTGCAGTTATTTCGCGGCTGCGTTGCTCGGTCCCAAAGCGCCGTTTCGTCAGTTTCTCGCGCGGCATGCCTATGCGATCGATATCGGCGCCAAGGTCGATCTGTCGACAACCCTGATCATGCGGCGCATGTCGAGCGTATCGCCCTACCGGTACTGGCACTATTTCGATGCCTATCCGCCCGGCAATTTGCGTGCGGTGTACCGGGGCAACGGCATTCCGCTGCCGTGGGGCAACATGCGCATGGTGCTGGATCCATGCCAGCACTGGGCAGTGTTCAGGATGCTGAATACCCGTGCGGCCAGGCCCTCGGCGCAGGTTTCGATCCTGCGCAACGGCGACGACGCCAGGCTCTATTGCTGCGAGTCGATTCGCAGCAAGGACCCCGCCGGCAACGCGCATGTGCTGTGCGCGGGTATCGACCTGTCGCCGGCCCTGCACTCACAGGGATTCGACGCGAAGACGATCATCGAGCAAATAGAAAAAAGCTGTAATCGCGGCGGCGGCACCGCACCGATTCCACGGGACGCGCGCCGCGCACTGGAGAGCGTCAGCAAGATTCTGAATATCGGCTGGCTTGGCGAAGGCGCGGCAGGGGATGCGAGCATCATCTGTCCCAGAAGCTCGTCCTGTCCGCGGGAGAAACATTGTCTCGGGCGAGCGGCGTCGCGGCGTTTGCCGCAGATCGAGCGGATACGGGAACAGTTGATGGCGGGCGCGGGGTAAGGGTGTTGCGGAGTTTAACGTGGGGGGCACCCCGGGTGGCCACAGCTCCCGTCAACAATTACGCGGGAAAGAAATCGATCGGTTTCGTGGTCGTGATGGCTTCCACGTCTTTCGCGTCGAAGCGGAACAGCTTCACGCGCTGCACGAGCTTCTGCTCCATATCCGGATTATTGAGTTCGCTCGATACAACCTCGCAGAAAGTCACTTCGCCGGACGGTGCGATCGTCAGGCGCAGAACCAGCTTGCCCTGCAACGTCGGGTCCTGGCGCAGCGCACGATTATAGAGAGCGAAGATCGCGCCCTTGTTGCGATCGAATACCAGCTCGATTTCCTCGCGGCTGCGCGACGCCTTGCCGCCGCTACCGCTGCGGCGCGCCTCGCCGCCCTCGGATGCGCCGATCGCCGCCACGGGACTTTCGACCCGCGTCGTCGCACGACCGCCGAGTCCGCCGCCCCCGGTATTGCGGCTCATACTTGCGGTATTGATGCCGCCACTGGCCGCGCCGACTTTTGAAGTGATCATCGAGCGTTCATTCCGTTCTGCTTCGCCCACCGAAGCCGACAGCGGGCGGTTGTCGGCAACGCGCTCCACGACGTCGCTGTCCCGCAGGTCGGCCAGGCTTTCCGTGAACGGCAGCAATGCCGCCTGGGCGCGTTCGCGCGCGCGCTGCTGGGTATCCACGGGTTCCGGCTGCGGCTCTGGGGGCGTTGCCGCGACTCTTTCCGGCACCGGTTCGCTTTCAGGTACAGGCGTCGGCTCCGGCTCGACGACCTCCGGTCTGGGAGGCGGCGGCGGTGGCGGTTTGTGTTCGAGCAGCAGCTTCGCAATCCGCGGTGGGATCTCCATTGCCTCATCAGGTTCGATGTTCGGGGTCGGAATCCACGGCCAAACGACACCGAGGAACAGCGTAATGGCCATGACGATGCCGAGCAGACGACGGAACTTCCTTTCCTGGCCGGTATTCGTCCACGGCAGCTCGTATTCTCTGTAGAAAGGAATGTCCAAACCGTTGCTCCTCTACGCCGTCCGAACTGCCGGTTACCTGGACGCCGCCAGCCGATCGAGGCTGTCGGAACTCTTTTGCAGCACGGCCAGCGAAATCCGCCCGTAGTCGGATGCCGTGCAGGTGGCCATCACTTTCTTCAACAGGCGGTACGGGATGTCCTTGTCGCCCATGATGGTGACTTCACGGCCCGCGATATCGTTTTCGGTCTCCTTCTGTAATTCGCGACTGTTTTGCGCCAGCAGGGCCTGCCGCAGCGCCGGGATATCGTTGCCTGGGCGCGCCAGTACTTCGGCAACCGTCGCCACCGGGGTCCCCTGCACGAGGATACGTTCCTCGTCGATCAGGATCACGACACTGACTTCCGGCTTGTCTTCCGCGATGGACTGCGGCAACTGGATGTCGCTGGAACTCGGCAGAACCTCGACGTCGGACGAATTGACGAGCAGAAAGAACACCAGGATCGTGAAGATGTCCATCATCGAGACGAGGTTCAGCTCGCCGGCGCGCTTGGCGCGGTTGTGCCGTTTCTGCATTCGTGTGGCGCGTTGCGACTTTTGCATGGCTTCAAACGCCTCCGTCGCGCGCCGGCGCATCGCCGATCGAGATATCCGGGAACAGGTCCGAGCGCACGACGGCGTCGTTCTCGAGCGTTTCCGACACTCTGACTCTATCCATCACCTGGACCAGCGTGTCGTAGGGGATGTCGGCCTCCAGCAGGATCGACGCATCCGTCTTGGTCGGGTAGTTTTTCTTGATTTCAGCCAGTTTGCGGCTCAGCGCATCGAGGTCGTAGCCATCGGCGAGCGCCGGATAAACGCCGAAAGTACCCATGTTCCGGTCGCCGACCTCGATTTGCTTCTGGCGTACCGTAATCTCCAGTTGAAACACCGGGTCGTTCGCGGCCGCGGGCTCGTTCGACGCGCCCGGCAGATAAAGCTCGAGGATCGCCATGCGCGAGAACACCGCGGTAATCAGCAGGAACGGAACCAGGATCACCATCAGGTTCATGAACACTGTGATATTGAGCTCGGCCGTATCGATGTTGCGGCGGCCGCCCCGGTGGCTGCGTAACACGATCAGGCTCCGGCCGGCTTCAGCTGACGCTCCGTAATGGCGTTGAGGAACTTGACGCTCGCCATCTCGAGACTGTCGACGATCTGGTTCGTTTTGGTCTGCAACAGCGCGTGTATCAACAGCAGCGGAATCGCGACGATCAAGCCGAAGGCGGTTGTATTCATCGCAACGGAAATACTCGCGGATAACAGGTCGGCCTTATCCGCTGGATTGGCGTTCGATACCGCGGTAAATGCCTGGATCAGGCCGATGATCGTGCCGAGCAGGCCGAGGAGCGTAGCAATATTCGCAAGCGTCGCAAGATAGTGCGTGCGTTTTTCCAGCCTCGGCAGTACTTCCATCAGGCTTTCCTCCATCGCCTTCTCCACGTCATCGCGGCGCCGCGCGGATTTCACGCGATAGAGTCCATAAGTCAGGATAGAGGCGATCGCCGCTTTGGACTTGGTCGTGATCGTTGCGGCCTCCTGAAAGTTGCCGGCTTTGAGGAACGGCACTATCTTTTTCCAGAGCGCGCGATTGCTGGCACCGGACATCGTCAGATAGGTCCAGCGCTCGATGGCGATTGCCACGCCGAGCGCGAATACGATCAGGATCGGGTACATGAATATCCCGCCCTCTTGGAAAAAACGCACGCTGGCGCCCACACTGTCCATTTGATTACTCCTTTCTTGACTGGATTCCCGCTTCCGCGGGGCTGACGGAAGGTGGCTGCATCCCGTCGTCGTTGTACAGGTCGCTGTAGTAGTCGACCTGGCGAATGAATTCTTCCCGATCGAGCGGCGTCAGAACTTCGTCCAGCAGCGTGTTGACGGGTTTGCCCATCAGCGCGCCCGGATCCGATTTGTGCCACGGCACGATGTAGAGCACTTTCGGCAATTCGCGATTGCCGGTGATTTCCGTACGTTCGAGCACGAGTTCGTCCATCGTGCGACTGGCCGGCTGCCGCTCGTATTCAGCGAGCGTCGCCGACGAGACGCCAGGCATCGGTTCGTCGTCACCCGCCGGTTCTGCAGTCTCGGTCACTCCGGCCTCGCGCGGCGGGTCCGCGCGCACCGGCTCGTCGTCCGCGGCATGGCTCGCCGGCGCGGCCAGGAACGCGGCAATCAGTACGATCCCGGGCAGACGTTGCATGCCGGTCACTCCGCCGCGTTCGCCGTGCGCTGCGTCGCAGCGACACGCCGTTTCAGATCTGCGATCCACATCACCACCTGCTCGTCATCGCCGCCCAACTCCCGGTAACGCTCAAAGTGCTGCAACGCGTTGTCCAGCCGCCGCAGATACAATTCGTTGAGGACCCCCAGGTTGTAGTGTGCCAAGGCGTAGTCCGGGTCCGCTGTGACGGCTTTCAAATAAGCGCTCTCCGCCTCCTCGAAGCGGCCCTGGCGCCGCCGCAGCATGCCGAGCTGGTTGAGGGCTGCCGGGTGGGAGGGCTCCAGCATCAGGGCTTTCGCGATGCTTGCCTCGGCCGCCTGATCGTCTCCGCTCTTCGCGTGCAGGATGGCAAGGTTGACGTGCGCGCCGGGGTAGTCGGGATACTGCAGCAGGAATTCCTCGAATCGCAGTTCGGCATCCACGCCGTCGCCCGCCGCCATGACGGCGACGGCCTGTTCGTAGAGCGTCAAGACCTCCGCAGGGATCTCCCGCTGCGGGCGGTTCGGGCCGGCCGCCACGCTTCCCGCGGCATCGTCGGCACTCCGCGGCGCCGAGGCACAGGCGGCCAGCACCGACAAGCACAGCAACACCTGCAAGAGGCCGCAGGACGATCGCCGATGGCGGCCCTCAGAAAAGTGTCGTAACGACATCTTCGCTGCGCTCCAGTTTTGCGTACCGTGCCGGCACCAGTTCCGCCAACGCAGCGAAACTCTGCTGCACCCATTCGTCATACACGCCGTCCGCGGCCCGCGACGTGTTGGCTTCGTACAGTTCGATGGCTTTTTCCTCGAACGGAAATGCCTGCTCTTCGAGCAAGAGCTCGTACTGCTCGAGCGCCGCCGCGTCGAGATCCCGCGGGCGTTCGGATTCCATCAGGTCGCGGCTGAATTGCCCGTACACCTCCGCCAGCCGGTAAGTTGCAGCCGTCGTGACTTCGGCC
The DNA here is from genome assembly GCA_050738315.1 of Woeseiaceae bacterium. Classification (GTDB taxonomy): domain Bacteria; phylum Pseudomonadota; class Gammaproteobacteria; order Steroidobacterales; family Woeseiaceae; genus IDS-8. The sequence continues at coordinate 12,416 of JBOHZD010000081.1, forward strand.
ACGCCGTAATCCGCTGCCTGCCCGTATGCCTTGAGCACGTCTTCCATCCGCTCCTTCTTCACCTTGAGGCTGTCGGCGAGCGGCTGCGAAAGCCTGACGGCAAGAAAGCGGCGCCGTACGGGCTCCGCAAGTTCGAGCGTCGCTTTCGCGGCCAGGTAACGCGTGCGTTCGGAGCGCTCCGCTCCCGCCGTCCTGTCTGCCTTGACGATGTCCTGCAGCAGCTCGGTGCGCGCCGGCGCATTGCCGCCGGCTTCGGCAATCTCGAGCAACCGGACGCGAGCTTCGATGGATTCGGCAACCGGATCCGGATAACGGTCGACGATCTTGCGGAGCGCCTGTTCCTCGCGCACGGTTTCATTGCCGGTCTTATACAGCTCTGCCGCTTTCCACAGCGCTTCGCGCCGTACCTGTTCGCTGCTCGTCCCGGCGTCTGCGATGCGCTCGAACTCGCTGGCCGCAGCCGTACTTCGGCCGGATTCGAGATACGCGACCGCCAGCTTTTGCGTCACGTCGTCCGAAAACTCGCTGTCGGGATGCTCTTTGCGGAATGTTTCGAGGACGTCCGATGCCCGATCCCAGGCTTTCAGGTTGATGAGGGCGGCCGCGGCATCGTACTCCGCCGTCGCACGAATGCTGGAATCCGGAACAGCCTGCCCGACGCGCATGAAGTGACTGACTGCGGCTTCCAGGTTACCGCTGTCACGCGCCATCTCGCCCTGCTTGTAAATGGACGATGCGATGCGTTGATCGATATTTTCGACGGCCTGCCGATCCTCATCCGGAGTCAGCGGCCGCAGCCGGCGATAGGCGGTCTCGGCTTCCACGAAGTTCTGCAGGTCGAATTGCGAATGCGCGATCACGGTCCACGCGGTGCGGGCCAGGGAGTCATCGACCGGAGGCGTCTTTTCGACGACCGCGCGGCCGACCACAATGGCCAGGTCGTACTGCTTCTCACCGAACAGGTCCTCGGCGACAGTCGTCAAAACGGCGCCGGATTCCGGGTGCTCCGGATACGTGTCGGCGAACTTCAGCCCACTGTCCAGGTACTTCCGGTGCCAGGCGATCTGCGCTTTGCCCTGCAGCGCTTTCTCCTGTTCGAGATAGGACAGGAGCGCCGCGTAGGCCGCTTCGCTCGAATGGACATGGCGCGGATAGTCGTACGCGGTGCGTTCGTACTCCGCAGTCGCCGTTTCGAAGTCGCCGCTTTCGAACAGGATTTCCGCAAGCAGGAAGTTGGTCCCGGCGCTATCCGGCTCGCCGGGGAAATAATCCAGGTATTTGCGATACCAGCGGGCTGCTTCCCGATAGGCCGGAGCGCCGCCATCGTGCTGAGCTTCTGCATGGTAATAACGGGCGAGGTCGTTCAGGTTCGCCTTGAGATGCGCCAGCACTTCGGAATTCTGCGCGCGCGGATTGCGCCGCCAGAACGGGCTCTCCATGCCGTAACGCTCGACGAATTCCTTCTTGCCTTCGAGTACCAGTGTCGGGAATTCGCCCTGTTTGTAGGCTTCGATGACCTCCACCTGCAGCAACGGCGCCTTGGGGTGATACGGATCCTGCCGCACGAACGTATCGAAGGCATTCGCGGCATCCACGTAGCGCTTTTTCTCGAGATAGAGATCGCCGAGATTCATGAAGATGATGTAGCTGTAATCGGGATAGCCGCGCCGGTCGAGGTAGCCGACAATGCTGTCGGCCCCGTTCATGTAGGAGAAGTCGATACTGAGAACGCGAAACGTATCCTCGACCAGTTCCTGTTCGGCGCGGCCGAGCCCCTGCAGCCGATCGTCCCCGTCACCGAGCGCAATACCCGCGATTTTCAGGTCCAGCAGATCGAAAAACGGCTCGAGACTTTGTTCGTGTTCTCCGAGCTTGAAGCGGGACCAGCCGAGTTTGTACAGCGATTGCTCGAAAAACCGCGAGCCTGCGCCATGCTCTACGACGCTCTGGTATGCCGCTTCCGCTTCAACGTAGTTTCGCTCGAGAAACAGCATCTCCCCGCGCCTGAACTGCGCTTCATCGATGATGGCCGTGTCGGGGAACCGGGCAACCAGCTCATCCAGGACTTGCAGCGCCGCGTCCGTTTTCCCGGCGATCTCATTGGCTCGCGCGAGCTGGTACAGGACTTTATCCGTCCTGCGATATTCCGGATAGGATTCCAGCAGTTGCTGAAACAACTCGACCGCATCCGCGAAACCGCCGCTGTCCGGTGCATCGCCGCCGGTGGACAGTTGTTGCTCCTGTGCCGCCTCCAGTTCGAGGTCCGCCAGCCGCCGCATCGCCTCGGCGCGCAACTCCGGATCGTCAGACACCAGCTCGAGGAATTCCCGGTAGTTTTCTCGCGCCTTGGCGTTGCTGTCGGCGATGCGGTTGCCGGGGCGAACCTCCACCGTCCGGTCCTGCAGCCCGCCAATCGTCCCCGGTTCCCCGGCTTCCGCGGCGCACACCGACGCCCAGACCAGTGCGGCAGGTACAGCCCATTTGGCATATCGGCCGCTTGAAATCATTGCGATGCGTCCCCGACCGTCGACGACAGGTCATAGATCGCGGCCAGTGCGAAACGCGCCTGTACGGTGTAGGTTTCGAGGCGGCTCTTCTGGGCCTTCAGTTCGTCGACGGCGATCGCCTCCAGGAAGGCACGCTGACGTTCCATTGCGGCGTCGACCCTGGCCTGTATCGCATCGATTCGCGGGTCGAGACCCGCCACGCGGCGATTGAATTCGGCGAATACGAGGGGCTCGCTTTGCATCGCCTGATCGACGGATCGCCGCGCGCGTTGCGTTTCCACGAGCGCCTCACCGGCCTGCCGGGCATTCCGGCGGATGCTCCAGAGACGCGTCTTGAATTCCTGCTCGAGTTGCCATTGCAGCACCCCCTTCAGCAGCCTGACCTTGTTGCGGGCAACTTCCGCCTCCGGCATATCGGCCGCGAGCGCCGCCGACCGTGCCAGCAATGCGATTTCCCGCCACAGGTCGAACTCTCGCCCGGTTGCGAGCGCCAGCGCATCGCCGTTTTTCTCGATATTATTCAACTGCGCATCGAACTCGAGCTTGCGGTCGACGAGCTTTTCGATGTCCGCCTGCGCCAGGCTTTGCCGGATTCTCGGCAACCGTTCGTCGTACGCAATCTCCCGCGTCTGGAGCATGTTGCGGAACACCTCGATGCGGTTTTGCCAATCAGCGAGGTTGCCCGCCAGGTAGCGCAGATCGCGGTAATTCTTGAGCCCCTCCTGAAATTCGTGCGTGGCGAGCAGGTGATACAGGTATCGCGATTCCTCCGCATCGGGAAGGTCTTCCAGCCGCCAGTACCAGCCACTGGTTTCACTCGCATCCGTCGCCAGGAATTCTTCGATCAAGGCACCGCGCTCGATGCGGTCGATCGTGCGATCCAGGCGATCCGCTTCCTGGTGGAACGCCTCGATGGCACTCAGGTACCGGTCTGCCGCCTCGCTGATCGAATCCAGCTTTGCCATGGCATAGGGAATCGCCAGCAGCGATTCCTGAACCGCCGAATCCAGCAGATCCCTGTCCTCAAGTTCCATCCAGGGAACGAGCGCCCGGTCGAAGTTGCCGAGCTCCGCATCTGCCCAACCAACCCCCAGCAACGCCTTGTTCGAAAACGGTCCCGACAGCCTGATGCGTTGCAGCGGCGCTTTCGCCGCCAGCGGCTGGCCGTCCTGCAGGAACGCATATCCCAGGGCGAGATTGGCCTTGTCCCGCAGCGCGCTCTGCTCTTCACTGACCGACTCGAGTTGGCCAAGCCGATCCAGGATCCCGGCGGACTCCTGCACGTGACCGCTACGGACCATCGCGACGCCCAGATTGAATTGTGCGTAACCCGCCCACTCGCCCGTACCCTGCCAATCCCGGAGCAACGCAATTGCACGGTCGTATTCGCCGCGGCCGATGTGCAGTTCTGCCTGCAGCATCTGGCGCTCGGCATCGAGTTCCTCGGGCAGGGCACCCTGGATGTGATCGAGCGCGTCCTGGGCTTGGTCCGGATAGGCACGCTGATTCCAGATCTTCGCCAGGAAAAACCAGGTGCGATCCCGGATTTCCGGCGCTGTGTTTTCGGCGAGCAGACGTTCGAAAATTTCGGCGGCACGCAGATGGTGGCCATAGGATAGATAAAGACCACCAAGCAGCAGATCCGCCTCATCCCGGTGATGCCCGAGCTGCGATCGTTGCCGCGCCGCCAGCAACCGCACAATCGCCGGGAAGTAATCTTCCTGGTAGAAATAGAAAAGGACCTCGCCGTACTGCGGGTCCTTTACGGTTGTCGGTTCAGCAATGTCGGTCGCGGCGACAGCGGGTTGCGTCAGTAATGTGACAGCAACGAGTCTCCATAATGCCGCGATAATGGAACCACGAGCGATCAACGATCACTCCCATTCCCTGATGACGAATTCGGGTTGCTGCTTGCTCTCTTTGTCCGAGATCTGAAGTTCTACATACTTGGCGCCGATGCCCTTGTTGAAGGTCATTGTCGCGCCGCGACGATAGTCGCGAACGTGCGGACCCTGGCCGTTGAAAACGGCGATCAGTTCATGCTCCCCTACTTTCAGGTTCGCCATGTGCACACGTTGCACGCCGCCTCGCAACAGTGCGCCGACTTCGCGCTCCGTATACAGGTAGTTGGTGACTTCCTTGCCGTCTATTTTCAGATTGACGGAGTCGAGCCCGAAATACTCGCCGACGTCCATCGAAACGAAGAACGCCACCTGCGAGTTCGCCGGGAACAGTAATTCTTCTTCGAGCAGGAACAGGTCGCGGTTCAGGTCGAGGACTTCCTCCTTCAACGACTGGACGTCCTGATCCATGCTCCTGAATTGCTCCCCTGCGCGCGTGCCGGTTGACGCGACTGCCGGGGCCGCACCTGGTTCTGCCGTTTCCTGCGCAGGCGCCTTGCCGGCGATCGTGAGTGCGAGCAGAGCAAAGGCCCAGATACAGAAGTTCCGTTTGATTGACACCTTTATATTCTCCCGCTCCATGTGTTCTCCGGTTATCCGGCGGTGCCGGACTATTCCCGCAACAACGATCGAATCTCGGTCAGGTAGTTCTGTTCGTAGCCGGGCTTGTACCCATAGTGAACGTGACGAACCGTACCTTCACGATCGACCAGCACGGTGACCGGCATTGCTTCGACTTCATACAGTTTGCTGACTTCCTTCTGCTTGTCGAACAGCACGGGAAACGACACGCCCAGTTCTTCGACCATCTCCATGGCTTTGCTCGAATCATCGTCGATATTGACGCCGAGCAAGCTGAATCCGACTTTGTGATAGCGGCTGTAAAGTTCGTCGAGCAACGGCATTTCCTGGCGGCATGGACCGCACCAGGTTGCCCAGAAATTGATCATGACGACTTCGCCGCGATACTCGCTCAGCCGCAAGTTGTCACCGCCGGCACTTTTCAGCACGAAATCCGGCGCCGGTTGCCCGGTCAGTCCCGACGATGCCTGCGCGGCGATCGCGAAAATCCCGATGAAGACGCCGAGCAGAATATTTTTCAATCCATTCATCGTTCCATCCCTTTTGTCCCTGCACGACGACGCGCGCGAATCTCCACCAGCCGCGAACTTGCATGGTGACAGTCCATGCACGGTTCAGGCCGTGACGATCGTCACACAAATAGCTGTGCTGTTATGGCAGGAACGCGTCTCTGATCGGCGACATGAGGCGCGCGGGGATCAATCGGGAGGTACGTTCCCGGTATCGGGCGGACGCAAACCATCGGAGTAGAACATCCGCCCTTCCGCGTCGATGACGATTGCTTCGTAGTCGGGCAATGCGGCGATCAGTCGCAACCCCTTGTCCACGCCCACGACGAAAACGGAAGTCGACAACGCGTCCGTGATCACTGCATCCGGACCGACGATCGTGGCACTGTGCACACCACTCGCCGGTTCGCCCGTCGACGGCTCGATGATGTGGTGGTAACGCTTGCCGTCTTCGATAAAAAAGCGTTCGTAATCGCCCGAAGTCGAAATCGCTTCGCTCTCGAGAGGAATTCGCACCGCGACGGCGCCTTCCTGCCGCGGATCCCGAACTCCGACGACCCATGGCTGTCCGCGCCGGTCGCCCAGGAGCCGCGAATCGCCGCCCGCCGAGACCACGGCGTGCTGGATACCAAGATCCCGCAGGATTCCGGCGGCACGCTCGACTGCATAGCCTTTTGCGATGCCGCCCAGATTGATTCGCACCCCGTCTTTCAGGAAGCGAATGGAATGGTCTTTCGGGTGGGTCTCGACCAAACGGTAGTCGATGAGTTCGACTTCCTCTGCGATCGTCGCCGCATCCGGACGCTTGTGTTCGCGAAAATCGTAGAACTGACCGACGCTGTCGAAGGTGATGTCGAACGCGCCGTGCGTGAGGACCGACATGTCCAGTGCCCTGACGATCAGGTCGAACAACTCTTTGCCTGCCGGCACCGCGTGACTCGCCGCTTCCCGGTTGATCAACGATATGCGGCTGTCTTCCTTATAGGTGCTCATCAGCCGGTCGATCCGGTTGAACTCGGCAAAGACGGCTTCGACTGCCCCGGGGCCGTTCCCGTCCTCATCCCAGAGCTGTACGCGCACTTCCGTGCCCATGATGGACCGGGTGTCGCCCAGCCATTCTGCGCAGGCGGTTCGGACGAACGCTGTCAGCAGGAGGAGTGCCGCCAGCAGGGAACCTAGTGTTAATGCCGGACGGGGGTTATCCTTGCTGCACCGATGGGACACCACGGAGGTGGGTTGTGACGTCATTTCTTATATTCCTCGCGATTATTGTCGCGTTCGTTCTATACGCAGTCGGCATCTATAATAATCTCGTCAACCTGCGAAATCGCGTCAAAAATGCCTTTGCCCAGATCGATGTGCAGCTCACCCGGCGTTACGACCTGATTCCGAATCTCGTCGAAGCCGTCAAGGGCTACATGAAACACGAGCGTGAAACGCTCGATGCCGTAATCAGGGCGCGCAATTCAGCGGTGTCCACTCTCGATACCGCCAAAGCCGATCCTTCCAACGCCGATGCCATCCGGAAACTCGGCGAGGCGGAAGGCGCGCTCGGCAACGCACTCGGCCGGCTGTTCGCGTTGTCGGAAGCCTATCCCGACCTGAAGGCCAATCAGAACATGATACAGTTTCAGGAAGAGCTGGCCAGCACGGAGAACAAGGTCGCGTTTTCGCGCCAGGCCTTCAACGATGCCGTTCTCGGGTACAACAATGCCACGCAAAACTTCCCGAACAACATCGTGGCGGGTATGTTCCGCTTCGAGGACGCGAGCTTTCTCGAAATCGAGACCGAGCAGAAACGCGAAGTCCCGGAAGTCGCCTTCACCTGAGCCCCCGGTGCCGGTGCCGGGACCGAGGCCGCTGCGCTTGCCACTCTGCCGGACCGGCATCCTGTGAATTTTTACGACGCACAGGACCGCGCCCGCCGCAGTACGCGCTGGCTGGTGATCGTCTATTTGATTGCGACCGTGTTGATCGTCGCGGCGGTCACCGCCATCGTCGGCGGCGCGTTGTACGCCACAGGCGGAGAGCGCGCACCACAGCCCGCGGTCCTGATCGCGGTGGCGGGTTTTGCAACGCTGCTGATCATCGGGTCGACCTTGTACAAGACCGCTGTGCTGTCGGCCGGCGGTGGCCGGGTGGCGACGGACATGGGCGGTACCCTGGTGCCGCCGGACGTCCAGGACCCTCTGCGAAAACGACTGCGCAACGTGATCGAGGAAATGGCGATTGCGTCCGGCGTGCCTGCACCGGAAATCTATGTTCTCGAGGCTGAACAGGGTATCAACGCTTTTGCCGCCGGTTATTCGCCGGGAGACGCAGCGATTGCCGTGACCCGCGGTGCACTGGAAATACTGGATCGCGATGAGCTGCAGGGCGTCATTGCGCACGAGTTCAGCCACATCCTGAACGGGGACATGCGTTTGAGTATCCGCATGATGGGCGTCCTGTTCGGCATCATGGTGCTCGGGCTGATCGGCAGAACCGTACTGCGCGGTTCGTATCACGGCCGCGTCATCTCGGGTCGCAGGGATCGCGGCTCCGGGGCCGTCCTCGCGATCGGACTCGGACTGGCGATCCTCGGCTGGATCGGTGTTTTGTCGGCGCGGCTGATCAAGGCGGCGATCTCGCGACGTCGTGAATCGCTGGCCGACGCCTCTGCCGTGCAATTCACGCGGCAGACGGAAGGCCTGGCCAACGCGCTGAAGAAAATAGGGGGATACACCGACCGCTCCTATATTCGTGCGGTCGATCCGGAAGAAGTGAGCCATATGTTGTTCTCCTTCGGCACGCCGCGACTGGCATTGCTGTTCGCGACACACCCTCCCCTGACTGAACGCATCCAGGCGCTCGATCCGTCCTTTCGCGAAGACGACTATCGGCAGGTCGGACCCGGTGGACAGAGCGTCGATCCGGCCGAGCTGGCCGTACATCCTCACGCCTCGTTTGCCGCACTCGCGTCCGGACCAGACGCTTTGAGGCCGTTGCTCGTGGACCAACCGGGCGAAATAGCCGCTGCGATGGGCAGGCCGGATGCCGACCAGGTCAGGTTCGCGAGCGAGTTGCGTGCATTGATACCCGAAGAACTCGACCACGCGGCGCATTCGTCCGGACACGCGTTTCTGCTGACGTACGCCCTGGCACTCGACCGCAGTGGCACCCATATCGAGCGCCAGTTGCGTTTTCTTGCGGAGCAAGTGGGTGCGGAGCGCGCGTCCCTGGTCGGCAAGTATCACGCGATGTTGCGCGATCTCGGCCCGGCGTGGAATCTGCCGCTGCTCGCGATATCGTTCCCGGCATTGAAGCGGAGACCACCGCAGCAACTCGAGTTCCTGGCGGAGCTCGTGCGCCGTCTCATTGAAATCGACGGCGTCATCGATTTGTACGAATACTGCTTGTACAAAGTGCTGGCCGGCAACCTGCGACAGGCGATCGACCCGTCGCGATCGCTGACAGGCAACCGTGTATCGCAAGCGGACGCACGCCGCGCCGCGCTCGGGCTGCTGCGCATCGTGGCAGACTACGGCGAGGCCGACGACGCGTCACGGGACAAGGCATTCAAGGCAGGCACCGCTGTTTTCGGGCATTGGGCCGAGGACAGCCGCGTTCCGGATGTAACCTATGCGACAGCGGATGTCGACCGGCATATTGATGTGTTGCGGCAGATCAACCCCGCTGGACGACAAAGCCTGATCCAGGCAATTGTGGAGACGGTCCTGCATGACAGGCGAATGAATGTGACCGAGGCAGAATTGCTGCGCGCGATCTGTGCCAGTCTCGATTGTCCGTTGCCGCCATTGATGACCTCGGCACTGCCCGCGTAGCGAGCCTGTTTTCGCCATTTTTTCAGCCGTGCGCAATTGGCGTATCATGTCGTACCGACGACCTGCAACGGACATCAATCATGCGTATGCGCCTAACACTGTGGATTCTGCTCGGTTCGCTGCTGGCTTCCAACCAGGCCCTGGCCGCCACACAAGAGGAAGAACGCATTGCCAATGCCACGGACGTCGTTGCCCAGCTTTTGCAGATTCCCGAGCAGTCCGTGCCCCCGGCGCTCCTGGCAAGGGCTTACGCGATTGCAGTCATACCCAATGTGGTCAAAATTGGCTTCGGCCTCGGCGCGCGGCGCGGTAAAGGAATCGTCGTCGTGCGGCAGGACAATGGATCGTGGAGCAATCCTGCGTTCGTAACCCTGACGGGAGGCAGCTTCGGCTGGCAGATCGGGGCCCAGTCGACGGACATCATTCTTGTTTTCAAGACACGCAAAGGCGTGGACGACATCGCAGACGGCAAACTGACCCTGGGTGCCGACGCATCGATTGCCGCCGGTCCGGTCGGACGTTCGGCCGGTATCGCGACCGATATCGATTTTCAGGCGGAAGTATTTTCCTATTCGAGGAGCCGCGGCCTGTTTGCCGGCGTGGCCCTGGAAGGCGCCGGTATCTCGATGGATCGCGATGCGAACGCTGCGTTTTACGGTACCGAAGACATCACCGCCGAACAGATCTTCGCGAGTTCCGGCAATGCGGCACCGGCGGTCGCCAATAACTTCGTGCAGATATTGACCGATCAGACCCGGCAGCTGCCGACCCAGCCTTCGGTGGACAGCGAACCGTCGTCGTTCAACACCGCAGCCGAGTCCGACGAGTCGTCCGTGCGAACTTACGGCATTGACGATCCGGACGCGCCGGAGACATCAGACGACGATAACCGGCAATACGAGAATTTCTGATCGTAGCAAGGCAGCTTGCCATTATTGCTGCGCTTCTTCCTGACGTTGCTGTAGCGCGTCCCGCACGGCTTCGAGATCCGTGCCGTTCCCGGCGCCCTGTGGCGGTTCTTCTCCTGACACAGTTGCCGGCGCTGTCGCGGCCGGCGGGTGCTCATCCGCTGCGCTCCCTGCGTCCGGGTTGCCGTCCGCAAGCGCCTGATCCGTGCTGTTCGCGGTCCCCGCCGTTTGCGTGGGGCCGGCAGCCGCATCGGGCGCCGCGCCGAACTGGCTGAGATACTCCGCCTCCTGCCGCAACCGTTCGGCATCAAGGGCACGCCGCCGCGCTTCCGCAGCGGCTTCCTGCGCACGCCGCAAAGCCTGGCGTTTGCGCTCGGACCGCGCATCGAGTTCTTCCCGGCGCGCCTGCTCCGCGACCACAGCCAGCCGGTCGACGGCTTCCCGGGCATTGACGCACTCAGGGTCGTATTTTTTCACGGCGCGATTCTCCCCGCAGCGCACCATCGTGGCATCCAGGAGTATCGGATTCCCCATGAATTCCGCCACGGACGGCGGCGGCGGTTCCTCCGTACAGGCCGCCATCAATCCGAGCAGACAGAGGGCGCTGGTCAGGCGCTGCATAGTCACGCGCATATTCCTGAGAGATAAGGCGGCGATCAACGAGCCGTTTGAGATTGGGCGGCATGATAGCACCCGTGTTATGGCAAACGGTGCGCCCAAGTTCGCATTTCCGGCTCGCAATCCTGAGATCCGCATCCCGTTTTGATGGACCGCAAATGGAGAAAAATGACCAGCCTGAAGACGCGATGCTATAGTGTCGCGGCCGTCGATCCCGGGATAATGTGTCCGTGTCCGAGACCAGCCAGTTTTCGCTCCTGCGTCAGCGCCGCTTTGCACCTTTCTTCATCACGCAATTTCTCGGGGCTTTCAACGACAATATCTTTCGCAACGGACTCGTGATCCTGATCGCGTTTCAGGGAGTGCAGGTCGGCGGCATGGATCCGCCGACGGTCGCCAACGTGGCAGGCGCCCTGTTCATATTGCCGTTCTTTCTTTTTTCGGCTACGGCCGGCCAGCTGGCCGACAAGTACGAGAAATCGCTGCTGATCCGCCGCATCAAATTGCTCGAGATCGTGCTCATGATGCTTGCGGCATTCGCGTTTCTCACCAGCAGTTATGGAACGTTGTTATTCGTGCTGTTCCTCATGGGAGCCCAGTCGGCGTTGTTCGGTCCTGTGAAATACGCATACCTCCCGCAACACTTGTCTGCACGGGAGCTGATCGGCGGCAATGCGCTCGTCGAATCCGGTACGTATATGGCAATTATTTTCGGCCTGATCGTCGGCGGACTGGCGGTCGCCATCGGTCCTGGCAACCAGGCGCTGCTTGCATGCTGTCTCGTCGGCGTTGCCGTGCTCGGCTATCTCACGAGCCGGGGTATTCCGCTCACAAAAGCAGCCGCGCCCGATTTGACGATCCGCTGGAATCCGTGGACTGAAACGTGGCGGATCGCCGGGTTTGCGCGCGAGGAACGCAGCGTATTCCTCTCGATCCTCGGGATTTCCTGGTTCTGGTTCTTCGGTGCGGTACTGACCCTGCAAATCCCCGCCTATACGCTGGACATTCTGCGTGGCAGCGAAGAGATCACCACCGTGCTGCTGGTCGCCTTTGCGGTCGGCATCGGCGTGGGTGCGCTATTGTGCGAAAAGATGTCCGCGCACCGCATCGAGCTGGGCCTGGTGCCGTTCGGCTCGATCGGCCTCAGCGTTTTTGCGGTCGACCTTTATTTTGCGCACCCGGCGGCAAGTCTCACGACGGCCGCATCGGTCGGCGAATTCCTTGCACAGGCCGGAAGCTGGCGGGTGCTGGTCGACCTGGCCCTGCTCGGCGCATTCGGCGGCGTCTACAGCGTCCCTCTGTACGCACTGATTCAGCAGCGCACCGATCGCCGATACCTTTCGCGCGTGATCGCGGCCAACAATATTCTCAACGCGTTGTTCATGGTCGGCGCCGCGCTGCTCGCGATTGTTCTGTTGCAGTTCGGCCTGTCGATACCGCAGTTGTTCCTGGTCCTCGCTCTGCTCAATGCACTGGTCGCGGTCTACATCTACAGCCTGTTGCCGGAATTCCTGATCCGCTTCCTGGCCTGGATACTGGTCAATACCCTGTACCGCATCCATGCATCCGGTCTCGATAATGTCCCGAAGGATGGCCCGGCTGTCCTCGTGTGTAATCACGTCAGCTTTGCGGATGCGCTGATCATCGGCGGCACGATTCGCCGGCCGGCGCGTTTCGTCATGCATCACAGGATATTCGAGATTCCCATACTGAAAATGTTGTTCAGCAGCGCAAAAGCGATTCCAATTGCATCCGCCAGGGAGAACGAGGCGCTCCTTCACGAAGCATTCGACCAGGTCGATGCCGAACTGGCGTCCGGTAACCTCGTCTGTATTTTTCCCGAAGGTGCCATTACCACGGACGGCAGGATCCAGAGATTCCGGCCAGGAATCGAGGCCATCATCGAGCGCCGTCCGGTTCCGGTCATCCCGATCGCCCTGTGCGGAATGTGGGGAAGCTGGTTCAGCCGCATCAACACAGGCGGAGTGCGAAGAATTCCCGGACGGTTGTTTGCGCGTGTGGCAGTCCGGGTTGGCGTGCCCGTGCGTCCGGCCGACGTTTCAGCGGCCGGGCTCGAATTGCTCGTGCGCGCTCTGCGGGGCGACGAACGATGATTTCATTCCGGCGCGTCCATGCCCAGTTTCGAACGCCATTCCGCAAGCAACTGTTCGCGGCTGCCGAACAAGGTCGGTCCGCTCTGGTAACTGAAATCCAGCACGGCCACTTCGGCAAATCCCGCATCGCGGGTCAGTAACATGACCCGGTTGCCGAGCAGGTCGGCCACGGAGTTGTCCAGAGCGTCGACGGCGGCAGGATCGGGCATCGTTTGACCCGTCGCCGCTATTCCTGACGGAGTCGACGCCTCAAACACCATGCGCGAACCGCTCATGGCCTTCGGCGTTCTTATGGCGTCCTGCCAGATCAAACCCTGCGGCGAAACGCTCGCCCGATGGATCCAGCGCGCCGTGCGCAGGAGCACGCGGGACTCGTTCGGCGAGAAGACGATATCGTCGACAGCGTCCGGCAATTGCATGACCGACGGGCCAATGCGGCCATTGCCGAGGTCGAGCAACTGCGCCTTGTGCATGGAATCCACGATGACCAATAGCTGTTCTCGCGGCGACAGTTCCAGTCGGCGCAACGGAGCGGACCCGGCCCATACATTACGCAGATTCCAACTGCCGGCGCGGTCGGTTTCCAGAACTCGCAGCGCGCCGCTCTCGCTGCCGAGGTACAGACGATTGTCCGCCGCAAACGCGACGCTCGAATGCAGCTCGCCCAGTTCGATGTCCGTCAAGACCGTGCCGGAATCGACGTTCATGACCCAGACCCTGCGCCCGCTCAGCACGGCAAGCCGTTCTGATGTCGGTGAGAACTCCATCTGGTCGACGGCACTGGTCGTGACGCCTGCGGAAAACGGGCGCGGCAAGCCGGTCTGCGAGTCCCAGATGCGCACGACTCCGTCGGCGCCGGCGCTTGCAACCAAAGAACCGTCGGGGCTGAACTCTATGCCGACCACCGGACCCCGGTGACCCATGTAGTTCAGTTCGTCACCCGCCTGTTCCAGTTCTTCTTCGCTCGCATCGACGTGCAGGATGTGGACATGTCCCGCATTGTCCCCGATCGCCAGCCGCTCGCCGCCCGGCCCCAGGGTACTGACCGAATCCCCCGACTCGCGCCACAAGGCGTGGCCGGCCGTGCCACCGCCGGACTCGCCGATCGGGACAGGCGTCGTGGGGGCCCGCCAGAAGTGTGTCTTCCCTGCAGCGTCCGCCGTGACGACGAGTTCCTCGTCGTTGCTGAAGGCAAGCAACGGACTCGCGTCGCGGGGAAGCCCGGATCCCAGGGGTGGCCCCGACAACGCTCCGTCGGCGCTGCGGTAAACCTGGAATCCCTGGCGGCTGTTGCCGGCCACCACCTTTTCTCCCGACGGCGAGAAGGCCAGGGCCCAGTCGCCCTCACCTCTTTCGATCACCAGCGGATCGTCGGGTTGGCCGGTTCGCCACAGTGAGATGCCCGCATCGCCGTGCACCACGCCGAGCGTATCGCCGTTTGCGGACAAGCGGATCTCGCTCGGCTGTAAGTGCAGGCCGATCTGTGACAGTAAGCGGCCGCTCGACAGGTCCCACACCCTGATTGCCCGATCGTAGTCGGCGACCGCAAGGTGCTTGCCGCTCGCGTCGACGGCGACCAGCGCCGGTGCGCCGGCGACGGTCAGCCGGGAAACCACCGCGTTGTTAGCGAGCGACCAGAGCTCGAAGTTCGTATTCGAGTTGACATGGTGTGACACGAGAATATGTTCGCCGTCCGCACTCAGCACGATATTCGAGCTTGCTTTGCCGAAATCGAGCACCGCTTGGCGCCGGCCATTGTCGGTTCGCCACAGATGCACGAAGTTCTGTGTCTGCGTCATCAGGAATTGTGCGTTGCTGCTCAAACCCAATACCCGCTCGCTGGCGGGCACGGCGATCGTCCGCTCCGGCTGGGCATTCGCGAGGTCCCACAACCGTGCACTGTCGCTTTGCATCGCCCGGGCGATGGCAAACTGGCCGTCGGGCCCGAACCAGATGTCGTCCGAGACGCGCGGCACCGGGTCAGGCAGGTTCAAGGCGCGCTCGAAGTCTTCGGCGACGACCCGGGAGTTGAGCCGCAGTTCCCAACGGTGGAGATGACCGACAACTCCGGTCGCCTCATCCCTGAGACTGAGACTCCAGGTGCCGGCCAGCGGCTCGCCCCGCATCGCTGCAAGCGCTGCATCGCCGAAGGTGATCACATCGGTCGCCGATGCTTGCGGCACGTCGAATGCCAGTTCCGCGGTGCGGCCGGACGGTGCAATCAGCCTGAGCCGCAAATCGTCGAGCCGGGTGTGGCTGACCGAGACACTGAGTTCGATATGCGCGACCGTGCCGCTGTCTGCGACCGATACACGACGCACGAGCGGCGTCACATCGAGGGCAGACAGTGTCCAGGATGGTCGCTGGCGCAGGGACGGATTGGTCATCGACCACTGGCGAATCTGGGCGCCTCGCGCAAAGGTCGCAACGAGGTTTTCGGGATCGAACATGACGCGATCTGCGTGCTGTGCGGGGATCGTGCCGATCAACAATCTGTAATCGTCGCCGATCAGCCTCGCCGCGCGCCGGCGTCGCACCGACGTCGAAACGACCAGGGATTCGAGCGCCGCATAGAGGGCATCGCCCCGTTGCTCGACCTGCAGTGCCTTGCCCACCTGGTTGTCCCAGAAGCTCGCGAGCATATTGTCCGCGAAGTTTTTCGAGTCCGGCAGGCGTCGCGCAAAACTGTCTATATTGCGCATGTCGATGATGCCTGCTGCCTGGCCTGCGCGCAGTTCGAGCTGGTTTCGGAACAGCCGCTCGGCTGCACCCGCGTGTCCCGGGAAAGATCCCAGGTTTACATAGGCATTGTAGACCGCGGTGAGGTCGGCGGTCGCCGACGATAAAACGCGCATGTAAGGTCTCGGCAGCATCTGCGTGTACCAGAAAGGAACCGCAGTCACGACCAGCAGTATGAGAACCGCGAGCGCGGGGCCGCGCCAGTGCAACGGCAGATGCTCGTTCGCCCAGCGTGCGGTGAAAACGGTTTTGTAAAGCCGGTTTCGTACTTTCAGGCGGCCGTTTTCATCCACCACGACCAGGCCGATCGCCAGCAGCGCGCGCTGCGGCCGCGCTTCGGGATCGAACTCCACGGGGATGCCCTTCCGGAGCCGTCCGTACAGGTTCAGCAAGGTCTCGCTGTTTTTTTTGTCATTGACGATCCGCCGATGAATGTGGCTCATGTGCGGTTCGCTGTGCAATGCGGCGCGGGCCAGCTGATGGATGGCGATACGATCGACATGTTCCTTGATATTGCCTGAGATCCGTTCGCGCGCGATGGCGCGAGCCAGCTTTTGACTGAGGTACGGATGTCCGCCGGTGCAATAGAACACGCGATCGAGCGCAATCGTTGCATCCGACGGCGAGAGATTCATTTCCGTGCAAAAGGTATCGAGATCGTCGCGACTGAAATCAGTCAGGTGGATTTCCTGGGAAATCGCGAACGGCGATTCGGCCGGGTCCGGCATCATGCTCAGCGGGTCGCACTCTCCGGCGAGCACGAAACTCAACCGCTGGAAATCCGGCTCCGTTATCCGCGCGTTGTAGGCCGCGCGAATACTGCCGAGTACGTGCTCTGAAAACGGCCGGTCCGCGACGCACTGAATCTCGTCGACAAAGATGACAACGGGTTCCTCGATGTGCTGCAGAATGACTTCGACATAGAACTCGACCAGGCGCTGCCGGTTGCTGAGTATCGATTTGTCCTGCCACCAGTCCTGCAGGTCGATTTTGATACGAAGCTGCCGCAGCAGGCGGTAAGCGATGCTGTAATACCAGCGCCCGGCATCCGAACCCCCGTCGCGCTCGCTGATCTGGCCCAGGTCGAGGATGGCGACCCTGAAACCGTTGTTCTGCAGCCGCGCGGACGTCGCCGCGATGAGGCTGGACTTGCCGCTGCGGTTCGGAGCGATGATATGTGCGTACCGGCCCGCAACGACCGCGTCATACAGCGCCACGTCCGCGGCGCGGCGTATGTACCCCGGGCGCACCGCGTGCAACGGCGTAGCGATTGTGAAGTACTCTCCGGTCGAGTCGCCTTCCGTCGAATAGTGTCGTGGGTTCTCTGTCATGCAGGGCCCGATCCGCTGGTTGGTATATTCTGGGGCTTGTGCCGTCGGGCCGCCACCCGAATGAGGGTCGGCTGCATACTGCAAAAGTCAAACCGGGGAGCCGGCGAATTGCAAGCGCACAGTTCCAAGTTATTGAAAAAAGACATATTCGGTCAGGTATTACTGCATATCGAAGGCAGAGAGCAGACGATTGTGCGCGATGCGGCGGCGGCGCCCTGGTGGGCCCGCTGGCTGGCGCGCCGGCTGCTCGCAAGGGAAGCACGCGCGCTCGCAGCACTCGACGGCCTGGATGGCGTACCGCGCCTGCTCCGCGCCGGGCGGGACACGCTGACAAGAAGCTTCATGGGTGGTTTGCCGATGCAACAGGCCCGGCCGCGGGACCTCGGCTATTTCAAACGCGCGGCACGATTGCTGCGCCAACTGCATCGCGCCGGCGTTGTACATAATGATCTGGCGAAAGAACCAAACTGGCTCGTGACGCCGCAATTCGAACCCGCGATCGTCGATTTTCAGCTTGCATGGTACACGCCGCGGCGCGGGGCGCTGTTCCGGCTGCTGGCACGGGAAGACCTTCGCCATCTGCTGAAGCACAAAAGAACGTATTGCAGCGCACATCTCAGCCTGCGCGAACGCGCAATACTGCGCAATCCCTCCCTGTTGTCGCGCGCCTGGATGGCGACCGGAAAGCCCGTATACCTCCTGATCACGCGCCGCTTGCTGGGCTGGTCCGACCGGGAAGGCGCCGGCGATCGCTGATTGCTCTTCATGCATCCGGGCTATACTTCTGCGTTTCGACCACCGGGGAAAGAATCGTCGTGGAGTATGTACATCGGCACAATCGGGTACGGCCCGATGCGATTCCTGCAGAACGGCGTTTTGGTATCCGCGTCACCTTGCCCGCCGGCGACACGTTCACGCGCCTGCTCGGATCGAACTGGGAACAGTTGCACTGGTTTGCGACGGAAGACGAACGGGATCGCGAGTTCGAGCGCATCGCGCTGCGCCATGGTTATTATCGAAAGACGGACACGCCGACGCAGGTGCTTGAGAAGATCGTGCGGTGAGGGCCCGGGCCCGCCCTGGTCAACGCGGCAACGGCCCGAGAAACAGGTAGAAACTCGTGTCCCCGTCCTCCGCAAATCCCGCGGCGAGAAACAGCGGCCCGAAATAGGTGTCATAGCCCGCGAACAGGCTGCCATTGATGATCATCGAATCGAACCCGATGTCCGACCTCGATTGCCAGACGTTACCCGCTTCGACCGAGGCCCCGAGATAGAGCGGGATGTCGAACAGCCCGCCGCCCGTCTCGCCGACGCGCCGGTAGTACAGGAGGCGCGCCAGCCCGGCGTGCGGCCCGCTGATTTCCCCGCGCTCCAGGCCGGATAACTTGAGGAAGCCACCCAACGGGAAAAAGTTCTGGATCAGGTCGTCCGACTGAATGGTGGTGTTGAAATCGAGACCGAGCTGCAGGGTATGCCGGCCCCCGGTCCACACGGAGGTCCACGCGGCCTCGACCGTGTCGAAGTTGCTGTCGGCGCCGAAACCGGGCCGCGACAGGGTCACTGTCGTGTCCAGCCGCGTGCCAGTACGCGGAATTTGCCCGTCGTCCAGCGTATCGATGCCGAAGTTCGCGAACAGGCCGCCGGTCTGGAAATCGAAGTTGGGTATGTCGGGATCGCCGACTTTGACGCGTGCATTGCCCGTGCCGCGAAACGCGCCGATGCGAACTTCGCCCCAGCGCCCGAGCTCGCGCCCAAGGTCCAGGGCGACGTCGGCACTGCTGACACGATAGCGCGCGATACTGCTGTCGTCGGCGAATGCATTGAAGTTCGTCTGTTCCAGGTTGATGCGCGGCGCCACGAAGTAGCGCGAGTCATAGCTCAATGGTTGGTAGAATTCGGACGTGAGATAAGGCTCGGTGCCGAGTTGCAGATCCGTCCGCCATTCCGCCCCCAGCGCGTTCACGCCGGCCCGGGTCAGGCGGCTCGCAACGTTGAATGCCGTGGAGCCCTCGAAATCGTCTTCGATGGAAAGCCCGAATTGCAGAATATTCGGACCCCAGGTCTTCGGTATGGTCTCGAATTCGACGCCTGAACGATCGCCGTCCGTCACCAACTGGTAGCCGACCTGGGAATACAGGCCGAGGCCGTACAGCCGCGCGGCATCCGCGGCCAGGCCGCGATCGGTTACTTCCTCGCCGGCCTTGGTCTTCAGGCGCGATGCCAGGACTCGTTCCGAGAGCGGCCCCTTGTCGACGACGCGCACGAAATCGAACGTGTATATTTTCGTACGCGGGCGTTCGCGCCTGGCACGATACTCGCGATACGCTTCTTCGCTGATCGCGAGCTCGCTCAGGCGTCCGGACAGGTTCGCCGTTGCAACGGCGCCCGGCTCGACCGCTTTCGAGATCTCCGCGAAATTCGTCGAGCCGAAATCGCCGAGGTCCGGGCGAATCAGAATATCGTCCTCGTCCAGGCTGTCCAGTTCGCGTCGCGTTTCCTTGCGTATCAGTATGGTCAGCATCTGTGCCGTGATGTCCAGCGCCGAATTGAGTTGCTCCGCGGAATACAGCGGGAACTCCACATCGACCGCGATGATGACATCCACGTCCATCTCGCGGATCGCATGCACCGGCACGTTGCCGGAAAGTCCGCCGTCCACCAGCGTTCGGTCATCGACCACGACGGGCGCAAAAATGCCGGGCGCAGACATGCTGGCGCGCATAGCCAACGACAGGTCTCCGTCCGACATGACGTACGCTTCGCCGGTTTCGATGTCGGACGCGACCGCGCGGAACGGAGTCGGCAGGTCGTCGAAATCCTCTACGCTCGCGACCGTCGTGGTGAGATTGCGCAGAATCAGGCCGAGTTTCTGCCCCTGAATGAGCCCCATCGGCAGTTGCAGGCTGCCTTGCTTGATCCCGAGTTCGAAATCAATCGGAAACTCGACGTCGTCCTGCTTGCGGCGATACGTCATCTTTTCGCGTTGCGCGGTATCCTGAAAGGCATCCGACCAGTCGAGCGACTCAATCACCCGCTGCAATTCGTCCGGCGATACGCCGGATGCATACAAGCCACCCACGATCGCGCCCATGCTGGTTCCGGCGATGGCATCGACGGGTACGCGCAGCCGTTCCAGTTCGCGCAAAACGCCGATGTGCGCGGCGCCGCGCGCGCCGCCGCCGCCCAGCACCAGGCCGATCCTGGGCCGGTCCTCATGCCTTCGGTCATCGGTGTATTCCGATTCCGTGGCGACGGCAATCGAACCACAGGCGGCTATGACGCCCGTCAGCAGCAGCAGAGTCAGGAGCATGCGAAATATTCGGTCATTCATGGTCAATTCGTTCCTGTCGGGCGAATCACTTTGAGTGGGATTATAATGAGCAGCGGCTTCTGTAACCTCAAACTAATCCATGGAGTGATGAATGGCTGATGCGACACCTGTGGCGCCGCAAGGCGGTGCCAGAATAACAATAGGCAGCGGAAATCTGCAGGTGCCGGACAATCCGATCATCCCGTTCATCGAGGGTGACGGAACCGGGCCCGACATCTGGCGCGCGACCGTCCGCGTCCTCGACGCCGCCGTGGAAAAGGCCTTCGGCGGCCGGCGGAAAATCCACTGGATGGAAATCCATGCCGGACAGAAATCCTACGACCTCTACGGAAGCTGGCTTCCGGACCAGACGGTAGAAGCCTGTCGCCACTACCTCGTGTCGATCAAGGGCCCTTTGACGACACCGGTCGGGGGCGGTATCCGATCCTTGAACGTCGCCCTGCGACAGCTCCTCGATCTGTACGTTTGTCTGCGGCCCGTTCGCTGGTTCAACGGCGTGCCGTCGCCCGTGCGCGACCCTGCCAGCGTCGACATGGTCATTTTTCGCGAGAATACCGAAGACATCTATGCCGGCATCGAATTCGAAACAGGGACGGCCGCATCGGAGAAGTTTCTGGCCCTGCTGCGGGAGCATTTCCCGGAGGAATACGCCAAGATCCGCTTCCCGGAAAGTTCAGGCATCGGCCTGAAGCCGGTCTCCAGGGACGGGACCGAGCGGCTGGTGCGCTCCGCGCTGAACTATGCGCTCGACAATCGCCGCAAAAGCGTGACCTTCATACACAAAGGCAACATCATGAAGTTCACCGAAGGCGCGTTCAGAAACTGGGGCTACGAACTTGCGCAACGGGAATTCGCTGACCGTACCTATACCTGGAACCAGTGGGAGCGCACCAAGGCTGCCGACGGCGCCGACGCCGCGAATGCCGAGCAGAAAGAGGCATTGAACTCTGGCAGGATCCTGGTCAAGGACGCCATTGCGGATATCGCGTTACAGCAGTTCCTGACGCGGCCGAAGGAATTCGACGTGATCGCCACTCTGAACCTGAACGGCGACTACATGTCCGATGCGCTCGCCGCCCAGGTCGGCGGCATCGGGATTGCGCCGGGCGGCAACATCAACAACGTCACCGGTCATGCAGTTTTCGAGGCGACGCACGGCACGGCTCCCAAGTATGCCGATCTCGACGTCGTCAATCCGGGATCGTTGATACTGTCCGGCGAAATGATGCTGCGATATCTCGGCTGGACCGAGGCGGCGGATATCCTCATTCGTGCGATGGACAAGACCATCGGCCAGAAGGTCGTGACCTACGATTTTGCGCGCCTGATGGACGATGCCAAAGAGGTCAAGTGCAGCGAGTTCGCGACGGCGCTGATCGGGAATATCTGAGGGCGGTGGTCGCCGGTGGGTCAGGGGGACGACACCCGATGCGGGTGGACCTCAAGGCGCGCGTTGCAATCGCGCAAGGCCTGCAGTTGCCGACCGGTTTCCGCCGCATCCCATCCCAGCTCGGCCGCCGCGACGGCAGCGATCCCTTCCGCCGCGGACGCGCCGAGGTCGGGCGACAACCCGGTCATCGTCCGACGGTGAATAATGTCCACAAGTTGCCGCGCGAATTCGTGCCGGATAACAAAGACGACTTCGGCCGCCGACACGCTTCGGTCCGTATCGACGGTACCGGCGAGTTCGGAGCGTTCATGCGCCAGGTCGAGAATATTCCGGGCCCGGCCGCCGTATACGGCAAGCAGTCGTTCCCTGCCCTGCGCCGACAATGAGTCGAAATCCCGCAGCCGCGCCTCGGCGGCTGCGAGACCGCTCGCTCCCGGCAGCAATGTCTCCCTCGTGTGACAAGTGGCTTGGCCTCGATTCAGCAAGCCGATGGCCTTGTCCGTTACCTGTTCCGCAAGGTTTCGATAGGTCGTCAGCTTGCCACCGATCACCGACAGCAGCCCGCGCGCGTTCTTGTGTCGCTTGATGATGTGCCGACGCGTAATGGCCGATTCAGGCCCCTTGCGCTGCCTCGGCAGCGGTCGCACGCCCGCGTATGCGAAATGGATATCCCCTGGCCCCAGTCCCGCCCGCGGGAAGACCCGGTTTGTCTCGCACAGCAGGTATTCGATTTCATCGCCGCTTGCCGAGGCGTCGCCCGGATCGCCGGTATAGCGAATATCGGTCGTACCGATCAGGTACTGACCGTTCCAGGGGATGATGAAAAACGGCCGCGCGTCGATGAAAGCCTCGACGTAGAAAGCGTCCGTGGGCGCCCCGTCGAACGCGCCGACCACGATATGGCTGCCTTTCGTGCCGCCCATCAACTGCGGCATCCTTGTATTCGCCATCTCGAGCACCCGGTCCACCCACGGACCCGCCGCGTTGATGACGACACGCGTGCACGCCTCCGAATCCCGCCCGCTGGCGACATCGGTGTAATGGACGCAACCGACTTCGCCGTGTTTGATCTGAATGCCGGTTACAGGGCTGTAGTTCTTGACGACCGCACCGGCGCTTTCCGCGGCGATGACGTTTTCGAGGACCAGCCTTTCGGCAAATGTGACCTGCGCGTCGAAATACTGGGCACCGCCGCGTAACCCGTTGTCGCTGACGCCCGGTTCGTTTTCCAGGAACTCCTCTCGATTCAGCATCCGGTGGCGTGGAAGAGGTTTGTCCAGCGACAGCAGGTCGTAGGCCAGCATGCCGATACGCACGAGCCACAGGCCGCGTTTGCCGCCTTTGTAGACAGGGATGTTGATGCGAATCTTCGTGACGAGATGGCGTGCCGTCCGCATCAGGCGGTGGCGTTCATGCAGCGATTCGTAAACGAGCGATAATTCGCCGTGTTCGAGATATCGCAGGCCGCCGTGAATGAGCCGGCTCGACCCGCTCGAGGTACCGCTGCCGAAGTCGTTCTGCTCCAGTAACAGTACCTTGAGGCCCCGCGTCGCCGCGTCCCTCGCAATGCCGGCGCCGTTGATGCCGCCGCCGATGACGACGATGTCGTAGTCGTCGCTGGTCCCAGCCATCAGCGGCGGCCCCGGCCGGTCAATGCGCGGTTATCCGGTCAGCCGATGTTGTTTGGCATAGGTCGACAGCGTGACTTCGCCTTTCGAGACGGCAACGCTGCCGCTCCGCGCCACTGCCGACAGCTCGCCGATCCGGGATGCGGCTTCGACGAACGCATCGATTTCGCCCAGTTTGCCGGTCAATTGCACGGTGCAGCTGTTCTGGGCGTCGTCTAGAATTTCGGCGCCGTATTCGCGGGCCAGGGCGAGCACCCTGGCATAACCGCCGGTCGCGAGCTTTAGTTTGACGATCAGGAGCTCACGCTCGAAGTGATCGCCGAGCGTCATGTCGTGAATATTGACGACATCGACGAGCTTCGCGAGCTGCGTGTTGAGTTGCGCAATGGCGGCATCCGAGCCCGAAATGACGAGCGATACTCTCGAGACAGCCGGGTTGTCCGTCGGGGCAACGTTGAGCGAATCGATGTTGTAGCCGCGCGTCGAAAACAGACCCGTCATGCGCGTCAATGCGCCGACCTCGTTCTGCAGCAGCACGGATATGACGTGTCGCATCGATTCGCGTTCCCTTAAGTGTACTTTTCGCCTCAGCAAAGATACGAGTGAAACCAGTCCACCGCAACTGCAGTCTGGATGTTGACCAGATCAACGGAGTATTGCAATGCAAAAAGGATTGGTAAACACTCGGATGACCCTGTAACAGCGCCCGTTTCAATCCATCGATGAAAAGCTCATTGTCCGCCCACCTCGACCGTGAACATCCGCTCGCCGGAACGCGCATGAGCGGTGCGGATATCGTGGTGCAGGTACTCGCGGACGAGAAGGTCGACACGATCTTCGGTTACAGCGGCGGTGCCATCCTGCCGACCTACGACGCGGTCTTCCGTTACAACGACCGGCATCGAAAGACCGACGGCAAGGCGGCGATTCCCCTGATTGTACCTGCCAACGAACAGGGCGCCGGATTCATGGCCGCGGGCTACGCACGGGCGAGCGGCAAGGTCGGTGTCGTCATGGTCACCTCGGGACCCGGCGCGACGAATACCGTCACCCCGGTGCGCGACTGCATGGCCGATTCCGTGCCGATCGTGGTCATCTGCGGCCAGGTGCCGACCCACGCGATCGGCACGGACGCGTTCCAGGAAGCGCCGGTGGCGGCGATCATGGGCGCCGTCGCCAAACACGTGTTTCTCGTGACCGACTCCGGCCGGCTCGAGGCGACCATGCGGACCGCGTTCGAACTGGCACGCACCGGGCGCCCGGGTCCGGTTGTCGTCGATATTCCCAAGGACGTGCAAAACCAGGAAGTCGAGTTCACCGGCGGCGGTGCCCTGCCGTTGACGGGTTATCGCAATCGCTGGCAGTCGGTCGTGGACAATCGCCTGAACGCAGAGGCCTGCGAGCGCTTTTACGCCATGCTTGCGGAAGCGGAACGCCCATTGATCTACGCAGGCGGCGGCGTGATCAACGGTAACGCCAGCATGGCAATGCGCCAGTTTGCCGGTGCCTTCGGCATTCCGGTTGCAACCACGTTGATGGCGCTCGGCGCCAGCGATACGACCGATCCGTTGTCGCTGCACATGCTCGGCATGCACGGCACGGCGTTTGCCAATTACGCGGTCGAGGACTGCGACTTCGTCATCGCGATCGGAGCGCGTTTCGACGATCGCGTCGCCGGTGACCCCGCGCGGTTCGCCCCGAACGCGAGAAACATCGCGCACCTGGATGTCGATGTCTCGGAGATCGGCAAGGTGAGAGGGGTCAACTGGCATCACGTCGGGGTACTGCAGCAGGATCTGGGAGACCTCCTCGCATACGGCCGGCGTATCGGCTTCGACAAGGAGTTCTCACTGTGGCATGAGGAAATCGCCGCGCTGAAGGTGAGGCACCGCATGAATTACGACCGCGAGAGCGGGTTGATCCAGCCGTACGCGGTCATCGAGGAAATCAATCGCAGGACGAACGGCGAGGCACTCATCACGACGGGTGTCGGCCAGCACCAGATGTGGGCGGCCCAGTACTTCGATTTCAGGGAGCCGCGCTTGTGGCTGACTTCCGGCAGCATGGGCACCATGGGCTTCGGCCTCCCGGCCGCCATCGGCGCACAATTTGCGCAACCGGATCGCCTCGTGATCGATATCGATGGCGACGCCAGCATCCGTATGAACATCGGCGAACTTGAGACCGCGACGACTTACGGCCTGCCGGTCAAGATCGTGGTCCTGAACAACTTCGGCGACGGCATGGTCCGCCAGTGGCAGAAGTTGTATTACAAGGGCCGCATGTCCGCGAGCGACAAATCGCTGCACCGGAAGGATTTCGTCAGGACGGCCGAAGCCGACGGTTTCGAGTTTGCAACGCGGCTCGACCGGAAAGAGGACCTGCCGCG
>JBOHZD010000082.1:0-4269 GCA_050738315.1 Woeseiaceae bacterium
CGCCATGCGGGCCACCGAGCGCATCAACTCACCTTCTCGAAGCGATTCGCGGCGCGGTTCTTGATTACCTCCCCTTCAGCAAAAACCTCCCCGTTCATCGCGATGTAGACGCCGGGCTTCACCACCTGTACGGCGGCGACGGCCATGCCGACGTTGAACACCGCGTCGGTGCTTTTGAATCTCGCAGGGCTCAGCGCGCCGGTCAGCACGATCGAGCGTCCCGCAATTCCCTTGAGCGCCGCTGCGGTCTCGACCATCGTATCGGTGCCGTGAGTGATGACGTAACGTTCGGCACCGTCCTTCTCGATGTACTTCCGCAGCGCCGCGCGATCGGCATCAGTCAGTTCCAGGCTGTCTTTCTGGAACAGCGAAACGACGTCGAATGCGAATTCGACCAGGCCTTCGGTCAGGATGTGGCGGACCTGCGAGTCGCCGACTTCGAACTGGCTCTTGCTGTCGAAGTAGATCTTGTCGATTGTCCCGCCGGTCGTGATGAATCGAATGAACATGGTGAGACTATATAGAGGATTCCCGAGAGCGGAAGTCTGCCACTTCCCGCTGTACGCCAAAAGCCCGCCTGCCCTGTTATGATGTCTCCATGACTGCATCTGGCTCGCGTTTGTGCTCTCGGGTGCTGTGGCGTGCCGGCGGCGCCCTGCTGGCTTTGTGCGCGGTATGCTCCGTGCAGGGCACTGCCCGGGCCGACGGCGTCGCGCTGCAGCTCGACCTCGAAGGCGCGCTGGGTGTCGCGACCGCGGAATACATCGTCGGCGGTATCGAAGACGCCGAAAAGCGCAACGCCACCCTCGTCATCATCCGCATGGACACACCCGGAGGACTGGTCGAACCGATGCGGGACATCGTGCAGGCGATTCTCGCCTCCGAAGTGCCCGTCGCGACCTACGTTTCGCCGGGCGGCGCACGGGCCGACAGTGCCGGCACCTACATTCTACTGGCCAGTCATATTGCCGCGATGGCGCCGACCACGCATGTCGGAGCCGCAACGCCGGTCACCCTGGGGGGCGGCGGCGCCCCTGATTCCGAGCCTCCCCGGAAACAGAACCCCGCAGCGCCGGAGGAGCCTGCCGACGAAGACAGCGAAGCGCCTGCCGACCCGGAAGCGGACGAGCGGCGGCCCGATTCCGCGATGGAACGCAAGGTGCTGAACGATGCCATTGCCTATATCCGCGGTCTCGCGGATGCGCATGGCCGCAATGCCGACTGGGCCGAAAAAGCGGTGCGCGACGCGGCAACACTGACAGCGGAAGACGCGCTGAAGCAGAACGTGATCGACCTGATCGCCGTCGATCGCTCGGAACTTCTCACTGCGGTGCACGGGCGCGAGGTCAAGGTCAATAACCAGACCGTGGTCGTCGACACCGAGGCGGTCACGGTCGAGGAAGTCGAACCGAGCTGGCGCATCAAGTTCCTGAGCACGATCTCGAATCCCGAGATTGCATTGCTGCTGGTGCTGATCGGCATCTACGGCCTGATTTTCGAAGGCTACAATCCCGGCGCCGTCGTGCCCGGCGTGGTCGGAGTGATCTGCCTGCTGCTCGCGGCTTACTCGCTGCAGGTAATACCGGTCAATTACGCGGGTCTGGCATTGATCATTCTCGGTTTTGCTTTGATCATTCTCGAGGCGTTCGTCCCCAGTTTCGGCGCGCTCGGCCTGGGCGGCATCGCCGCATTCATTTTCGGTGCGATCATGATGTTCGACAGTGGAATTCCAGGATTCGGTATTTCTGTTGCCTTTGTCGTCATTTTTGCGACGGTGGTAGGCTTGTCGCTGTTGCTGGTTGCAAGCTACGTGTTGAAGCTCAGGCGCCGCGGCGCCGTCACCGGCGCAGCATCGATCGTCGGCGGCACCGGTACCGCGATGGAGGATTTCACCGGCGAAGGCAAGGTCTGGCTGGAAGGCGAGGCCTGGCACGCGGTCAGCCCGGTTCCGGTGCAAAAAAACCAGGAGGTGGTCGTTCGGAAGCTGGAGGGTCTCACCCTCTATGTCGAACCGGCGCCGCTACGAGAGAATCTTTGAGGGATGCCAATGAATATCACCATTCTCGGAATTATCGCCGCGCTCGTCGTTGTCATCCTCTACAACACCATCAAGGTGTTGAAAGAGTACGAGCGCGGTGTCGTATTTTTCCTGGGGCGTTTTCAGAAGGTCAAGGGCCCGGGACTGATCCTGCTGTTCCCCATCGTTCAAACAATGACCAAAGTCGATCTCCGGGTCATCGTTCTCGACGTGCCGACCCAGGATGTGATCTCCCGTGATAACGTCTCCGTCAAGGTCAACGCGGTCATCTATTTCCGCGTCGTCGACCCCGAGAAAGCCATCATCCGGGTCGCCAACGTATTCGAGGCGACCAGCCAGCTATCGCAAACCACATTGCGGTCGGTCCTCGGCCAGCACGAACTCGACGACATGCTGGCGGAACGCGACAAGTTGAACGCCGACATCCAGGGCATCCTGGACCAGCGCACCGACAACTGGGGCATCAAGGTCGCGAATGTCGAGATCAAGCATGTCGATCTGGATGAAAGCATGATCCGCGCCATCGCGCAGCAGGCCGAAGCCGAACGTTCGCGGCGCGCGAAAGTCATCAATGCGGAGGGCGAAAAACAGGCGGCGCAAAGGCTGGCCGACGCGGCACGTATCCTGGCCTCGGAAGAGCAGGCATTGCAGCTACGCTATCTGCAGACTCTGAAGGACATCGCCAGCGATCGTACCAACACGATTATTTTCCCGGCGCCGCTGGAATTGTTGCGTGGCTTACTCGACTCGCAAGGGTCGCAGCGGAAAGAGCCTTGAGCCGGCGCCGGGTATCGTCACGGTGATTCTGGCGCCGCCTGCTTCCGAGCGGGCGACCTCCACCCCGCCGCCATACGAGGCCGCGATATCCGCCACGACGGCGAGTCCAATGCCGTGGCCGGGCGCGCTTTCGTCGAGACGCATGCCGCGCTGAAGGAGCAGGTTGGCAGCCTCCTCCGGGATACCGGGCCCGTCGTCGGAGACGATCAGGATCAGGCCTCTGCCTTTCCCCTCTTCCGGCTCCGCCGGCCGAATCTCGAGTTCAACCCTGCTCCGACACCACTTGCAGGCGTTGTCCAGCAAGTTGCCGGCCAGCTCCAGGAAGTCACCGCTGTCGCCGCGAAACACCACGTTGTCCGCGACGTCCAATTCAATCCGCGGATTCTTGTCCTTGTACACTTTCGACAGGCTGTCCACGAGGCGCTCCAGTTCCTTTTCGATGGCGACCGCCGCCGCGCCGAAGCCCTCGGCCGCATAACTCGCGGGCTTTCGCAACTGATAACGCACGATGTCGTTCATGCGTTCGACCTGCATATCGACACGCTCCGTGAGTTCGGACCGCGGATGCTCGGCGATAATCGACCGGATTGCGGCCAGCGGCGTCTTCAGGCTGTGCGCAAGGTTGCCGAGCGTGTGCAGGTAACGCTCGGATCGTGCGCGTTCGCTGCCGATCAGGAGGTTCATGTTGAGCGCGACGCCCTGCAATTCCGATGGAAATTCTTCCGACAACGACGGCCTGCGCCCCTCCTCGATTTCGCCGATTTCCTTTTCGATCCGGCGCAAGGGCCGCAGTATCCCCCTCATGACCAGCGAAATGGCGAACAGCATGACGGCCGCCACCGCCGCAAACCAGCCGAACAGCTGCTTCTGAAAGGCGGCGATCTGTGCGTGAAAGGAATCGAGACTTTCAGCAACGAAGAACGTGTACGGCTCGAATTGGCCGCTCGACAGTTCCCATGCAACGGCGAGACTCAATGCCATCAGCTCCGTGCCGTCCTCCAGCACGATCTCCGAGTAATAATTGTTGCCCTGCAGGGGCGGCGCGGTGTATGGCAGGTAACGGCCCAGCGCCGAGCGCGAGCGCCACACCGTGTTTCCCTGGCTGTCGCGCAATTCGGCATAGAGCCCGGAGCCGGGGTTGGCGAAACGCGGTTCCGGCAGGTCCCGCCGTAGTTTCAGTTCGTCGTTCGCATTCAACTCGGCGGCTGCCAGCAGCGACATCAGGTGACCGTCCAGGATATTTCGCTGGGCCTGTTCGCCGGCTTCCCGGAACGCGCTGTCCAGCACGACGATGGTCGCGCCGAAGAATACGAGCAGCAGCAGACTGACCGAAATGAGAAGCCGGGCGCTGAGCGAATGCATCGGCTTTAGCGCGCTTGATTTTCCTGGTTTCTCTGCAGCGCGAACCGATAACCGCGGCCGCGCAGTGTTTCGATCGGTTTGATGCGATTGTC
>JBOHZD010000083.1:0-11968 GCA_050738315.1 Woeseiaceae bacterium
AACGCGGAGATGATCGAGCACATTGCCCGTTATCCGAGAGTGCGGGATGCCGCGCTATTCGTCGGCAACCCGGACGACATCGTTGACGACTCCTTCGGCCCCGGGCTGCCGCCGATCCGCGACTGGACCCGGCAACATTACACATTTACCGGCTACGTGACCGGGTTCGATCCCGCCGAAGTCGGCAACCGCGACGAATTGCGAGCCGCACTGGGCTGGACGCCTGATGAGAGAGTGTGCATCGCGGCAGTCGGCGGATCCGGCGTCGGCGTCGACCTGCTGCAAAGAGTCATCGACGCGTTTCCGGCGGCCAGCTTGCGGGTTCCCGGGTTGCGCATGATCGTGGTCGCCGGACCGCGCATCGACGTCGGCCGCTTCCGCGCCCGCGACGGCCTCGAAGTTCTTGGCTACGTCCATGACCTTTACCGATACCTGGCGGCCTGCGATCTGGCGATCGTGCAATCGGGGCTCACCACCTGCATGGAATTGACGGCATCACGAACTCCTTTCATCTATATTCCATTGCAACATCATTTCGAATAGAATTTTCACGTCCACCACCGGCTGCAGCACCATCGGGCCGGTTGCCGCATGGATTACCACGAAGCCACCCCGGAGCACCTGGCGGCGGCGATTGCGGCGCAGATCGGCCGCAGCATCGATTACCGTCCCGTGGAAAACGACGGCGCAGAACGCGCCGCCGCAGTCATCGCGGAACTGCTGTAAGGAGAAGTTCTCATGAGCACATCACCCGGAAACCTCCAGCACGACCTGTCCGGCAAGCTGCATCGTCCCGGCGAACATTCAATGGGCGCGCGCTTGCTGATGAGCGCGTACGGCGCCATCGTTTATCTCGCCTTTCTGCTGGTCTTCGTTTATGCCATCGGCTTCGTCGAGGGGCTGCTGGTCCCCAAAGGCATCGATGACGGCACCGTCATCCCCACCCTTGCCGCAATTGCGATCAACCTCGTCTTGCTGACCTTGTTCGCCGTGCAGCATTCCGTGATGGCGCGGCCGGCATTCAAGCGCTGGTGGACGCAATTCGTGCCGCAGCCCATCGAGCGGTCGACGTACGTGCTGTTCGCGACCGCGGTTCTCGCATTGCTTCTCTGGCAGTGGCGTCCTGTGCCCGACATCGTGTGGCAGGTTGACAATCCACTCGGCCGAAGCGCGCTCTATGCGCTGTCGTTTGCCGGCTGGGGACTGCTGCTGCTGTCGACCTTCCTGATCGACCATTTCGATCTGTTCGGCGTGCGCCAGGTCTTGCGCCACCAGAGGGGACAGGCTCCGCATGAGCCGCAGTTCGGCACACCGATGCTCTATCGGCTGGTGCGCCATCCGCTCTACCTCGGGTTCATCATCGCGTTCTGGGCGGCACCGACGATGACGGTCGGCCACCTGATGTTCGCTGCGGTCACGACCGCGTACATTGTCGTGGCGATCCAGTTCGAAGAGCACGATCTCACCACCGTATTCGGTGAGCGCTATCGCGAGTACCGCCGTAAAGTGCCGATGCTGATTCCGTGGCGCGGCGTCGCGGGGAAAAGCCAGAACCACGACACCTGACATCCCCGGGTCGACCGCGGTCCCGCTGTCTGTGTAGACTGCGCGCAAACGGCCGTTCACGACCCGGGGGCATCAGGATGATTTCGACGCTGCACACCCGCCTTCGCCGCGCATTCCTGCGACGACAGGCGGTCATCTGGGTGCTGGCGCTGACCTTTGCGCTTCCCGCGCGCGCCGAAAGTCAATCTGCGGACCCGCCTGTAGATCTCGACGCCTGGGTCGAGCGCACGATGCAGACATTCGAAGTGCCGGGCATTGCGGTCGCCATCGTCAAGGACGGTCGGGCGGTTGTCACAAAAGGATACGGCGTTCGCCGGCTCGGGCAGCGTCAACGGGTGGACGAGCACACGTTGTTCGGAATCGCGTCGAACACGAAAGCATTTACCGCCACCGCGCTCGGCCTGCTGGTCGAGGAAGGCAAGCTCGAGTGGGACGGCGGGTGACGGACTCCCTGCCGTGGTTCCAGATGTGGGATCCGTTCGTGACCCGCGAACTCACGGTGCGTGATCTTCTCGTGCATCGCAGCGGGCTGGGTCTCGGCGCCGGCGACCTGCTGTGGTGGCCGCCTTCGAGCTACGACCGGCACGAGATTGCGCGCCGGCTTCGCTTCATCAGGCCCGCGACGAGCTTTCGCAACGCCTACGCGTACGACAACGTGCTGTACCTCGTCGCCGGCGAAGTGATCGAAGCCGTCAGTGGGCAGACCTGGGAAGACTTTGTCGCGACGCGCATCCTGTCGAAGGTCGGGATGCAGCGAAGCAACGTGCGGCATTCGGATGCGACGAGCGGGGGCAACGTCGCGGCGACGCACGCGCGGATCGACGGCAAGGTACAGCCGATCGCACCTTTCGACAGCGACAACACCAACCCGGCGGGCGGTATCAACTCGAATGCCGAAGACATGGCGAAGTGGCTCATCGTGCAGCTTGGCAGTGGACAGCTCCCGGACGGATCGCGGCTCTTTTCCGAAGATACCGCTCGCGAGTTGACGACCCTGGTGACGCCCATTCCCGCAGGGGACCCGCCGCCCGAGCTGGCGGTGCTCCGCACCGACTTCAACGGCTACGCGCTGGGCTTCGGGCTCAGCGAGTACCGCGGCCATAAACTGGTGCAGCACACCGGCGGGCTGCCGGGCTACGTGTCGAAAGTCGCCATGATCCCGGACGCCGGCATCGGCGTGGCGGTGCTGACGAACCAGGAATCGCGTGCCGCTTACAACTGCATTGCCTACCACATCCTCGATCATTATCTCGACGCGGAGCCGCTCGACTGGATCGCGGCCTACGATGCAGTCATCGCGCGCGAGCATGAAGCGACCGCCAGGGCCGTCTCCTCTGCGGAACAGGAGCGCGATGCAACTTCCCGCCCTTCGCTGCCGCTGGAGCGGTACGCCGGTGTCTATACCGATGCATGGTACGGCGACATCCAGATCGAGTACGCGAACGACAGCTTGTCCATCACCTTCTCACATACGCCCGCGCTCCGCGGCACGCTTACTCACTGGCAGTACGACACCTTCGTCGCGCGCTGGACCGACCGCGAACTGCGCGCCGATGCGTTCGTGACTTTCGCGCTCCATCCCGACGGCTCGATCGAGCGGGCGACGATGCAGGCGGTTTCACCGGCAACCGATTTCAGCTACGACTTCCAGGACTTGTTGCTGAAACCGGCGGCCAAAGCCGGCGGTGCGGCAGCTTCCCGTTAGCGCCCGGTTCGACCCCGCTTCCATTCCCTGTGTAGACTGTGCACCCGACCGTGCCATGACTCTGAGAGCGATTGAAATGATTCAAGGTCACAAATCGATGCCGTGGATTGCATCCGCACTCCTTCTGCTTTTTGCCGCTTGCGGCGAGGACAAGACCGAAACCGCTCCGGTGGCCCCGCCGCCGGTCGAACAGGTGAGCGACAGCGCGGACTGGGATACTTTCGTCGCCGACTGGATACAGCGATATTTCGAGTTCAATCCGCCGGCAGCCGTGACTGCGGGACGGCACGAATTCGACGGGCAGTTACCGGACTTCAGCGAACCGCGTATCGCCGCCGCCGTGCAATGGCTGCACGACAGCCGGCAGGCCGCGGGTGCATTCGCCGGCGCCTCGCTCAAGGAGGATGGCCGGTTCGAGCGCGATTACCTGTTGGCCTACAGCGACGGTTTGCTGTTCAACCTGGTGAGTTCCAACTTCGTGCATACGAACCCGGTTTTCTACGCGGGTTTTGCGTCTCCCAGCACTTATGTCACCGTGGAATACGCGCCGCTGCCGGACCGCTTGCGCGCGTATACGACGTATGCAAAAGCGCTGCCGGCATACCTCGCCACCATGCGCGCGAATCTGCGCACGCCGCTCGCGCGGCCGTACGTCGAGACGGCAATCGGCATTTTCGGCGGCATGTCGGGCTATCTGAAAACCGACGTACCGGCGGTGTTCGCCGAGGTTACCGACCCGGCGTTGAACGACGACTTCCGGCTCGCCAACCAGGCCGCCGTCGCCGCCCTGGATGAGACGGTTGGGTGGCTGCAGGGCCAGCGCGAAAAGGCCACCGGCAGCTTTGCGCTGGGCGAGGCACGCTTCCTCGAGATGCTGCGCCGGACCGAAGGGGTCGACATCGCACTCGCCGAACTGAAAGCCGCCGGCGAGGCGGACCTCAAACGAAACCTTGCCGCGCTCGACGCAGCCTGCGGCGATTTCGCGCCCGGCCTGTCGGAAAAGGAGTGCATTGCCAAAGCCGAGGAGGATAAACCCGAAGCCGGCCCGGTCGAGGGTGCAAGCAAGCAACTCGACGAGCTGCGCGCGTTTGTCGCAGATAACGGGCTCGTGAGCATTCCGAGCAGGCAACTCGCCGAAGTTGCGGCAGCGCCGCCCTATGCCCGTTTCAATCTGGCGTACATCGAAATTCCCGGGCCTTATGAGAAAGACCTGCCTTCCGTCTATTACATCGCACCGCCGGACGAAACCTGGCCGGAGGCGGAACAGCAGGCGTACCTGCCGGGCGAAACCGAGCTCCTGTTTGTCTCCGCACACGAAGTCTGGCCGGGACACTTCCTGCATTTTCTGCATGTGAATGAGGCCGACTCGAAATTCGGCCAGTTATTCCAGACCTACAGCTTCACGGAAGGCTGGGCGCATTACACCGAGCAGATGATGTGGGATGCGGGATTGCGCGACGGCGATCCGCAGGCGCACATCGGGCAACTCACGAACGCGCTCTTGCGCAACGTGCGATACCTTTCGGCCATCGGCCTGCACACCGGCGGCATGAGCGTCGACGAATCGCGCCGGATGTTCGAGGACTTCGCCTTCCAGGATGCCGGCAATGCCATACAGCAGGCGCGGCGCGGTACCTACGATCCCGGTTACCTGAATTACACGCTGGGCAAACTCATGATCATGAAGTTGCGGGAGGACTGGACGGCCGATCGCGGCGGCCGCGAAGCCTGGCGGGAGTTCCACGACCAGTTCCTGTCGTACGGTGGGCCGCCCGTGCCGCTGGTGCGTAAGGACATGCTCGGCGCGGATTACGCCGGCGACGGGCACCTGCTGCCGCAGGACGTCGTCAGGAAACCCGCGGAGCCCGCAAAAGCCGCCGAGTAACTGGCACAAAGCGACATTCAAGAGGCGCTGCGCATGGCCGATCGCATGCCTGCAGGCGTCCGGAAGGATTCAACCTACACCGGATTGATCATGCAGTATGCCAACGTGGATCCGCGCGAGGCTGCAGCGTCCCTCGGGTTGATCGCCGACGAAAGCAACCGTGCCCAAGCCACGATGCAGGTTGTGGCGGAATGGTCCCGGTCGGAACCCGAAGCCGCAGACCAGTGGGCCGGCAACCTGCCGTCCGGTCAACAGCGGGACGCCGCGATCATGGCGGCCGCTTCGGCATGGGACGAGATCACCTTTGCACGGCAGCGTCTGATCGACAGCATCGACGACGCCCAGGTGCGCAAGCAAGCTGTGACCGGAGTCATTTATCGGGTGGCGAGTTCGGATCCTGAAAAGGCTGAGCGCATGGTGGAAGAAACCGATCTTTCAGAGGAAGAAAAGCAGGAACTGCGGAATATCACCCGGTCGATGCGGGATCAGACAGAGCAATGGTACCTGAATGTGCGGTGAAAGCCGCGGTCGGAGGAAGTTGCGCGCAGACATCGCCATTCGGTGGCGCGTTGACGATGGGTCGCCCGCATGGCGGGCTCCACAGAGGCAGACATCACCCGTAACGTTCACTTGCATGGTGATGTCGGCTCCTGCAGGAGCCAGCCATGCGGGCGACCCGCGAAGGGCTTCGGTTCCGGCCCGGTTGCCACTACCCTATGGCGCTCGCTTCGTGATTTCATGGCCCGTATGGATCAACAGCAAATCGTTTTCCTGGTTATTCTGGCCGCAGCGCTGGTGCTGCTGGTCACGGAATGGATACGCCTCGATCTCACGGGCGTATTGATCGTCGTGGCGCTGGCCGCGACCGGTCTGCTGGAGCCCGCGGAAGCCTTGTCCGGTTTTTCCAGCGATCCGGCGATCCTCCTCGCATCGATGTTCGTGCTCTCCGGCGGTCTCGCCCAATCCGGGCTGACCGAGCAACTGGGAGCCTGGATCGGCCGGCTGTCCGGCGACAGCCTGTGGCGCGCGGTGCTGGTGATCATGCCCTGCGTCGCGCTGATGGCGGCATTCAGCCATCATCTCATGGTCACCGCCATGATGTTGCCGGTGATCCTGGCGCTTGATCGCAGGAAGAATCTTCCCGCGTCACGCCTGATGATGCCGATGGCATTCGCGGCATCGCTCGGCACCACCATGACGGTCATCGCGGCCCCTGCGTTCCTGGTTGCGCGCGACCTGCTGGAACGGGGCGGCCAACACCAGGTGGGTATTTTCGACATCACGCCGATCGGTATCGTGTTGACGTTGATCGGTAGCGCGTACGTCCTGCTCCTTGGCCGTTGGCTGTTGCCGACGCGGGAAGGCGCGACCGCGGATGAGGACCGGTTTCGCCTCGAACGCTATTACACCGAACTGGTCGTGCTGGAGGACTCGCCGCAGGCCGGCAAGACCATGCAGGATTTTCGCGACGAACACAAAGAGCGGTTCCAGGTGGTGGACTGGCTGCGTCATGGCGAATCGCGCGAGCGTCCGTGGCGTCGCAAGCAGCTTGCCCCCGGCGACCTGTTGCTGGTGCGTGCCAGCCCGGACGAATTGACCACGCTGAAAGAGCAACAGGGCATGGCTTTGCATGCGGTCGTGCAATACGGTGAGGACATTCCCGACGAAAAGAGCAAGGACTTGCTGGGCAGCGAACGCCTGGTCCAGGCGGTGGTCGGGCCGGATTCGGAATTGCTCGGACGAACGATCGGCAGTGTGGATTTCCTGGCCAGTTACGGCGTGGTCGTGGTGGGCTTGTGGCGCAAGCGCGGTTTCATGCGCAAGGAACTGGCCAAGGTGCAATTGAAGGGCGGCGACCTGCTGGTGCTATGGGGCGATCAAAAAGCGCTGGACCGGCTCTCCGACAATCCGTCGTTCCTGTTGTTGCTGCCGTTTTCCGCGCGCGACCGGAAGTTGGGCAAGGGAGGGATCGCCGCCCTGATCATGGGAGCGAGCGTGGTCGCCGCGGCGACCGGACTGTTGCCGGTCACCATCGCCTTTCTTGCCGGCGCGGCGGCGATGGTGGCGAGCGGCTGCCTGACGCTGAAGGAAGCCTACCAATCAGTCGAGATCCGCATTTTTGTCTTTATCGCGGGCGCGATTCCGCTCGGACTTGCCATGGAACAGACCGGCACCGCCACGCTGTTCGCCGGCTGGTTGTCGGAGCACGTGGCCGACTGGCAGACCACCTGGGTCCTGCTGGCACTGTTCATGACGGCCGCATTGTTCACGCAGATTCTGTCGGATACGGCCACCACCGTGCTGCTGGGACCGATCGCACTCGGCATGGCGGGGTTGCTCGATATTTCGGCGCCTGCCACGGTGTTCAGCGTTGCGATGGGCGCGGTGGTCGCTTTCCTGACACCTATCGGACACCACGGAAACCTGCTCGTGTACGAACCGGGGGATTATCGTTTTCACGACTTTGTGCGCGTGGGCACGCCGCTGACCGTGTTGCTGGGTTTTGCGGTGGCATGGCTGGCGCCGATGATCTGGCCGGCGGGTTGAGGCATTGCACCGGCTGGCGGAGCGATAGTCTACTTATCGAAAGACCTCATTCGCCGGGACGATGCGCACGGCGTCTTCGCCGAAATTCAGTGGCAGCGATGCGATTTCCGCGTCCTCACGCAACAGGTCGTCCGGCCTCTCCGAATCGTAGCTGATGGGCGACCGCGCATCTTCGATGAGCCGTTGCCGCAGATCGGCGGCGTCGCGCGTCACGAACACGTACTGCATGTCCTCCGCACGCAGGTTTTCCCGGATGACGCGATTGACATCTTCAAGCGTCACCCTGCTCAAGCCTTCTCGTACATAGTCGGAGAATTTGTCGATCTCGTAATACTCGCTGTCGAGTGCATAGCCGAGCTGGCGCGACTGTCCGTCGGTGAGCAGGCTGACGAACTTCGACAGGAAACTCCGGGTTGCCTCGAAGTCCGTCTCGGACATGCCTTCGTCGATCAGTTTCTGCAGCTCGTAGATCGCCGTCCGTGTCGCGAAATGCGCGTCGTTGTTCGACCGCACCGGGCGAATCCAGATCTGGAAGATCTGCTGCTGGCGGCCGAGATTCGAATCCGGCTCGAACTGGAACATGCCACCTGGAAAATACTCGATGTACGCGTAGTCGCCGTAATTCATGCCGCGTAATTCGCGGATGCGCTGGAACAGGTGGCCATTCGTGCTGCGATGTTCGCCAAGGTACGAACGGGCGAGCCACAACGCGATCCAGTCCGGGTCGCCGCGCGTGAGCTCGATCGGGAAACCGAGCGACACCGCCACCGCAGGCGTTTCCTTCTGCACGATCACCGCGGCGCTGCCTTTCTGCGCCGGCGCGACGGGTATCTCGGGATTCGCTCGCGTCCCGGCGGGCAATGCCTGTAAATCGTCACCAATGCGGGCCGCAAACTGTTCGGGATAGCCGCCGCTCAGCCCCACCGTCAGGTTATGGATCCTGTAGTAATCCGTGTAGAACTTCTGCACATCGGCGATCGTCATGGCCTCGATTTCGCCGATACTGCCGAGGTTCAGCGAACCGTACGGATGCTCCACGCCGTAAATTTCGCTGTACAGGACTTCCTTGCCGAGTTCCTCGTCGTTGTTGCCGACCAGGTCTGTGCGAATCTCATTGACCAGCTGCGTTTTGAGGCGTTTGAAGTCCTGTTCGCGCCAGCCCGGGTTCAATAGCTGCTCTTTGACCAGCTCATACCAGGCGTCCAGGTTGTCCTTGTGCACCTGGCCGGAGAGGCGCGTCATCTCCTTGTCCACCTGCGCATCGAAGCTGGACGCGATCGGGTACATGGCCTGGTTGATTTCGTCGATCGTGTGCGAGACGGAGCCGCCTTCGGTGATCATCGCCGCGGTCAACGCGGCCAGGCCTTTCTTCCCCGGCGGGTCCATGGCCGCGCCGGCATGGATCAGGAATGCGACATCGACCAGCGGCGAGTTCGCCGAGAGTTGTGCGACGACCGATACGGGCACCTGTTCGTCCCGCGCCGGCGCCGCGGCGGGCGCTGCCATGCTCTCACCGGTGGCCGGTTTTTGTGTTTCGGCCGGTGCGGCCTCGGCAGCATCGGCAGCTGCAACCAGCTTGTCGATCGACGCCATGCCATCCACCCCCGCCATCTCCGGCGAGTTCGACAACGTGACGGTGATCCTGCCGGAATCGACGAAGTACCGGTTGGCGTAGTCCCGGATGTCGCTGGCCGTCAACTGGACGTAGGTCTGGTAAACTTCGTTGATCGTTTCGGGGGTGCGGGCAAATTGCACGTACGCGGCGAGCACGCTGCCGATGCCTTCCGAGTTGTCGAGTTGCGATGCAAACTCGTAGCGGAGGCGCGACTTCGTATCCTCGACCTTCTGGCGATCAACGAGCCGGGTTCTCGCTTCCGCGAGCGTCGCGTTGATCGCGGAAACCACGGCAGCCGCCTCCTTTTCATCGGTCAACCGCGCGTAGATCATCAGCAGGTTCGGATCCTTGCGATCCGGAAAGTAAGTCGTCAACTGGTCAACGGACTGGTCTTCCAGCACGAGTTTCCGATACAGGTTGGACGATTCCGAAAAATAGATCGAGGACACGAGATCCATCGCCGCCATATCCTTCGCGGCCGGATCGAACGCCGGCCCGCGGAAACCGATGAAGAGCCAGGGCTGCGTCGGCCCGTCCCACTGGATGTGTTCGTACACCGGGCCGTCGAGCGGCGGTTCCTCAGGGATGTCGACCGAGTAATCTCCCGCCTGCCAGCCGCCCCAGTATCGTTCGACCAGCTTGAACGTCGCCTCAGGATCCACATCGCCAACGACGATCACGGCCGTCTTTTCCGGGCGATACCAGCGGTCGAAGAACTGCTTCGAATAGTCGAGCTGGTCGGGCATTGCCTCGATATCCTCGATGAAGCCCATCGTCGTGTGCTTGTACGAGTGTTTCGTGAAGGCAAGATCGCGAATGTGTTCGTAGGCTTGCGACGTCGGGTCTGAAAAGTTCTTCAGGTATTCTCCCTTGACGGCCAGCGCCTCGGTGCGAAACGCCGGCTCCGAATAGCTCAGGTTCTGGAACCGGTCCGCCTCGATCTCTAGCATCTTTTCGAGATCTTCCTTTGTGAACGTCGTGTGGTAGTTCGTGTAGTCGTCCGTCGTGTAGGCATTCTGGTCGGCGCCGGTTTTCTTCAGGATCGCGCCGTAGACGTCGGCCGGGTATTTTTCCGTGCCGCGAAACATCATGTGTTCGAAGAAGTGCGCGAAACCGGACTTGCCGGGTTCGATCTCGTTCCGCGATCCGGTCTGCACGGGTATCTGCAGGCTGACGATATCCGGATAATCCGTTTTCACAACAATGACCCGCAGCCCGTTGTCCAGGTCGCGCATCAGGTAAGGCATATCGAAAATTCGTGACATCGCTTGCTTGCTCTCAGGAGTCGTAGTCTCGACTTCGGTGGCCGGGGGTGGAGTGCTGTCTCCGCAGGCGGCGATCAGGGTACCCAACACAACAGCCGTAACAACCTTCGTCATCGAAAATCACTCCCCAGGGGCTACACTGCTTATTGCAACGGTATGACAGCGCGAATGCAAAAGTATCCTCCTGCAATGTGGTCCTGCAGGGCGGCACAGCCGCCGCGCTATGTGACAACCACTCTTAGGTATGTGTCATATCTCGTTGTAAATACACTATTTCTGCCTCAAAAAAGAGCGGAGGAGACAACGTGATCGTCGAGCAGATCTGGACGGCGAATGCCTTGCGCAACTTCAACTACCTGGTCGCCTGCCCGGAGACCGGCGATGCGCTCGCGATCGATCCGCTCGATCACCGCAAGTGCCTCGCCCGCGCACGCGAGCGTGGCTGGCACATCACGCAGGTGCTGAATACGCATGAGCATGGAGACCATGTCGGCGGCAACCGGGCGATGGTCGGCGCGACGGGTGCAACCGTCATCGCCCACAAGGACGCCGCGGGAAGGATCCCCGGCATGGAACGCGGCGTCGGTGCGGGCGATGTCGTGAAAGTCGGCAAGACGGTGGAACTGGAATGCCTCGATACGCCGGGACACACGATGAGCCATATCTGCTTGCTGTCGCATACGGACCAGCGGGCGCTGTTCAGCGGCGACACGCTGTTCAACGCAGGCGCAGGGAATTGTCATAACGGTGGGCACCCTGTGGAATTGTACGAAACCTTTGCGAACCAGCTCGCGAAGTTGTCGGATGAAACCCGCCTTTATCCCGGCCACGATTATCTTGCCAGTAACCTGCGTTTCACACTGGACCGGGAACCGGACAATCGGCGAGCCGCCGAAATGCTCGGGCAGTTCGGCGATCGCGACCCGAACAATGCCTACGTGACGACGCTCGCCGAAGAAAGGGAGATGAACGCTTTCTTGCGGCTGCAGAGCCCGACGATCATCGCGCGGTTGCGGGAGCGGTTTCCGGAGCTGGGCGAGCATCCGGCACCGCGGGAGGTTTTCCTCAAGTTGCGGGAGCTGCGGAATGTTTGGTAGCCCGGGGTCGCCCGCATGGCCGGCTCCTACAGGGTCAGACATAGCCGGTGAAGTCTGCTTCTGTAGATCCTATGTATATATATAAGGGCTGCTTGCCAATCCTCTAGAATTCAAATTTTGTAGGACGAACCCGGAGGATAGTGAGATGCAAGCAACCCAGGCACGAGGATACGAGTCAGGAACGGTTTTGTACATGGCGATGGAGTTGTCGAACAAGAAGTGGAAGCTC
Source organism: Woeseiaceae bacterium (assembly GCA_050738315.1). Taxonomy (GTDB): domain Bacteria; phylum Pseudomonadota; class Gammaproteobacteria; order Steroidobacterales; family Woeseiaceae; genus IDS-8. Next base: position 11,910 of record JBOHZD010000083.1, read on the forward strand.
GGGTTCAGCAACGGATCGAAGATGCGGCGGCAGAGTGTGGATGCGCGCCATCGGGATCA